>CANNAV010000152.1 GCA_947502585.1 uncultured Pseudovibrio sp.
GCGCAGAGGAAAAGCTGCCATTTCAGGGCTGATTGAACTACTTTTGAACTAACTCCCCGGAACCCATAAAGAGCCTTCCCAAAATAACCTCAACACTCCAAATCTGAAAAATATAGATTCAGAAGCGAAGGTAATTGGCAACATAAAAATGGGTCAAACTATCAAGAGATTGGAATGAACTCATCCAGACCTCCCTGAAAGGAACCTTGAATCACATTTACTGATCTGGGAATTCTGTTACTCAACTGGGCCCAGGGTGTGATGCGCTAAAGCAAATAAATGCAACATGCTCTGACCAAAAAACGCGGCCCCAAAGAACCGCGTTTATCAGATTTGAAAGGAGGGACGAACCTTATCCCAGAGCTGCCAGGCGCTCCAAGGCAGCTTCCATCTTTTCTCTGCGCTCAGCAAGTTCAGCCACTTTTTCTTTTTCAGCGGCAACAATTTCTTGTGGAGCCTTTGCAAGGAAGCGTTCATTTTCAAGCTTCCTGGAGATCCTGGTCAGTTCACCGACGACCTTGTCCACAGACTTACCAAGACGGGTCTTTTCCGCATCCAGATCAATAACACCAGCAAGCGGCAGACAAACGGTCGCTTCACCAACAACGATCTGAGCCGATCCCTGTGGGATTTCGTCAGCGGTGGTGACGCTCTCCGCACGAGCGTTCTTCATGATTGCCGCTTCATGAATCCCAAGACGGGCTTTGGTCTGCTCAGACGCACCACAAAGCACCACTGAAACCTTCGCCCCGGCCGGAACGTTCATTTCAGAACGAACAGAGCGGATCTGAACAATCATGTCGATCAGCCAGTTTATCTCAGCAGCAGCCTCTCCATCCTCGCCAATTGAAGCAGGCCATGGGGAAAGCACCAATAGCTTTTCACGCTTGTTCCCGCCATCTTCAACCGTACGCATCCAAAGCTCTTCCGTAATAAACGGTATGAATGGATGCAGCAGTTTCAGGATTTCGTCACGAACCCACGCTGTTGTCGCACGAACTTCTTCTTTGGCTGCTTCATCATCGCTGTAGAATACCGGCTTGGTCAGCTCAACATACCAGTCACAGAATGTGTTCCAGACAAAGCGGTAAGCACCGCCAGCTGCATCATTGAAACGGTAAGTATCAATTGCCTTAGAAACTTCGCGAATAGCACGGCTTGTTTCGGTCACGATCCAGCGGTTCACAGTCTGCTTAACAAGCGCGGGATCAAAGCCTTCAACAGCATGACACTCGTTCATCTCAGCAAAGCGGCAAACATTCCAGAGCTTTGTGGTAAAGTTACGATAGCCGGCAACACGTGATGTTGAAAGCTTGATATCTCGGCCCTGCGCCGCCATGGCAGCAAGCGTGAAGCGCAATGCATCTGCACTGTATTCTTCAATCAGCGCAAGCGGGTTAATCACGTTGCCCTTGGACTTGGACATCTTCGCGCCCTTTTCGTCACGGACGAGGGCGTGAATGTAAACCGTGTCAAATGGCTCAGTCTTCATGTAATGGTTACCCATCATCATCATCCGGGCAACCCAGAAGAAGATAATATCAAAACCAGTCACGAGAACAGATGTCGGGTAGTACCGCGCAAGCTCAGGTGTCTTGTCCGGCCAGCCGAGCGTAGAAAACGGCCATAAAGCAGACGAGAACCATGTATCAAGCACATCTTCATCGCGGTACATGGCAACAAAACCAGCTTCACTAGCACCATGTGCCGCAAGAGCCTCATTCCGTTCCATCAGCTTCACCGGCTTGCCGTAGAACTCGGCAGCTGCTGCCAGTGCCTCGCTTTCACTCTGCTCAACGAAGAACTTGCCTTCTGGACCATACCATGCCGGGATACGATGACCCCACCACAGCTGACGGGAAATACACCACGGCTGAATGTTTTCCATCCACTCGTAATAGGTCTTGTCCCAGTTGGCAGGAACGAACCGGGTACGGCCTTTACGGACAGATGCAATAGCAGGTTTTGCCATAGTCTTCGCATCAACGTACCACTGGTCGGTCAGCATAGGCTCAATCGGCACGCCGCTACGGTCGCCATGTGGAACCATGTTGACGTGATCAACAACCCCATCCAGCAGACCACACTCTTCCAGCATAGAAACAATCAGCTTGCGCGCTGCAAAGCGCTCAACACCCTCAAGTGTTTCCAGCGTCCTGGTGAGCTCATCAGTCAGTTCCAGACCATCCATAAAGCCTTCTGCTTCACGCAGAACAATATTGGCCTCACGGTCCATGACGGAAATCTGGAGCAAGGAATGGCGCTTACCAATGTCAAAGTCGTTGAAATCGTGCGCAGGCGTTACTTTCATTGCGCCTGTACCGGTTTCCAGATCAATATAGTCGTCCGCGATAATCGGAATACGGCGACCAACAAGCGGAAGTATAATATCTTTTCCCGGTAGCCCTTTAAAGCGCTCATCGTCCGGGTGAACGATAACGGCCGTATCACCAAGCATGGTTTCCGGGCGAGTGGTCGCAATCACGATGTAGTCACGGGTCTGATATTCGCTCGCCTTGCCGTCTTCATCAAAAGCAACAGGGTGCTGGTATGTCACTCCATCCGCCAGCGGATAGCGGAAATGCCACATGTTACCCTGCATTTCCTTCTGCTCAACTTCCAGATCGGAAATCGCAGTCAGAAGTTCAGGATCCCAGTTCACAAGACGCTTGTCCTTGTAAATCAGGTCCTCTTTGTAAAGAGAAACAAACACTTCCAAAACGGCTTTGGACAAACCGTCGTCCATGGTGAACCGCTCACGGGACCAGTCACAGGACGCACCAAGGCGCTTGAGCTGGTTAAAGATCATCCCACCGGACTCATCTTTCCATTTCCAGACACGCTCAATAAACGTTTCGCGGCCAAGCTCACGACGCGTGATATTGCCGCCGTCAGCAGCCATCTGGCGCTCAACGACCATTTGCGTCGCAATACCTGCGTGGTCCATTCCTGGTTGCCACAGAACGTCGCGACCACGCATACGTTGGTAGCGAACCATAATGTCCTGCAAAGTGTTGTTGAGAGCATGGCCCATATGCAGAGAGCCTGTCACATTTGGCGGCGGGATCACAATTGAGTAGGTTGCAGCTCCATCTTCTGCGCCCGCACCTGCTTTAAAGGCCCCTGCCTGTTCCCAGGCGTCGTAAACCCGCGGCTCTACAGAGGCCGCCTCATATGTTTTATCCAGCATACCTAAAAGCTCTTCCACTTATGGAGTTTGTCTGGTGTAAATCGGATGCACTCGCCTAAGTCAAGCTTTCATGCAGTCAGAGAACATATTTGAGCGACAAATTCCCAAACAGCCCGCACTCAAATCGGTTTTGACCCGGTTTTTTCAAAAAGAGGAGCGAAGAGCGGATGTAGCGGAGGAAGTGGCTCTCCCCTCGCATCCAGCAGACTACTTTCGCGAGATGCGATCGATCTCTTGGCGCACAAGCCGCTCCACGACGCCCGGCAGATGTTGGTCCAGCCAGTTTTTTAGCATTGGGCGCAGCATCTCAGCCACAAGGTCTTCCAGCGTACGGGCGTTTTTGGACAGCACCGTATTGGCAAGACCGTTAAAAGCGCTGGACACGACCTCGTCCGTTGCACTTGAGATAAGCGTTTCCGCCGGGTTTTCAGCAGCAGAAGGCTCAAGAATGTCGTCTTGCTCCGTGCTGCTCAGTCCAAACGCATCAGGCCCCGGCTGATCAAGAAAAGCGACGTCTCCACCCCCCTCCTTGTTTTCATCAGTAAGGCCTTCGATCACCTTTAATGGGGAGGATTGCTCGTCGACCCGCTCTTTTTGCGTCAGCTCCAGAACGTCTGGCTCCACGTTCTTCACTACTTCCCGTTCAGGGGTTGGAGCAGTTTCCAGTTGCGCTGGCGCCTCGTCAAAAAGTTTATCCAGATCGTCCTGTGATAACTCGCGACTTGCGTCCGCCTCACTCAATGCAGCATCTGTCATTTGTTCCGCACCACTCGCTTCGTCATCCGAAATAATCTTGCGGATCGAGCTCAGGATATCCTCCATGGAAGGCTCGTTACCCTGTGAGACAGCTCCCATGTATGTGCTCCAATTCTAACCGCGTCTGATTCGTCGGCTTTCCGACTCAGTTCGTTAATATATACTTACTTAAATATAAGAGAAAAGCGCCCCCGCCTGACAGCCGCATATTCCGCAAAATTCCAATTCCCACAAGGAAAACCGGCTACTTAGAAAATGCGTCAATAGAAAAGGAGACCAACGGTGCCCCTTTTCTCCAAAACATCATTATGTCAGAGGATCTTAACGTCCATCCGGAGTCCGCAGACCTATCCACTTATCACGCACCAGGCGGTAATGTTCAGTAGGATCATAACGTGCACCAGACAATGCAAGATTATCAAAGTCGAGACGCCCAACAGAGGAAAGCACCGCATAAGCAGCAACCACACGGTCGCGCTGTGCTGTCACCAAAGTCACACGCGCATCCACCAGATCGCTTTGTGTATCCAGAACATCCAATGTAGTCCGCTGACCAACACGGTGCTCTTCAATCACACCTTCCAAAGCAAGGCGCGCTGCTGCAACCTGCGCTTCAGCCGCGGTAATCGATGCGATAGACGAATTCAGCTGCCCCCAGAAGGAGATTGCCTGTGCACGGATAGTATCTCGGGAAACATCAACGAGAATCTCGACCCGCCCAAGATCTTCTTTAGCCTGACGAACAAGAGAATACTCGCTGCCATTTTGATAGATTGGGATATTTACACGACCAAAGATAGAAGCAGATCGGTCAGGTTTCCCAGACACACCAGGAAGGTTAGTGTCACCGTAGGACAAAGTTCCCTCAACATTAGCAGTCGGAAGCAGGACACCTTCAGCTGTTTTCACGGCAAACTGAGCGGCATTAACCATGAACTGAGATGACTGGATTGCGGGATGTTCATCCTGACCGATAGAGATGGCGGAAGCGACAGTCTTCGGCAGCAAGCTGGCCACATTAGTACGAGCGCTCAGGTTTTTCGGATCAACACCTATTACCTGACGAAAGATTGCACGACTTGTGTTCAGATTTGCCAAAGCAGTGTTCAACGCGGACTGCGCCCGTGCCCTACCCGATTCGGCCTGAGAAACATCCGTCCGCGTAGCTTCACCCACGTTAAAGCGGTCGTTAGATGCGCGAACCTGTTCTTCCTGGAACTTTAAATCGCTGCGACGCAATGACACCAGGGCAGTATCGCGAATGACATCCATATAAGCTGTCGCAGCCTCAAACAGAGCTGTCTGCTCAGCGGTCCGCAAATCCTCGCGCTGCGCACGAACAATAGCCTCAGCCTGGCGCGTAGAATTTACCGTCCGAAAGCCACGAAAGAGCGGCTGAGTTGCTGTGACAGACAACGAATAACTATTATTGCTGGCATAGGTTCCCTGAGCGTCCCTCCACTGGTAACCATACTGTCCGTTACCAGTCATACTTGGGCGCCATCCGGCCAGTGCCTGTGGAACGCCTTCATCTGTCGCACGAAGCTGCGCCCGTGATGCGTTCAATGTCGGGTTATTCTGATAGGTAGCAGCCAATGCCTCTTTAATTGAAAGAGCATTCGCGCTTTGAGCATTTGCAAGCAAGCCGACTACCGCAACTGCACCCGCTAACGTTTTCCGAGAAACCACTTTATATGCCTCAAACAAGGTCAATCCTATGAACCGCAAACCCAACACACTCGCCGAAATGTATATCTTATTCGGCTTTTTCCGAAACTGGCGATCACACCGATTTTGGAAAAAAAAACTTTACTGCGACGAACCGGCAACATCTTACCGATATAATTACCCGGTCTCATCACCGATTATCATTCCCCGGAGGCACACTAATAGAACCATTAAGTTTTTACTACCGTTTTTTCACCCAATAAGTGAAGCGTGGATATCTCTGCATCATTAATGGAAAAGACTGTAGCAGCTCCCAGTTATCATTCTACCCCAGCAGAGCCTGAGTTGCTTTAAACCAACATTGGAAGGAATCTGTAATTCAGGTCACGAAACCGTAAGTTCTTCACAGCACTTCACAAAAAAGCAAAAAAGGCGAAGGTTTCCCTTCGCCTCACATCTCAATGCCTGCTTCGCTGATTTTCAGAATTCAAAGACTTCCGGCTTTTCAAAACCTGGAAGGGCGCTTGCATGCGCATTGAACGCAAACACGGAACTCACATTACCACCGGACTTGGTGTAAAGTCGTGCAACACCTGCATTGCTTTCCCCCTCAACGACGACGAGACGACCTTCTTCTTTCAGCTGAGCAGTCAATTCGTCTGGCAGCTCTTCAACTGAACCGTTTACTAAAATAACATCGTAAGGCGCGTCAGCCACATACCCTCTGGTCAGATCTCCATCAATCACTGCGGCATTTTCAATGCCCAGCTGTTCAAGATTCGCCGAGGCCGCTTCAGACAGCGCCACATCAACTTCCAGTCCAACAACAGCCTCAGCCAAGTAGGAAACGATCGCCACACCATACCCGGAGGCAGCGCCGACCACAAGCACAACATCCCTGGCAGTGATATCTGCCAACTGAACCATACGGCCAAAGATGTGTGGCTTGAGCATTTTGCGCAGGCCTTTTTCATCAACAGCTATATCTTCATCAATGTATGCCAACTCCAGCAGGTTTTCCGGAACAAACTTTTCGCGAGGCACCATGCCCATTGCATCAATAATGCGCAGGTCTGTAATATCATTGGTCCGCAGCTGATTGTCGACCATCAGTGTTCTTTGTTCCGCGAAGTTGACCATCCTGTCCTCACTGTCTCGCAAAATTCTTTGGCTGAGAAATATCGCTCATGCACCACAAACACAAGCTGCCATATCCGTAAAAATAAAGAGTACCCTCTGTTGTCTTTCAATTTTTCAGCTTTGCACTGCAAATATGAGGTTTTTGAACCAGGCACAAGACAGGATGACTTTATCTGGAAACACATCCACTCAGGTAAACCCCATAGATTTCGGTGTTTTACACAAGAGTGAGACGAGAACTGGATTTGCATGCTTGACTATCTGCCCCAAATATCAAAGAAGCCCTCTCACACCATTTGGTTGGCCTCTTGGCGGAGTGGTGACGCAGCGGATTGCAAATCCGCCAGACAAATCTTTCCAGGTAATTGAATATATTAATCTTTTCGAGATTTCGCTATTGCCTAATTGGGCTCTATAATCGCATATAACAGCGCCTGTTTGCCTAACAAATCGGCAGCGCCAGTTAGTATATTCTGCCCCCCTTCTTTACATCGTCACAAGATGCACACATCCCATCAAAACCCATAGTACAGGTTCTAAGATTCCAACTCTTCGCGGATTTTATTATAGGGCCACTGGCCCTATAATCATACTTGTCCTTAGGGCAATGAAGCCCGCCTACTAAGGAGGACAGGAAGTGAAAAATCTCTCTAGAGTGCAACTGGCTCAAGAACTCTACAAGGTTCAAGACCAGATTGAAGAACTCAAAAAAGCGCCGACAAACTCCTAAAAGAGCTTCGCAAGCGTCAACAACAAGAAAATTAAGAGAGAAAAGGGAGGGGCAAAACCCCTCCCCACCTGTCCACACATAACCGCGAAAGTCCCAGCTATGAACGTCCACAGCTTTACCACCGACACACGCCGCCCTATGCTCCCACCAGTAGCAAAAGAGGATAATCAAGGCATGACCCCCAAAGCGTTCAAAGCAGCACGGGAGAAGCTTGACCTTTCTGCGGCTGAGCTGGGGCGCATCTTAAACACCGACCCACGCACAGTGCGCAGGTGGGAGGACGCAAGCGGCACTCGCCCACCTAATCCGATTGCTTGCCGTGTATTAGAATGGATGCTTAATGGATACCGGCCACCTGAGTTTCCCACCGACAACTAAGGCCGCATAAACAATCAACTGTGCGGATGGAAGACCCCAGTTCCAAGTTACGAAACCGTACGCCTAGATTTTTTCTAAGGATTGCGATACTGCGGGCAGACAATGAATGAGATAAAAGTCTGATAGTGGATATTTCTCAATCTATTGCCTCATCTGCACGAGCTATAGATCTCAATCCAATTCTAACAGCTCCTACAAGCGCGTCTGAGAAGTGTATCAATGAGCCTATATCAAGAAGATATGTTCCAAACCTCGTCAGCAGCATTGGGTGAGGTCAAAGTTCTGCGTCGCGACTTAATAGTCGGAAACGCTCTTTCAAAGCTAAAGGAATTGCCTAGCGGTTCGGTTAAATGCTGTATCACCTCTCCCCCTTATTGGGGGCTGAGAGACTATGGAATAGAAAACCAGATAGGCGCTGAAACAGATGTAAACGATTTCCTCGAGAACCTTGTAGAAGTGTTGGCTCTTTATGGGTTCCGGGGAGTTAGTTCAAAAGTAGTTCAATCAGCCCTGAAATTGCAGCTTTTCCTCTGCGCT
>CANNAV010000153.1 GCA_947502585.1 uncultured Pseudovibrio sp.
TGCTATGGCCTCTTCAACACCAGGACCATCTTCCAACGGATGTTCCTGGACTTACAAGGCTACGAAAAATTCGCTTGTGTACCATTCCTACAGAACGGATGGAGAGCCACTATCCTTCCCAAGTATTTGGCTTTATGCTTATTTCCCGAAGTCGGGCTTTGAGTGCCGGTAACAGGGCAGGACTTGCGCTGAGCCTGGTCACACCCAGGCTTGCAAGCAGTTTTGAAACATGGGTGTCGCCAGCCATTTCTCCGCACATGCTCACAGGAATCCCGGCCTTTTTTCCAGCTTCACAGGTCATCCGTATTGCCGTAATGACCGCAGGTTCATTGTAGTTCACCAGCTCAGTTACCTGAGGATTGCCACGGTCCGCAGCCATTACATACTGGGTCAGGTCGTTGGTGCCAATGGAGAAGAAGTCAGCCTCCTGAGCCAGTGCGTCTGCATCCAGCACCGCCGCAGGTACCTCAATCATGATACCAACCTGCATAGGCACAGCATCGGCTGGCATGTTCAGCTCTACACGGCACTCATCAACCAAGGCTTTGACGGCTTTGAGCTCACGCACATTTGCGATCATCGGCACCATCATCTGAATGTTAGGCTGGTCTGCCGCCGCGCGGATCAGAGCGCGGATCTGCGTGCTGAACAGAGCCGGATCCGACAGGCACATGCGTACGCCGCGATGACCAAGGAACGGATTTTCTTCCTCTGCCATTGGATAACTTGCCAGTGGCTTATCACCGCCCACATCAAGCGTACGAATGGTGATAGGTTTATCGCCAAATGCGGCTGCGATGCGTTTGTACTCATCATACTGTGCGTCTTCTTCTGGCAGTTCTGCGCAAGACTGGAACAAGAATTCAGTGCGCAGCAGACCAACGCCTTCTGCACCAGATGCCAACGCCTTCTCAACATCGCCAAAGCCGCCGATATTCGCAAGCACAGGATAGTGCACGCCATCAAGAGTGATGGCAGGTTCCAGCGCTTTTGTGGTGGTTTCTTCCCTTTTTTTAATCCAGTCTTTGCGCTGTGCATCCAGCTCAGCGGCTTTCTTATCAGAGGGAGCTGTCCAGAGAAAACCTGTAAAGCCATCCAAAGTGACCTGCTGGCCTTCCTGAATTTCGCCGAGACAGCCAGTTGCCCGTACGATGGCCGGAATGCCCATGGCACGCGCAATAATTGCGCTGTGAGAAGTCTTACCACCGCCTTGAAGGCAAATGCCAAGCACGCTGTCTTTATCAAGACGAGCCGTGTCAGAGGGAGACAGGTCTTCAGCGAACAAAATGGTGTCTGGAGCAATGTCCACACCGTCATCCTCCTCCCCAACCAGAGCCACCATTACCTGACGGGTGATATCTTGCACGTCCATGGCGCGCTCACGCATATAAACGCTCTCAGAAGCGGCATATTTCTCTTTCAGGAAAGTCATGACGGTAAGCCAGGCTTGCTCTGCAATCACCTTGCCAGTAATCTCGGCACAGAGTTGAGTTTGCAGTTCAGGATCGGCCAACATGCCTTCATGCGCAGCAAAAATATCTGCTTTTGCGGTATCCTTGGCAACTTTCGCAGTCGCAGCTTTACTGCGCAGTCCTTCAATAACACTTGTAATAGACTCATTCAGGCGCTTTAGTTCAGCATCTGTGCCTTCAAAGGTCCGCGCTGGAACTTCTGGCATCTTCACGGTAAAGAAGGCAGCAGGCGCCGTCACAATACCATCGGAAGCGGCAACACCTGCAATCGCGCCATCCACCGAAGCAACAGGCATCTCTGCCACGTCTTCAACTGAGGCTTCCGGGGCCGTGTTGACGTCTTCGCCAAAACCGTCCCTGGCCAAAGCTTCAAAGGCTGCAATTGCCTGTTCTGCCTGAGCACCGCGTGCGCTGAAGGTGATCGCATCATCTTTGCGAACAGAAAGAACAGCAATGGAGTTCAGGCTTTTTGCATTCGCGCTTTCTGGGCCATGCGTTATAGTCAGCTCAGCATCAAAGGCGGAAAGAGCACCCACGATTACGGCCGCTGGCCGGGCGTGCAACCCATGTGGGTTCAAAACAGTCCAGTTAAACTCAAGCACGGGGCCTGTAACAGCAACGGAGGAAGCTAGATCCGCCACGCTTGCTTCGTCCTCAATGCCAAGATGTGCTTTCTTTGCAGAAAGAGCACCCATAGCTTCAGCCTTAACAGCCTCAATCGGCAGGCCGGATCCTGCAGCTACGGCTGCGGACATCGTGCCTTCGACAACCGGAGCTGCACACAATTGAACCTTTTCTGAAAGTTCCGGGTCCATCAGTTCAAGGGCCATTTCCGCACTCAGAAGTGCACTGCCAAGGTCCATAAGCACAAGAGCACCACCATCATCCACAACGGTTTCAATGGCGGTCATTACTTGCACAGGATCAGTACCGATAGGGTTGGTGGGATCATCAATCCCGCCTGCAACCGCTATCTGACATCTGCCCTGTGTCATCTGGTCAGCAAGCTCCTTAACCCCTTGGGCCAGTTGTTTGCTGTGCGATACAACGACAATACCTACCAACGCGATCAGCCCCCGGTTACAACAGTTTTGAGTGCTTTGATCATGTACATGCTGGAGGTTGCACCTGCATCCTGATGGCCGATGGAGCGTTCACCCAGATAGCTTGCACGTCCCTTTCTGGCTTGCAGAGGAATGGTTGCTTTTGCCCCTTCTTCCGCAGCCACAGCCATTGCAGCCAGGGCATCCTGCATGCCTTCACCATTATTAGCAGTTTGTTTGCCGGCTTCCAGCGCTGGCCACCACGTGTCACACATGGTTTTGTCAGCGGGTTCAGCCTTGCCGCGCATCACGATGCCAGCCACTCCATCTTCCAGCATCTTTAGAAGGCCAGACAGATTCAGTTCCTCCGCATTTGCGGCAGAGGTTGCGGCGCGAATGAAAAACGTGCCGTAAAGTGGACCACTTGCACCACCGATGGAAGACATGAGCGTCATGCCTGTGCCCTTCATGATGCCACCAATGGACTGAGTTTCAAAAGTCTGCAGCTTCTCCATTACTTTGCTAAAGCCGCGGTTCATATTCAGACCGTGGTCAGCGTCGCCAATTTCTCGGTCCAGATCAGTCAGGTAATCCTTGTGGGTTTCAAACTCTGCTGCGCAAGCTTTTAACCAGTCAAGAATGTGTTGTTTCGTCAGTGTCATGGGTTGAGATCCTTATTGCCCCCAGCGCAGAGATGGCGCGTTTACAGGTGCATCCCAAAACGTCAGGGTTTCTGCATCTGCCTTCAACAATGTGATAGAGAAACCTTCCATGTTGAGTGCAGTGCAGTAGTTACCAACGAGGTTGCGAGCAACTTTAAAGCCTGCAGCAGCGAGCCCCTTGTGAACTTCACGATAAGCACCATAAAGTTCAGAAGCAGGTGTAGCGCCCATTCCGTTCACCATTACGATCAGCTCATCACCTGCAGAAAAATCCTCCACGCGGGTTTCGGCTTCATCCCAATTGCCTTCCCTGCGGTTCCAGGAACGAACTGTCCGGCTATAACCGGTATTTCCCAGAAGCTCTTTGAGCATGTCGGTAACCAGACTTTGCACACCGCCGGTTTTCCGCCGCTTAATACCAGGCTCGCCATGGATGCCTACACCAAACTCGATTTCATCATCAGCAAGGTCGAAGGACGGCTTGCCAACAGCCGGCACAACGCAGGCGCGCAATGCAACACCAAAGGAGCGGGACTTGTTGTTCAGGCCGCGGGCGAGCACTTCCAGCCGCTCAAGGTCCGCACCACTCTCAGCAGCAGCTCCTACGATTTTCTCAATGAGAACGGTTGCACCAACACCGCGGCGGCCAGCGGTATAATGACTGTCTTTCACAGCAACATCATCATCAATGGTTACTGATCCGACCGGGATGTCTTCAAAGTGCAGCAGTTCAACAGCGGTTTCAAAGTTCAACACGTCGCCAGTGTAGTTCTTGATCAGCAACAAGACCCCCTTGCCTGTATTGACGGCTTTGCCACATTCGAGGATCTGGTCAGGTGTTGGCGATGAAAATACCTGACCAGGGCATGCCGCTCTCAACATACCTTCACCAATAAAGCCGATATGCATTGGTTCGTGGCCACTGCCGCCACCTGAAACCAGCGCGACAGTGTCTCTATCGTCCTCGCGATAGACATAGCATGGGTCCTCAGAAAGTTTTAGCTCCGGGTGTGCCAAGCATAGCCCTTCAACTTGTTCCTTCATGACGTCTTCTACATTATTAATAAGCTTTTTCATCGTCGCTAATCTCCCGAGGAGGCACCAGGCTCAACGAGCCCTGGGCGTGTAAGATATTGATTGGGAAACCGGATATTTCCGCGGCGGGTTGCCGCGCCTGGCCCTGCCTCCGCCAAAAGCAAAGACCAAACTGAACACCGCAACCCAGGGACCATTCGAGAAATGCCGTTTACTTCAGGCCGATCTGGTGAGCGGAGAGCATGGCCGCGTAGACCATATCCGGGGTAACCGGAAATGGCATGTTGTGGATGGTTTCACCTTCTGCGCAGGAGGCTTCTGCAACCTCTTTCAGCTTATCATGATCCAGTTCCTTAACACCCATATCGAACAGGTTCGTTGGCAGCCCAACAGAACGGCAGAGAGTGAGCACTTCTTCGATCTCTCCCATCGGTGCATTTTCAAGTAACAACTGAGTCAGTGTGCCAAAAGCGACCTTTTCACCGTGATAGAGGTGATGGCATTCTTCCAGCTTTGTCAGTCCGTTATGGATGGCGTGAGCAGCCGCAAGGCCGGAACTTTCAAAGCCGAGGCCAGAGAGTAAGGTGTTGGCTTCAATGATGTTTTTTACCGCAGTTGAAGAAACTCCATTCTCTGCAGCAACCTTTGCCTTGAATCCATCGGCCAGCAGGGTTTCGTAGCAAAGCCTGGCCAGAGCCTGAGCTGCTTTGGTTGGCAGGCCACCTGCCATAGTGGCTTTTCCTGAAAGGCCATTGGCGCGGGCTTCAAAATAAGTGGAGAGTGCATCACCGATACCAGCGACCAGAAGGCGAACCGGAGCACCTGCAATGATCCTGGTGTCCATAATCACGAGGTTCGGGTTGGATGGGAACAGCAGATATTCTGAGAATTCGCCTTCAGGGGTGTAAATCACTGCAAGCGCTGAGGTTGGCGCGTCGGTAGAAGCAATAGTCGGCACCACAACCACCGGGATTCCATGATAAAAACCAATAGCTTTCGCGGTATCCAGAGTTTTTCCGCCACCAATACCGACAATCACATCAGAGCCTTCTTTCTTGAAGACCTCCATCAGGCGTTCGATCTCAGCACGGGAACATTCACCGCCAAACTCTTCCATGCGCTGCTCAATATCAGCCTCTGCACAGCTCTTTTTGACTGTGTGGCCAATCAGGCCAGTAACGAAGCTGTCGGCGATGATAGCAGCTTTTTTGCCCAAGGGTTTTATATAGTCACCAATTTTGGTGATGGTGTCTTCGCCCTGAACATATTTGCTCGGTGAAATAATGATCTGGTCCATGGTTGTCTTCCTTTATAATTATTCCTGTCTCAAAATGGACAGTTCAGTGCCCGCTATCGATCAGGATTGCTCGAAAATCATTCACGTTAGTCATTGTTGGTCCGGTAATGACACTGTCTCCCAATGCCTCAAAGAAGCCATGTCCATCGTTGTTGGAAAGAGAAATGTGTGGGTTGATACCCTTACTCCATGCACGCTCCAACGTTGTTGGACCGCAGATCGCACCGGCAATTTCTTCGATACCGTCAACGCCATCCGTGTCAGCAGCAAGCGCATAAACACCGGCCTGTTCCTGCATTGCGATGGCAAAGGAGAGGAGAAACTCGACATTGCGCCCTCCTCTCCCGCTTCCCTTAAGAGTGACTGTTGTCTCGCCTCCGGAGAGAAGCACAC
The DNA here is from genome assembly GCA_947502585.1 of uncultured Pseudovibrio sp. Lineage (GTDB taxonomy): Bacteria > Pseudomonadota > Alphaproteobacteria > Rhizobiales > Stappiaceae > Pseudovibrio. The sequence continues at coordinate 5,903 of CANNAV010000153.1, forward strand.
ATGGGCGCTGGAATGGCTGACCATGCACAGCGATCTGACGGGTGAGTCCCGCCAACACAACCCCCACATCAGCCGCCTCACCTTCAATGCTGTCGCCCAGAATGTGAGCAGTTATCCCTTCCTGCCGACAGCGTTCAGCAGCAGCATTCAATGCGGATTGAGGTGCTGCGATAACATGAGTCTCGATGCGTGCATCCACGAGAGAGCAAGCTGCTTGCTGATGGTATTCATCCCGCTTCATCTCCAGATGCGACATTACAGACAATGGCGGTTTCATCTTGTAGCGATCAATGATCGCGAGCGCATCTGCGGGGCCTGTGCAGTCCTGCACCGTTGGGCCAGAAGCTATGTTGACCGGATCATCGCCGGGTACATCAGAAATGAGGAGATTTATAATCCTTGCCGGATGAGCCGCCCGAGCAAGACGCCCACCTTTGATTTTGGAGATATGGCGGCGTACACAGTTCATTTCATTGATGGTGGCACCAGAGGCCAATAGAGCGTTGTTGACGCTCTGGATGTCCTCCAATGAGATGCCGACGGCCGGCAAAGTCAGCAATGAAGAGCCGCCACCGGAAATCAGACAAAGCACAGTGTCATCTATTCCCAGACCTGAAAGATAATCCATCATTCGCATAGCTGCGACAATACTCGCAGAATCTGGTATTGGATGAGCTGCTTCGGTAATTTCAATTTTATTGCAAGGAACACCGTAGCCATAACGCGTTACCACCAATCCTTCGAGGTCTCCCTTATATGCCTCTTCAACACCCCGTGCCATTGCTGCTGATGCTTTGCCTGCACCAACAACGACCAGTTTGCCTTTGACATTTTCAGGTAAAAATCCTGGAATGCTCACCGCAGGTTGTGCGGAGGCAACAGCTGCCTCAAAGAGGCTCTTCAAAAACTCCTGAGGGGCTATATTCATTGCGCTATCCCAGATCATAACTTGCAGGACAAGAGCGGCGTCCGTAGTCGGTGGTTTATACCATTGATGCAGCACTCCAAAAAAGCCCTTGATGTACTGCTTGAGTCAGCTTGGCGTGGGATGAAAAGACACCCCGGGGACGACTGGAGTGCCCTCTCCGGAAGCAGGCCTCAGGCCTTTTCAGCCACTTTGTGATTGGCCAGTAATTCCAGAGCTTTTACCATGGCTCAGTGATACCATACAGCCCGCCAATTGCCGCACACGCTGCGGTAGAGCAGTTAATGGCTACCCTGTCTTTGAGCAGGAGCTCTCACAGGAGTTCCACCCGATTTCCGAACAATCGAGTATATTGACTTTCATTGTTGCAGGAGATGGGAATGGGTACGGGACGCTCGAAATACACTGAAGAGTACAAGGCTGGCTCTCCGTCCGTTCTGTAGGAATGGTACTCAAGCGAATTTTTCGTAGCCTTGTAAGTCCAGGAACATCCGTTGGAAGATGGTCCTGGTGTTGAAGAGGCCATAGCATCTGCGTTTGAGGACCTTGATCTTGTTGTTGAGCCCCTCAACTAAGCCACTGTTCTTTCTGGCCTTGAAATAGTTGGCGATAGACCCCTTGTACTTGCTCAGGGTTTTGATGAACCGGTCAAAACATCGCAGTAAGCGTCCCATCTAGGGATTTGTGTGCTATAATAGGGAAACACGATTCTCTTGAGCAGGTCAGTTACAATGAAAATGGCTATTCGGGTTACGGTCGATTATTATAATGCTGAAACCGATGAAGTGATCGAATCTGAAGTCATTAGGAAAGATTTAGTCTCCAAGCCTGAACATTTAAAAGATTTGGGATATCTGCATTGCGAGCAGATCCAGCTGCTTCAGTCTCTTCAGGATTTTAAGATCCGTCACCAGTCCGCCCTATGTAATGATGATAAGACTTGTCCCCGCTGTGGCAAGAAAAGCTATAAGCTCGGAGTTAGAAAATCCAAGTTCCATGCCGCGTTGACCGATCATGAGGTATTTATCCAGCGCAGAAAGTGCAGCTGTGGATGGAGCAGTCCCTACACTGTTGAGGCTATTTATGGAAACTCCACCCATCCGGATTTGTTGCAAAAACAGACGCTTCAGGGCGCTGAAAACAGTTACCGTCAGGCCTCAAGGAATTTAAGTGCCGAAAGCTGCAGCATCCGGTCGGTGAACAGCATAGAAAGTCTGCGCAAGAGGACCAAACAGGTTGCACAGATCGTTGGTGAAAACAAACTTAGGCCAGTCAGAATGGTACCTGAATCCGCGGCAGCAGCCCAATTAATTGTAGTGGTTGATGGTGGTCACCTGAAAGCAAAGGATAAAGCTGCGCGCTCATTTGAAGCGATGACAAGTACGGTGTATCGGCCAGAAAATGTTATGCGGGTTGATAATCATCACAATAAAATAACTCAGAAGACCAGTGTGGCTTCGGCACTGAGCGATCATCAACAAACGATTAAAACCCTGACGATGAATGCCTGTTACAAAGAAGGAGCGGTGCCCGCGATCAC
>CANNAV010000154.1 GCA_947502585.1 uncultured Pseudovibrio sp.
TACATCTTCCTGTCTCGCCCTCTTCAGAAAATAGAGAAAAATGAGAGAGCGGACAACTTCCCTGACACAGAGGGCAGCTTGAGTATCGGTAGCTGTATCTGCTACAAGCAGTTGAGAGTTTTGGGGCAAAAGCAGCGGCGCTGAGCCAGCCAGCGCATCGGGAAAGATTGGCTCTCCCGACTGAGGCAACAGCCTTGCCCTAAACAGGAGATGAAGAGATGTGGTTTTTACCCATTTCTATCACGCTGAAACTAAAAAAGACACGGAACAGTTGGTCACTGTGCTTCCGTGTCTCTTTTAAATAACCAGCATAGGAAGGGGGCTTTGCTCCCTTCCACTCCTGAAACATACTCTCGGTTTCCTCAAAAATCAATTACACCGCAGCGAAAACCGTCCAAAACCGGAACAGGCTCACCGCTCACCCGTTTGCATGGCAAGGAAAATAGAAACGGGCATCTTGTGAGGCGATTTAGTGGTGCACTCCATCACTTGGCGAAGTTAGCTGGACTTCGAAAACAAACCGCATTTTCAATAAACTCCATAATAAGCCTAATAGGCCGCTGGAATATCTGGCGCATCAAAGGATAGGTTTGAATGAACCAATACATAGTGACATGGGAAATGGATGTGGAAGCTAAAACTCCCGAACAAGCCGCTCAGGGAGCATGGAGAACTATGCGAATACCTGACAGCACAGCAAATGTCTTCAACGTTGTTGACGGGGAAGGTAATAGCAAAAAAGTAGATCTACAGGAGCTTCTTGAGAGCTCATAAACTAGATACTGAAATCAACTCAACCCGCTGGGTGCATTACCCAGCAGGGGAAGTGCGTCCGGCATTAGAAGGATGCATTACATGCAGATAAAGCAAAGTAGCTGGCTTCTTCGAAGGCTGGCTCAGTTGTACGATTTGGTCTTTGGTTACAGGCCAAGCGAAACAGCATATGAGAAGTTTTCGTCGATTACCGAGAAACTCGGCCTAAGTATTTTTGTCGGAGGCGTAATCAATGTGTTGATCAAGGAAGAAATTCCCTTCTTAACTTTAATTTATTCGATCCTTGGAGCAATTGTAATGTTTGCCGCTAGCATGCTTACGGCTGAAGCAGGGAGCAAGTTGAAGTCAGAAAAGAAGTTGCGTCAAGAGCGCAATAAGCGGTATCATTCACAAGAAGGAAAGCCTAGGAAATGAACATGTCTTTTATTCTTGTATCTTCACCGATCCTAGTTTTGTTCGCAGCATGGCTAATATTTCTATCATTACGGACGATTAGAGAGACCTCACACCGCCATAAATGAGGTGGAAGGCTTAAGCCACTCGGCCATTGGGCCTGTTGGTCCTAAAATTACAAACTTAATTCCATATAGATCCCTCATGGATGCCTGCACCCATGAGGGATTGGTGCAGATGGCAATAATCATTGCTAGTAAAAGACAGGGATGTCTCGTATTGAGGCCAATGTCCGCATATGTCCGCATTCCGGCTACTCCCATTTGACCCACGATAGGCATCTCGGGTCACGAGCACCCTTTCAGGATGAACCTTTATTTTCCTCACAAAATCTGGTGGGATGGTCAGGGAGCCTGTCTGTTCACCAAGCGCCTTGAGAAGGGTCGGTTTATCTGGCCAGCAGTAAAGCACGGCAAAGTCCACATTTCCGCAGCCCAATTGTAAATGCTTCTTGAGGGGGTTCCCTTGATTGTCAATCAGCATTGAAAATTGACCCACCTGGCTGGTTCTCCGTGCCCGAAAGACACGAAATCCTAACAAACAAGGCGGGTTATTTTTAAATGCAAATTATCCCGCCAGGTGGGTCAATTTTGCATGCTGATCAACAGTACAGCCCAAAGGTAATGCCCAAAAGATGCGAGATAAGCCGCACACTCAAGCGGCTCGCCTTCAATTCTGTAGGAATGCATCTCAAGCGTATTTTTCATAGCCTTGCAAGTCCAGGAACAGCCGTTGAAATATGGTCCGAGTGTTGAACAAGCCGTAGCATCTGCGTTTGAGGACCTTGATCTTGTTGTTGAGCCTCTCAACAAAGCCACTGTTCTTTCTGGCCTTGAAATAGTTGGCGATAGACCTTTTGTACCTGCTCAGGGTTTTGATGAACCGGTCAAAGGTAAGTGCCCGGTGTGGGCGACCTAACAGTGCTGGGTTTTCTTCTCTATCCTGCAGGTAGTTTTGTCTGCATGGAAATTGGTGATGAAGAAGAGCAATGAGCGAGGCTGGAGCGATGACGACAAGCGGGCAGTTTGCCGGGAGGCTGTTGAAGGAAGCAGCCCTGTTGCTCATGTGGCCAAGCGGCACGGCACAAACAAAGCGCGGCTCTATTACTGGTTAAAAGATCCGCGCTTTAACCCCGGACTGGAAGGGGCGCCGGACGCTTACAAAAAGGCCAGCTGAGAGCTGGCCTTTTTGTTTAATACTGCGCTAGGAGCTGACTGTTTGACACACAACATTTATTGCGCGTTAAAACCAACTGCTGAGCTAATTGTAAGGCTGGGTTAGAACTCAGATGTGCCAACCCACTTCCCATCGTCTGTGAATGCACTCCAAAGATTACCGGCTACTTCATGTGCTGATAGTCTCATCTGCTCTAGTTTGCTGGCTTTGCCCGACCATACTGGCCTACAACCTTTCGGCTCAAAATCACCATGAACATCTGCGTAGACATTGATGGTTGCATCCTTCGGGATTGGACTAAAGAACTTGTACGGATGAGCAAATTCTGATGTGTCAGTGATGACGACACTGTGTTCAGGCTGAACAGACCAAAGCTTTTCGATGCATTGTTCAGTAAGGCCTACCGGCCCAGCTATCTGCTCCAAGACGCTGTTGGTTCGGTTACACACCAATTGAGTGTACACGATCTTGGACTTTTCAGTCGCCAAAAACATTGTTTTCTTCCTCTTTTGGATGGTTTCCATTTGTCCTATACCTCTAACCAAGGGCTATCTCAGCAACATCGGTAGAACGCTGCTGAGATAGCCAATCTGCCCTAAAACAAGCCCAAGGACGCCAAGACGTACGGACAGCTGTATGGGAAGGTCTTTGTGGTTCCAGAACCAAACAATCACTTCCCATTGAGTTGCCCTCCAAACCTGGAGCTGGCAGGTCTCTTTAAACTTGACGCTGAGAGTATCAACCGCGTCATAGTCCAGACCTATTTGTAGGAAAGTAATAAAGTTTCATACTGAGTAATAATGTTTCATACTCAAAAGAGCATTATTCACCGGCCTACTAGCGATTTGTCGCTCTCATACGCTTTTTCCAATGCTCTTTTAAGTCACGAATCTCATGAGTAAGGCAATCCTCCCCATCCACTTGTCTCTCGGCGGCATCAAATAAATCCCGTAAATCATTGGCAGCTTTCAACAAATCAGAAACAGTCATTGTTTCAGCATTGAACGGAAGCGGATTTTCCATGTGTTCCTCCAGTATGACACTTTATTACTTTAATGAATTGGTCTGAGAACCTTCTGAGGCAGGTTTCGTTGCCTCAGTATGAAACTGTATTTTTACAAACGAGTTCATCAGCTGCGGAAATCTACGAACTCTGAGCGTCACTAGTGTGAAACTTTATTACTCTCCGACACTATTGCTGACTTTTTTATGGAATATTTGCCTCCGCTGCCCATGGCATATCGGAGAACGCGCTGACCATTGTTGGTGTTTACAATCACGACTGGCTCCCGCCGAAAATACTTTGATCGGTTTAACCTTTTGCTATCCACCAGCGAATTGTTGAACCTGGCAATTGAGATGTGAAGGCCGCTATCCTGATCGGATAAACGGACAACCTGATCCATCTCAATTGAGTTTCTGTTTTGTTTGTGCATCCTTTACTCCACTTGGAGCTGGATACACCTACCCTGCTGGGTGATGTACCCAGCGGGTTTGAATTTAGATACTAGTTACACATGAGAGTATGAAGATCCGTAAAGGGCCTCCTGCGCCTCTCGTACGGCTTCTGAAGCTGCTTCTTTGATGTATTCAGGTTCATCCTCCACCAACTCTGGAAGGCCAGCATGTTCCGCGCATTTTCGCACGAAAGTCTGAAAGAGTTCCAGGTCACGGCACTCCCCGTCGATGTCTGCTTGTTTTGCACAAATTGAAACAAGATCTAGCCGGTCGGTCAGAAATTGTTCATATACAGAAGAAACACGCGTCATTGGAAGCTTCTGTTTGAATAGCTCCAACGCGAGTGAGAGTTTGTCCTCATCCGTCTTAGTTTGTGCTTCAGGCGGTTGATCGGCATTAACCGCATGCTCAGAACCTGAGACAACTGTGATGAATTCAGGAAGTTGGGTTTTCAAGGTTTCTAACGCTGCGACCTTTGCCGCCTCGCTGTCGTTGGCTTTTGCAACGGGGATGGATACGGTAACCGTAACTATATATTGAGCCCGTTCTTGAGTGTAATTGCTGGAAAAACCAAGTTCGATTGCTTTTAACCAGGCTTTTTCCCATAGCCACGTCCCAAGAATATTCAACTCATTCATGGCCTCTATAAAGAGGCCATTGGCGCGCAGATGTTCGTGAGATGCACAGTTCCTGCTTGAAGCTGGTATGTGTCGGCGATTTGTTTCGTCTATGTCTTTGCAGCTGCCTTCGCATAAGTGGTTTTGAACCTTCTGGATGAACAGGCGAGCAAGTTTTTGTTCAACATTGTTAGACATGGTGCGTCCTTTCTTGCATGATGGATGCACCTCCCCTCCGGGCATGCACCCGTAGGGTTATTTGAAAATGGCTTTTCCTAGTTGTGGTTTTCAAACGAGGGAAGGCCATTGATGTACTGAGCGTCCATAGCAAACAAAAGATGCGTGAGTTTTGCCTCTCTTGCCATTTCGATACACGCGCGCAGGTCTTGTGGAACCTCTTCGAGGTTTTCTGAAGAAATTAGTGTCGCGACCCAACAACCAGAAATGGTTCGCGCGCCGATCCTTGGAGTTTTCTCAGGCTCTGAGCCATCGAACTGAATAGTGCGTTGCTCCAGCCAATTGCGCGTTTCTTTGCGCAGGTGGCCGGTTGATAACTCTAGGTAGTTTTTTACCAAGTCGTCAGGAATGTTCAAAAGTGGATTGTTTATGGTTGCATCCTCGCAATGTGCCGGATGCACTCTCCCCGAGGGTGACGCGGACCCAGCGGGGATTATGGTATTTTTATGCTGTTTGTTTGCAGAGCCCAGCTAGCTCTCCGAGGCAATGCAATCGCATCACCTAAACCTGCTTGCCTATATCCGTTATGGAGTTAGTCCCTGATCCCGGACACTTTTATTATATTCGTTATGCCGCCATTTTCCTAGCCCTTTGTTCAAACGCCTGATGTGGCGTTTTGTAACCGAGAGCTGAATGACGGCGCTGGCGATTGTAGAATACCTCTATATACTCGAAGATCGCCGCCATTGCCTGTTCTCTTGTCGCAAACACCGTTAGGTTAACCAACTCCTTTTGGAGTGAGGCTAAAAAACTCTCCATTGGTGCGTTGTCCAAACACTGTCCCTTACGGCTCATGGATTGCCTGATACCCGCACCTCGTAGCTGGATACGATATTCCTCAGAGACGTGCACCTTTCAGCGCATCCGGCTCTCCGTTCAAGTTTGGCACAGGGCCATGACGACGAGGCGCCGCTAGTTTGTGTTACATTTCACTGATTATCAAAGGTCTTCTCCTTGCTGAAGTCAGGTAATCTAAACGCCAAACAACTTGAACTGCTCTCCTTCGCCGTAAGACCGGCTCAGTCCGGTCTCGTGTAATAGGCTTTCCCTATCGCAGACTACTACGGGAGCTCCGCCAGCATGGTGGTCACCGGGGTGTGCTCCCTTGCCATCCCAGCCATGCCTTCTCTCGTTCATATGTTGGACTTAAATCGTATTGGGGAAGCCGCCGGTCGCAGTCTTTGCCCTTGCTTGCCGCAAGTCGCCATCAATGCTGTGCGCTGGCTACGTTCTCCTCACAGCCCTTGCAGGAAGTGCTACTTGTACTCCCGCATTCGGATCAGCCCTACATACGTTTCAGAGCCGTTCTTTGATGGTACGCCTGTTAATCCGCGTTGGCGCAGGTGACATTTCAACCCATAGATGCGAGTGAATCGGTTCGTGTTCCTCGACTTTCCAATACTCAGCCTGGAGGACCATCTCGGCATAACGGACTTTGCCTCAATCCCCTTTTCCCACGGGCTACGTCACCCTGTCAGCGCACAACAGGTCACCGCCGCTTCGGCTCTTATCTCCCCGCAGCGGGAGACATGGCATGATCTCTGTCTCCTTTCTCAAGTTGCATTCCAAACATATGCCTCCTCGGACAATCCGAGACGAGGCGCACCTTATGTTATATCAGCAAGCCAGACGGTGTTGGGGGTGAACCGGTCAAACTCCCGCTGCAACAGGTTCGGTGAGGGAGAAATTTTGTGATTACTGAGGGTTGTTACCGGCACCATCGGCCCTCGTGGCTGCGGTGAAATTCCATTATCTTTCATGATCCTGGCAACACGTAGCTGGCTGACAACCTCGCCCTGGGCCTTCAGTTCTGCATGAACCCGTTTAGAACCATAAGTCTTTGACATGGGCGGCAATGAACAGATGCTTGTTGCTCATGGTTTCCCCACCCTCGATGCGAAAAAAGCCGAAGCCTTCTGCAAGATCTTATTTTCTTGCTCAAGCCGTTTGTTTTCCTTTCGCAGTCGTGTCAGTTCGGCGGCATCAGCCTGTTGGCGGCGTCTGGCTTCTTCGGAGCCTGCTGCCACCCTTTCAAGACGTATCGCCAAAGGTGGCCGGATACTCCGGAATGCGCACACATCATCAGGGGGATCTGCAACAACGCCCCGTTGAATGCGCTGAGCGAGCACACTTTGCAAAAATGGCTGAGCAAGAAGAAGAGAAAAGAACCGGAAACAATCGGGCTTTCCTATACTAAGTACATATTATAGTTGTATTTATGTACTTGGTGCAATATAAATATAAGTGTCGATAGGGGATAGTCCTCCGACAAAAAAGAAAGGAAGGTGAGACGCATATGAAAATCCGGAAAGCGGGTTTTGAAATCAGGTTCCTTGGTCTGACAATCAAAGTTTACCTGATCTTTAAAGCCTAAACGCAAGGGTCGGGGCGAAAGCTCCGGCCCACCGGATCAAGAAAGCGTCTTACCTTCCTTCTCTGACAGAGAGGATACCACATGACCTCTGAAGAGTTCAAGAACTGGCGAAAAGAGAACGGTTTCAGATCTCGTGAAGCCGCAGCGAAAGCCCTTGGAATATCTGTAGGGAGCGTACTGAACTATGAGATTGGACACCGCCGCGAAGACCCTACACGTCTTGTAGAAATACCACTCAACATTGCTTTAGCTTGTGCGGCTATTTCTGCGAAACTAGAGCCAGCGGGTGAACGAGAGCAAGCTGATATCTGGGAGCGAAGCCGTTTCGAGGCCCATCCTAGAGGGCTGCATGGTGTAGCTCTTTTGCTGAAGAGAGATGTCGTAGTTTCAAGTTGTCGATCAGAGAGCGCAGCAGACGCAGCAATCCAGCAATTCAAGGCAGACCTGGACGCAATTACCCCAGCATTTAAGAAGAAAATCCGTGAGTTCACTAAGCGGCCATTGTTTCCAGAGGAAGACAACACTGACAAATAGAGAAAACCTGAATGACCTACAGAGGACCACCTGAACACAGATCAGAGCTTTATTTTAGTTTTGCGACAAATTTTCTCGATTCCCCTCAATGAGGCCGTAACAAGAGGATGAATCTTTATTTTCATTGCCTTGATACAAGGCCCCGTTTCTGATGGTTTTAGCATCATTTCAGGATGATACTATTTTTTCATCCCACAGTGGGCAGGCTTTTGCCTGTTTTGTCCACCCACACCTATTGCGTGTTGCCTGTTATATGTTGATTGTTGTCAGTTGCGTAATGTCACTTTACTATAGACTATTAACAGTCGTGTATTGACTGTTATGTAATTACTGTTTACTGATGCATGTTGTGGAGTACAGCCAGCACCAGACAGCAATTTCAAGGGGCATCATGGGGCACGTTATTTCAGCAATTCAGAGCAAAGGCGGGGCTGGTAAGTCAACGCTTATTATAGCTATAGCCAGCTTGCTGGCTAAGGACGGCGAGCGCGTTTCTATCATTGATACGGATATACAGCGCACCGCTGAAACATGGGGCTCTCCGTCCGTTCTGTAGGAATGGTAGTCAAGCGAATTTTTTGTAGCCTTGTAAGTCCAGGATCATCCGCTGGAAGATGGTCCTGGTGTTGAAGAGGCCATAGCATCTGCGTTTGAGGACCTTGATCTTGTTGTTGAGCCCTTCCACAAAACCACTGTTC
>CANNAV010000155.1 GCA_947502585.1 uncultured Pseudovibrio sp.
TGCTGAAACAGGGCGGATCAAAACAATTGCATCACGGGACTGGGCAATAACAGGTCAATGATTATGCAGATTGGTATCATTCCTGACAAACGAAAACAGCCCGAACTTTCATTGAATCACCCTGACAAGCGGACAACTTACTTGACAAACACCGCATGCGCTCATAATGCGATTTCATTTCATCGCTCATCATCAGGTCTCCACTTGCAGATGAAACGAAAATACCCGACACAGTGTACCGGGTAATCTCATAATTCTCTGGGGCTGCGGTTGAGTAGCTACACGGAACCAAAGCCGGAGCGCTTCAACCTGCCCGTATTAACGAGCGATAGGTGAGAGCACCATCATCATCTGGCGGCCTTCAAGCTTTGGATGGGACTCGACTTTAGCGATGTCCGCTGTCTCTGCTTTGACCTTCAGGAGCAGCTTCATGCCGAGATCCTGGTGGGCCATTTCGCGGCCACGGAAGCGAAGTGTAACCTTCACTTTATCACCATCTTCAAAGAAGCGCGTCATGTTCCGCATCTTCACTTCATAGTCATGAGTGTCGATGTTCGGACGCATTTTGATTTCTTTGATCTCAACGATCTTCTGTTTTTTGCGTGCTTCTGCAGCTTTCTTCTGAGCTTGGTACTTATAGCGACCATAGTCCAGAATCTTACAAACAGGTGGCTGACTGTTCGGAGAAATTTCGACCAAGTCCAAACCTTGTTCCACCGCCATTGCGAGGGCTTCTTCGGTTGGAGTTGGGCCGAGATTGTCACCTTCGGTGTTGATCAGCTGCACTTCGCGAACGCGAATTTCATTATTGGTGCGCGGCCCATCCTTAGTGGGGGGCGGTGCGCGAAACGGACGGCGAATGTGAGTATCTCCTCTTTAGACTGCCGAACTTGATAACAGTTCAATGACTGGTTCCGACTGTTTCGTCAAGTCGAGAAACGCCTAGGAAGGGCATCAATTGCACTGCATTATTAAAATCAGGAAAAATGCCACGTAAGTCAACACCAGTTTTGAAAGTTATGACGCGACATATACAACCAGTTAGCTATCTGTTGGTAACAATTTGCGGTAAACGTTTAGTGTTGCATCACACATAGCCTGCTTAGTGAAAGACCGTTCGACATGTTCACGAGCTCGTTTGGTTAGTCCAGCCCGGTCATCGGCGCTCATGTCCAGGGCCTGAGCCATCAGTTCGCAGAGTTCTTCTGCGTCGCCATTTTTAAAATGCCAGCCCGTGCGCTCTTCAGCTCTCACAACAGGCGGTACAAGAACCGTTTCCGGAACAGCGCCGATGTTGGAGACGATGATCGGAACACCAGCCGCCTGTGCTTCCACCGCTGCCCGGCCAAAAGCCTCAGCTTCAATGGAGGCCACAACAGAAACATCTGCAATGGCAAGCGCTGCCGGAACATCCGAGCAATGACCGACGATGCGCACGCGTTCTGTCAGATCTGATTCCGCGATCTGAAGTTCCAGAGACTGGCGATAGGCTTCGCGCCCCTGATCATCGCCTGCCATAACCACAAAAACATCATCATAGTCGCCGCGATCAATCAGCTGGCGTGTTGCTTCTATTAATACGCGCTGGCCTTTCCATTCGGTCAGGCGTGCAACATTCATCACCACACGGCGATTGTCTGAGATCCCCCAGCGAGCGCGCAGATCTGTGGTGCGTTCGTCGCTGATGTTTTCAGGGCTGAAGATTTCTACATCCGGGCCACGATAAATAACCGTGGTTTTGCCTTTTACACGTGGGTCGCGCTTTTCTACCAGATCCGCCGTGAATCTGGAGTTGGCAATCACCTTGTCCGCACGGGTCATGGAGGAGTTGTAGAACGCCTTGAACCAGTTCGTTTCCTTGTAGATGCCATGGTAGGTTGTGACATATGGAATGTTGAGACGGTGGGCCGCCCACATTGCCGACCAGGCTGGTGCGCGGGATCTGGCATGCACCAGATCAACCCTGTTCTGCTGGCAGATACGCTCAATTAAATAGGAGTTGCGCAACATGGTCCAGGGGGCCTTGGACTTTACTGGCAGTTCAAAGTGCACTGCTCCTGTTGCTTCCAGCTCGGGAACCATGCGTCCGCCCTGTGAAATCACAAGGCTATTCCAGCCTTCGTTGACGATCGCCTCTGCGACATCCACCGTGGTGCGCTCAGCTCCGCCGGTCTGAAGGTCGGGGACAATTTGTAAAATGGTCGGCACTTTGGACATTTCTCTATGTTTTTTGAGAGTGATCCAACTATGCTCACCAAAATGTCAGGTGGGCAACTGTTGAGGCACTGTAAACAGGTTTCCGAACAATTGCCGTGCAGTGTACGCCGATAAATGTTTGGAGGTTATGAATGAGTGCTGACTTACCGCAATTTATCAGTGTTGGCAAAGGAGACAGTGCACGGAAGATCGCAGTGCGACAGCATGAACGCGGTACACCGGGTGTTCTGTGGCTTTCCGGTTTCAAATCCGACATGCTGGGCACCAAGGCCGAAGTGCTTTCGCAATGGGCCGAAAAGCAAGGTCTGACCTGCACGCGCATGGATTATTCCGGTCACGGTGAATCCGGCGGCGAGTTTGTTGACGGTACCATCTCTCTTTGGTTAGACGAATGCGTTGCTGTTTTTAAGCAGTTCTGCAAAGGACCGACTATTGTTGTTGGCTCATCCATGGGCGGCTGGATGGCACTGCTGCTGGCAAAAGCACTGCATGAGGCTTCTGAGCCTGTCGAGGGCACTCTCTCCGGCCTGGTGCTGATTGCCCCTGCTCCGGATTTCACTGAGGAGCTGATGTGGAAACATGAGTTTACCGATGAGATCAGGCAGGAGATCATGGAGAAAGGCCGCTTTGAGCGCCCCTGTGAGTATGAAGACAGCCCGTACATCATCACCCGCGATCTGATCGAGGATGGCAGAAAGAATCTTTTGCTTGACAAACCAGTCATTACCGACTGCAAAACCATCATTTTACAAGGTCAGAAAGATGACGCTGTGCCGTGGCAGCATGCACTGCGTATTGTTGAGGGTATGGCGCACGACGATGTGGTGCTGACGCTGGTGAAAGACGGCGATCACCGTCTGTCCCGTCGGGAAGATCTGGATCGTATGATAGCTGCTGTGGCAGAGCTGGCAGGGCGCTAGCCTGATTTTGTGGTTAGGCTTGTGTGATGGGAGCCTGACTGCTGCTCATCAGTCCGAATAATTCAGTGATCTGCTTATTGAAACAGCCATAACATGCTGGCAGGGTGTGGTGTTTTTTACCGCGAAATACAGTGGATCACTGACGGGTTATTTCAGCACCGGAACTTTGATTTTCATTGTGCCTCAAAGATGCGAACAGTGGCCTCCGGCAGAGCTGTATATCCCAGTTCCTGCGCGACAGGTACGAGGACATGGCTGAGCTGGCTGATGTAGCCGATTTTTCTGAGACCATCTGTAACAGCACAATAAAGGGAGTGTCGTAGGTTTCCAGATTCACAGCGCCATGGATGTTGATCCGACCATGCCCTGTAGTGGTCCTGAGCGCAGGTTTGCTGCCAGCTTTCACCAGGGAAAATGCCAGTTTGCTTTCGTTTTCGGGTGAGTTGCATCGGCAAAGCAGGCTGCCTCATCTTCCTGCAGGCCTCTCATCAGGCGTTCACTGAGCGCAATAATCTCTGCCTTTTTTCAATCACCACCTGTGGCAACAGCCTGGGCTTGGGTATTCAAAACCCAGGCGGGCCAGTAGCCTGGTGCAGCCGAAATGAGAGTGCCCCACCCCGAATTCAGCCGGGATTTGGGTTCAGATCTCGCCTGTAGAACGGCAGTGATGTGCTTCCGGCCATCAACCGTAACCGCATCCCATCCGTTGCGCTGGTAGTCGGTGTGCCAACCGCGAATAGTGTCATCATCGAGATACAGGAATTCCGTGATTTGACGGCAGCTTTGCCATGGTCCAGCAAAGGAATTGCGTTGGCGCGGCGAGCCATCCCATGATCCCCTCTATAATGACGGACGCAGGCTTCAAGTTGAGGACGTTTTGACTGGTTGAGGAAGTTGGAACGGATCATGGATTAAAAAGAAGCAATTTAGTTCCATCTGCCAAGTTAAAAAACCAGACTTTCAAGGACTTGGAGTATAGATTGTTGTTTTAAGGAAAAAAGCGACCGAGGCCGCTTTTTAATTCTTTGCCTGCGAGGTTGGCTTGCTGCAAAGCTCACCTTGTCCTGAGGGTTGTTAACCCGCTGAAGGTGCCTGGCGCCAGAAAGCGAGCGCCTTCAGAACTCTCAATAATACAATGGATCATTGCATACAGGTCTATTGATCGACCCGCTTTTCAGTCATCCATTTTCAGCGCCTGGATGAAGGCTTCCTGAGGGATTTCCACCTTACCGAACTGGCGCATCTTCTTCTTACCCGCTTTTTGCTTATCCAGCAGTTTGCGTTTACGAGAAGCATCACCCCCATAACATTTCGCGGTCACATCTTTACGCAGGGCGGAAAGAGTCTCTCGTGCAATCACGCGGCCACCAAGAGCTGCCTGAATAGGGATTTTGAACATGTGGCGAGGGATCAGTTCTTTCAGAACCTCACACATCGCACGTCCGCGTTTGTCTGCCTGCGAACGGTGAACCAGCACGGAGAGTGCATCAACAGGCTCGTCGTTCACCAGAATAGACATCCTAGCCAGATCACCGGCACGATATTCGCTGATTGTATAATCAAACGAAGCGTAACCTTTAGAGATGGACTTCAGGCGGTCGTAGAAGTCAAAGACCACTTCGTTGAGCGGCAAGTCATAAGTGACCATCGCACGCGAACCAACGTAGGAAAGGTCAACCTGCACACCGCGTCGATCCTGACACAGCTTCAGGATGGCACCAAGATATTCATCCGGTGTCATGATGTTCGCACGGATCCAAGGCTCGCGGATCTCTCTGATTTTCACAACCTCCGGCATATCAGCAGGGTTGTGCATTTTAAAATGCGAACCATCCGTCATCTCCATCTCATAAACAACAGAGGGAGCTGTTGCGATGAGGTCAAGATTGAATTCGCGGGACAGGCGCTCCTGTACAATTTCCAGATGCAGCAGACCAAGGAAGCCACAGCGGAACCCAAAGCCAAGCGCTGCTGATGTTTCCATCTCGTAGGAAAATGATGCATCATTGAGACGCAGCTTGCCCATGGCAGAGCGCAAGTCTTCAAAGTCGTTGGCATCAACCGGGAAAAGACCACAGAACACAACAGGCTGTGCTGGCTTGAAGCCCGGCAGCGCTACAGTGCATCCCTTTTTATCCGTGGTGATGGTGTCACCCACACGGGTATCAGCAACTTGTTTTATGGACGCTGTCAGCACGCCAATCTCACCCGGTCCAAGGTGGTCCGTCACAACAAAGGCCGGGGTCATTACACCAACGCGGTCAACCGGGTACACAGCGCCCGTGCCCATCATCTTGATGGAGTCGCCTTTTTTCAATTCACCATCAATGATGCGGACCAGAACCATCACACCAAGATATGTATCGTACCAGCTGTCCACCAGCATGGCCTTTAACGGCCCGTCCGGATTGCCTTCTGGCGCAGGAAGTTGTTTGACAATTGCTTCCAAAACATCATGAATACCAAGTCCGGTCTTTGCAGAAATCATTACGGAGTCAGAAGTATCAAGGCCGATAACGTCTTCAATCTGCTCTTTGATTCGTTCCGGTTCGGCGGCAGGCAGGTCAACTTTGTTGAGAACGGTCACGATATCGTGGTCGTTGTCGATAGCCTGATAGACGTTCGCAAGCGTCTGCGCTTCCACACCCTGGGAGGCATCAACCACCAGAAGGGAGCCTTCCACCGCAGCGAGGGAGCGAGACACTTCATAAGCAAAGTCCACGTGACCCGGGGTGTCAATCAGGTTCAGGGTGTACTCTTCACCGTTATTCGCCTTGTAGATCAGGCGAACGGTCTGAGCCTTAATGGTGATGCCGCGCTCCTTCTCGATATCCATGGAATCGAGAACCTGCTCCGTCATCTCACGATCGGTGAGAGTGCCGGTGGACTGGATGAGGCGATCGGCCAGGGTGGACTTACCGTGGTCGATGTGCGCGACAATCGAGAAATTGCGAATATTGGACAAAGTTTTAGTCGTCATGGGCGCTCAATTACCACTGCTTGGCTCATTGGCAAAGCACATAATAAGTACCCACGCGCTTTTTTGGCGTTTTCCAGCCAATAAAGTGAATAGCAAACCGTCAGATTTCAGGCTTCCACGGCTTTCCGGCTAAAAATGATACTCAAAGCCGAGGCCGAACAAATGCGCTGAGATATCGGTTGATGCATTGCCGGAGCTGGAGATATTGTTGGTTGTATTAAGCGAGAAATCAGCTGTCTGGAAGAAGCCGTATTCCAGTGTTGCTCCAAGTTTGGGGTTAATTGCAATGGTTACACCGCCGTGGGCCAGCAGCGCACCCACTGTTGACTGGCCGCCCTTGATTGTGAACTCATCCCCGTTAATTGTACCCTTGACGGTTCCGATCACCGGAAACGCCGCTCCAACGCTGATCCCCGCGAACGGAATGACCTTTTTGGTGAGCGGGGAAAGAGGGGCGGAAAGAATAACGCCGCCCATCACATATGCTGCGGCTACAGTTCCACTGCCGCCGTCCACCCCGGAAAGGTTGGAGACACTATTACTGATGTAGCCAGTATCCAGCTGCAGCTTGACGAAGTCTCCTGCTGTTACCCCGCCAAAAGCGGCGGCATTCCAGCCAATATTGTACTCGAAAAACTTGGTCCGCCCAATCCCTGATGTATAAAGATTACCGTCCGGTGCATAAGAAACAAAGGCCTTTGCACCGGCATAAGGTTTGAGTGGAAACATGCCCTTCGCAGCTTTTTCAGCCGCCGCCGCGGCGGCTTTCTGCGCTGCCGCCGCCAGATCAGCCGCGTAGGAACGGGCAGTGAGTGCTCCTGTCGCCAATAACGCAGAAACTATCATGATTACAGTAGAGGAAAACTTTCCCATTGCGCACTATCTCCTGGAGTCCTGAAAGTAGATTCACGCAAATGGACAAATCTTACCAAATAATTAATGATGTAATACACAGAACATGTAAAATATAGGTATGAATTACAGTGGCATAACTTGTTTAGTGTTTTTGAAACTTGAGGATATTGCCAGTGGCCTTTGATTATAAAATAAGGCGGAAACCGGCCGCCTCTGTCCACCAGGAAGAATGTTGAGTTTCTTGCTCAACGCGCCCACTAAAAATCGTAGCGAAGGCCTGGACCAGTCATGTGAGTTTGAAGAGTGTTTTTTGATGCAGCAGGTGGGGTTGAGTTAACACGGGTGATGCGTTTCACATCGAAATCACTCGTTCTGAGATAGCTGTAATCTGCAATAATATGTACATTTCCCTTATTTCGTGA
Organism: uncultured Pseudovibrio sp.; assembly: GCA_947502585.1. Lineage (GTDB taxonomy): Bacteria > Pseudomonadota > Alphaproteobacteria > Rhizobiales > Stappiaceae > Pseudovibrio. The sequence goes on from CANNAV010000155.1 coordinate 7,395, forward strand.
GCAACGCCGCCAGAAAGCTTAAATGCAAAAGCGTAAACATCTTGAGTCTCTATCGTGCGCGTTTGTGTATGAGGGGAGCCTGACACATTAACTTCAGTTCTCTGCGTGTTTGGTTTGGAAACACCAATACCACCATCAGCAAAAACTGCGATTTGATCACTTGGAGGCAAGTCGAAGAACACTGAGCCCATAAGGTATGAAGTAGAGAGGGTTGTGCCTCCACCTTGTGTCAGGATGAACGGCTTACTGCCAATATTTTGAATAGCATTCCTTAAATACCCAAGTCCAGCTTCGGGACGAATAAATTCATTAAGGGCACCTCATCCGCAAAACGGGAGCATCGCTTTATCAGGCGCATCATCAAACTCATGATGGTCTTTAAGGCCTTCGGCGCTGCAGCGGTTACGCTGGATCGAATTGAGGTGGTTCACATGATCCGAAGGGTAACCTGGACGGAAAGGCGTTCCAGCCTGTCGTTCTTTTTGGCGCTTGCAAAATAGCTGTGTCCAGACCATAGGTGTATTCTGGCAGCCTCTGAAATTTGCGAGAGAACCCTCTTGAAATCTTCTTGCATTCCCCGGCCGGCAGTTTTATATGGCCTCGTTCAAAGCCGCCCGGCTGTAGTTTGCCTCCTTGGAATTTATAGGAAATCAGGCCAAAATTACAGGGCATGCCGTGGCGACTTCTGATGCATCCATTGCAAATTTTTGATCAGTCCGCTGATCATCACAAGAAAGGACGCAAAATGCCCAAGTTGAAGACGAAGTCTGGAGCCAAGAAACGCTTCAAGCTGACAGCGACTGGCAAAGTTAAGTGTGGTCAGGCTGGCAAACGCCACGGCATGATTAAACGCAC
>CANNAV010000156.1 GCA_947502585.1 uncultured Pseudovibrio sp.
AAATCCTGATGATTGTTCAATACTTCAATAGGTAATCACAAGTAACACCAAAAGGAAACAAATAAACACGAGTCAATGATTGGGAAGGTTGGTATAATCGCCTGCTTCTCTTCTCGCCTCCAACTGCGACACACCTGCTAAATCTTTGACAAAACATCCTCCTTAAAAAACAAAACTGTAAGGCGGTACCGAGCGGGCAGTTTCAGCTTTTCGCTGGTGGGATACCTACATAAGGAAAGCATGGATCCTGTATTGCCCTTACCCCTGTGATGGCAATTTCACCAATGCAGGTAGAGCTTTTTCGATGACCACAGCCCCAGGATAACAGGTGCAATTGAAGAGATTTATCAAAACCTGACACACAAAACCCTGCTCTTGCGAGCAAGGCTTTCAACATCAGAAGTTCCAGCCCCTAGAAAGGGTCGGAGAAGCTGCGAGGTGCCGGAGCAATTCGTTCTGCAGTCCTCTTGCCAGAAACAGCATAAACCGCAAGTCCGCGATCATTCAGGCCACTTTGCTGAAAACGGAAGATGCCATCGATGCCGAGAAAACCATCACGATTGGTCAACACACGGCCAGAGAAGCGATCAGGCCCGGCCGAGCGAACCAGCCCGGCGGCCAGAATTGTCGCATCATAAGCCAGGGAAGCGTTGCGCGGCGGCTGAGAGCCGAAGGTTTCGCGGTAATGGGTCGCGAGGCGCTCGAAGCTTTGATTATCCGGGCCCGGGAACCAGCTGCCAACCATAACCGGAGACTGGAGTATATCCGGTGCGCTCCACTGCCCGCTGCCGATCATCTTTACTTCACCAACGCTTGCACCCATTTCGGTCATTACCTGCATAACAAACGGAGGAACGCCACCACCTTCAGGAACGAACAGAGTGTCTACCTGCGAGATAGAGCGGCTCAGGCTGGCAACGCGAGCGCGGATATCTTCTGCATTGCCGGGGATGTAGCGCTCAATAGCGATGATACGGCCGTTTCTCTGCCCAACGGCCTGACGGAACGCAGCCTCAGCAACTGCGCCATAGGCGTTATTTGGCAACAATGCAGAGTAGGAGCGGCGCTCTTGCTCTGCTGCATAAGCCACGATGCGGTTTACGTCAGATACCGGCAGGTAGCTAAGCAGGTATGTTCCCGGCTTTGCTACATTAATATCTGAGGAAAAAGCCACGACTGGAATACCAGAACGCCGCGCCACAGCAGATGCACCTTGCACAGCTGGTGCGAAGACCGGACCAAGGAGGAGTTCTGCACCCTCGCTGATCGCTTGCCGGGCTGCAATGGTTGCACCTTCAGAGGTTCCGCCAGTGTCTTTTACGAGCAACTGGATGTCAGCGTCCTGAAAATCCTCAAGTGCGAGCCTGGCGGAGTTTTCAAAGAGAGTTGCAACAGAAGCAGCGGATTGACCTTTGCCAGAGTATGGCAACAACAGGCCAACACGAACGGAGCCATTACCGATGGCGCGACCTGAGACCAGCTTTGGCTGACCGTTCGGGTTCAGATCAGGCTGAAAAGGAGTGTTCACCGTTGAAAAGTTAGGCGAGTTAACACAGCCAGCCAACAGGACCGAGATGCCGAGTGCAGCCCCTGTCACAAGTTTGCGGAAGCTTATTCCACGCAGTTTGGCTGATCCTAAGTTCATGGATGCCCCATCTATTCCGTAGGCCGTTCGATCAATCCCCGTTTTGCAAGGGACGAAATCTGGCAATTTACATTCAGAACCCGTCGCGACTTTTCATGCGCAATGCTCTAATCGATTATTTTGTGCATACTCTTGTTCGAAACCCGGACCTTACGTCTCGGAGATACGTCGAAGTTTTATTTATTTTTACAGGTCCAGCACAGTTAATACAGCCTCAACCCACGGAAGTCCGCGATTTTTTTAAGGATTCTGTCAAAAACTCCCCGTTGTAATTAGTCATTTTGCGGTTTGTTGGTTAGATGTGCACTCTCTACTGTGCAAAACTTACTTCATTCCGGAGCTTTTACGAGGCGACCATGGATCATTCCGAAGCTGGATCTGAGCGAAAATACTACATTGGCAAGCATTCGCTGAATGCGAAACGGATTGAGCCGGGATTACACATCGTTTCGACCCCAATCGGCAATCTGCAGGATATCACGATCCGCGCACTGGAAACTTTAGCAGCCTGCGATCTTATTGCCTGCGAGGATACTCGCGTGACGGGTGTTTTGTTGCAACGTTATGGCATCCGCACGCAAATGATGACCTACCATGAGCACAATGCCCACAGGCAGCTTCCCAAGATTTTGGAGGCGTTGGACGCCGGACGTGCCGTTGCCCTGGTCTCCGATGCAGGGACGCCGCTCATTTCTGATCCCGGCTTTCGGCTCGTAGGCGATGTGGTAGATCGGGGGCATAAGGTGGTGCCTATCCCGGGAGCCTCCGCTATGTTGAGTGGTCTGGTCGGAGCTGGTTTGCCATCCGACACTATCTTGTTTGCCGGATTCCTGCCCAATAAGACCCATGGCAGAAAGAAACGCCTTGAAGAGTTGAGAGATATTCCTGCAACACTGGTGTTTTATGAAAGCCCCCACAGAGTTGGGTCTTCTCTTGTTGATATGGCAGAAGTTCTCGGGAAGCGTAAAGCTGCTGTTGCACGCGAGCTGACCAAGCGGTTTGAGACCTTTCAGCGTGGCTCACTTCCAGAATTGAGTGATTTCTATTCGGGGGATCGCCCCAAGGGGGAAATTGTTATTCTTGTCTCGCCACCTGAAGAGCAGGAACTGACCGGGGTTGATCCAGAGGAGCTGTTGCAAGAGGCATTGAAAGAAATGCCAGTGAGCGCAGCAGCCAAAAAAGTTTCCAAAGCGACCGGGGTGGAGCGAAAAACGATTTATACCCGTGCGATGGAGCTGAAAAATGCAGGAACCACAAAAGAGCCCGAAAGCGACTAAAAGCAACCTTCTTAAGAAACAGGCAGCTTACCGGAAAGGGTTACAGGCGGAGCTGAAAGCAGAGATGCTGCTTCGCCAAGCTGGCTGGCAGATTCTTGAAAGACGTTACAAAACCAGGCAGGGCGAGATCGATCTGATCGCCGAACAGGACCAGACAATCGTGTTTGTGGAGGTGAAAGCCAGGCGAGGGGTGGATGATGGCTTATATGCAATCACGCAACGCTCTCAACGAAGGATTGCAAATGCCGCCCGGGAGTGGGTTTCACACCACAACGATGTGGTTGGGAAAGCCTTAAGATTTGATGCAGTTATTCTTCCCGGTCACGGAGAAGCCCAGCACTTCCCAAATCTTTTTGAAGCTGATATTTTTTAGGACAAATATTTTATCACAAAAGTGTAGACAAATTACTTTCTGACCCACATATCTGCAGCTAACATCCATTTTCATTTACATGGATTTCTATCCCAGCGTAATTTCAGGAGTGCCCCATGTCCCAAGTAGCTTCTTCTGGTGCCAGGCGGCCGCTTAAAGTCGCCGTACAGATGGACCATATCTCCACCATCAAAATTGCAGGCGACAGTGCCTTTGCTCTGATGCTGGAAGCTCAGGGTCGTGGTTACGAACTGTATCATTACACCCCGGAGCGGCTGGCGCTTTGGGGCGAAAAGGTTATGTGCCGCGTTGAGCCGGTGATCGTGCGCGATGAAGCTGGCAATCACTTCAGTTTTGGGGAGCCGCTGCGCGTTGACATGTCTGAGATGGACGTCATCCTGATGCGTCAGGATCCTCCGTTTGATCTGGCTTACATTGCTGCGACCCACATTCTCGAAAAGCTCACCGAAACAACGCTTGTCCTGAACAATCCAGTCTCTGTGCGTAATGCACCAGAGAAACTGTTTGTGACCCAGTTTGAGGACCTGATGCCGCCAACGCTGATCACCCATGATCGCGATGAGATTGATGAGTTCCGCGATATCCATAGCGATATCGTTATGAAGCCGCTGTTTGGACATGGTGGAGCCGCTGTTTTCCGCGTGACTAGGGATGACTTAAACTACGGTTCTCTTTACGACTTCTTCTCCGTCACTTTCCGCGAGCCCTGGGTTATTCAGAAGTTTTTGCCCAATGTGAAGCATGGCGATAAGCGCATTCTGCTGGTCGATGGCGAGTTTGCAGGTGCGGTTAACCGTGTGCCAGCAGAAGGTGACCTGCGCTCCAACATGGTGCGCGGTGGTTCTCCCAAAGACAGCGATCTGACTGATCGCGAAAGAGAGATTTGCGCGCGCCTTGGCCCGACGCTGAAAGAGCAAGGGCTTATTCTCGTTGGTATCGACGTGATTGACGGAAACCTCACTGAAATCAACGTGACTGCCCCAACAGGCATTCGTGCGATCCAGAAGCTGGGCGGGCCAGATGTGGCCAGCATGGTCTGGGATGTGCTTGAGAAAAAGCTGGAAGGCTAAAAACAAAAGCCCTGTTACACAACAGGGCTTTTGTTTATCTTGGTGACTTTCGACCGTGAACCCTGAGATTTTAAGTAAGACTTCTCCTAGGCGCTTTCGTATTTCTGAGTATTCAAGGCTTGTGTGTTTCTTATTCGTTCCTGCTTAATTACTACAATGATAATTAGTTGTGCCGCAGGAGTATCTGGTGTTCGCTCGCATCTCTACCGTTTCCTTTCAGGGTGTCGAAGCTGCAAATGTGGATGTGCAGATCCAGATCAGCCCCGGTTCTGTCTACTTTACCCTCGTTGGTTTGCCTGATAAGGCGATTGCGGAGAGCAAGGAGCGGGTTCGTTCAGCACTCATCGCCTCAGGCTTGGCACTGCCCGCCAAACGCGTGACAGTTAATCTGGCTCCCGCTGACCTGCCGAAGGAAGGATCACATTATGATCTTCCAATTGCGCTCGGACTTCTTATTGCGATGGGAGCATTGCCTGCTGAAGCTGTTGAAGGCTTCCTTGTTTTAGGTGAGCTCTCACTGGATGGCAGCATTTCGCACGTAAACGGAGCCCTTCCAGCTGCAATCGCCGCTGTTGCAGACGGGAAAGGTCTGATCTGCCCTGCAAGTTGTGGCTCTGAAGCAGCATGGGCAGATGAGGGTCTGAAGATTTTGGCAGCGGGGTCACTTGTTCAGCTCTACCGCGCATTGAAAGGGGACATTACTCTTACTGATCCGAAACCTTGCAGCTCTCCAAAAGCTACCAGTTCACTGGACCTTGCCGATATCCGCGGGCAGGAAACTGCTAAGCGGGCGCTGGAGATTGCAGCGGCTGGCTCTCATAATCTGATGATGATTGGCCCTCCCGGCTCAGGGAAGACCTTGCTCGCAAGCAGGTTACCCACTCTTTTGCCACCACTATCAGCTCGCGAACTGCTGGAAGTCTCCATGATAGCTTCCATATCGGGGGAACTGGAGGATGGAGCTTTGAGTAATCAGCGACCATTCCGGGCACCACATCACTCTGCATCCATGGCCTCATTGGTTGGGGGAGGCATAAAGGCCAGACCCGGCGAAGTGTCGATGGCCCACAATGGGGTGCTTTTTTTGGATGAGCTGCCAGAATTTGATGGTTCAGTTCTGGACAGTTTAAGACAGCCTATTGAAAACGGTGTGGCAACGATTGTGAGGGCCAACTACCGTGTGAGCTATCCATCCGTAGTGCAGGTTGTTACTGCGATGAACCCTTGCCGCTGTGGTTATGCAGGAGAACCAGGACACACTTGCAGGCGAGGCGATAAGTGCGCCAGTTCTTATCAGTCACGCGTCTCCGGGCCGTTTCTTGACCGGATGGATCTGCAACTTCATGTTCCCGCTGTTTCGGCAAGAGACCTGATTAATCCGCGCACCTCTGAAAGTTCAGCAAAGGTTGCTCAACGTGTGGCGCAAGCGCGTGCAATACAGCAAGCCCGGTATGCCGCTCTTGGCTTAAACATCACGGTAAATGCGCATGCCAGTGCACGGACCATCGAGAAGATTGTTGCACTGGACCAGGGCAGTAAGGAGCTGATTGAACAGGTATCAATACAATTTGGGCTTTCAGCGCGCGGTTACCATCGCGTACTTAAATTGTCGCGGACAATCGCAGATATGGATGGATCCGAGACCGTCCAGCGTATTCACCTGGCCGAAGCTTTGAGTTTCAAACGCTCCTCGGCCTATTTAGCCGCAGCATAAATTGTTATTTCTAACCAATTATCTTTTACTGATTTGTCGAAATAGTTCGGGGGGAGCAAAAGCAGTGTTGAAACTGAGACTGAAAACTGAGGAGAGCCCCATGTTGTTATACTCAGCTCCTCTGAAAACCCGAATGTTTAGTGAAGAGTGGTTTCGTAAATATTAGGCGCATCGGCCAAGAAAGTTACATTACACTTTTCGGGTTTTGGAGGGGCGGGAGTATACTCAGGCGCGCGCGTTTCTGAATAAGCAAAGTGAAATCACCGAAAAGTCCTCCCTTGTTCTGAAGAGCCTCTATATTTTTGTGGGCGTGCTATGCTTGCTGATTGCACTTCTTCTTACGGATTGGCGCTCTGTACAAAGCCTGGATGTTGTGTTGCTTGCTTTTTGGGGGCTGGCGCTGTGCTGTTTCGGCAATTCCCGTAAGTGATGTTATCAAACAAGGCTGGAAAACAGCTTAATTCAGGAGTGAAGTTGAACAACCTGAAGCTCCATCTGAATGAGCGTGATGCCGACTGGCAGCTGCGGGAAGCGGATGACCGGCATCGTTCCATTCTGAATGCGCTGGGCGCCATCGTGGTCCGCTGTGATGGCAACGGTCTGGTGCTTTCAGTTAATGATGTTGGCCACACTACACAACTCTGCGCATTCTTGAGTTAATTTTGCACCACGGTTTGATAGCGTCACCGGGTTGGGTTCTTAAGACCCGCCTGAGGTAATCAAAGCCAGTTCTGAAGAGCGACTTAGCCTTATATCCGTGGCCTTTTCGTTTAATCTTTGCTGTGCAGACAACGGCTGATGCGGTGGCGCTTGCCCATCCAGTAGCCAGTGCAACCAGAGCAAACAGCACCTCCAGTTTTTTGCTGTCTGTCAGGCGGGTGCCTTCCGGATTGAGGCCACGGGTTTTGATGTCGCCAAACAGACTTTCAATGGCCCATCGGGTTTTATAGCGCATAAGTGTATCGTGGGCCGGGCGATTGGCGACAAAGATGAGGAGGTCCTTGCCCTTGATGCATTTTGCAGCAAAGTTAAAAGATACCCCAGGCGCGGGGGTAGCAAAAGCGGCACTGAACAGGCGGCGTTTGCTACAGCTTCGCAACAAGGTGCGCAGACTCTGGACTTGTCCCTCCTGTGTGACAACCAGCTGATTGTCTTTGACGCGGATAACGAATAGGGCTTTGTTTTCATTGAGGAAATTCAGCCATTCAAAGCCGATAAATTCCCGGTCAGCAAAAGCACCTTAATAGTGCGTCCCTCAAACACGGCTGGATACAGGGCGATTTATTGATACCCATTAACCTGTCGAGTTTTTGTTTGAATTCTGGTTCTATGGTTTCCTGACAAATATTGTAAGAAACCGATGAAATCTCTGAAGTTTTTATTGAAAGGAGTCCCTGATCCACATGGCAAACAGGGCCTTCAACATCCGCTGGAAGCTTTGCTGGAGCTGATGTTGCTATCCCTTCTCAGTGGTCATCGATGCATGCTGGCAGCGTTTCATTTGGGGCACAACCTGTCACGTAGCCAGCCCACACCTCCTGGCTTCCGACGTCATCTGAAGTCACCTTGCCATGCAACGCTTACCGAACTCCTGGGCATTCCTGATCCTGATGCAATGGCACAAGCTCTTGGCAATTTGACCAGCGCTCCAGGCACCAGATCGGATCACGAATTATCCCCCGGTCATCTCTCTATGGATGGGAAAACTCTGCGCAGTAGCAAGTACAGTGAAGGCAAATCCGAACATGTTTTGTCCACATTTCGCGCCGCCCTCAAGCCTAAACCAAAATCACTGGAAAATCGAGATCATGCATCGCGACAAGCCAGTGATTTCGATTGAGGCCTAGGATGCTTTCTCGTTCAGGGTCTTTGAGGCTTGATATCAAATAGGTTATCTCGGTTTCTTTTTTGGTAAGTATCCCGCCCCTGATGTGTTCGCGATAGCGAGTGATACCAACCTTCCCAATCATTGACTCGTGTTTATTTGTTTCCTTTTGGTGTTACTTGTGGTTGGGTCAAGTCCCAGGTCTGCTGTAAATTCTGATTTCAGGTTTGGCGGGTTGATCAGATCTGGATGATGTTTTTGTCTT
>CANNAV010000157.1 GCA_947502585.1 uncultured Pseudovibrio sp.
ACCGGGAGCATGCTCCCGGCAAAACGCTTCTGAGCACAAGCCTCACACAATTTTCCAGACGTCAGATTACACTACCGAGATCTGCGCCCCTATTCTGACCAGGCATAGCCGGAGCTACAGCGCCTCGGGAGCTGCCAGGCTGGTGCACCCTTTGGGATTTACCTATAATAAGCCCCAATCCTTGCCTGCACAGGCAGACGAGGCCGAGCAAGTAGCCTTTATCGCCTACTATAATGCTCCTATGACTGGGTTGGGGGCAAATGAGGTGGTTGTATTTTTCAGATGCAGTGCCCCCTGAACATCAAAGCTGCCCGGCCTATGTCTGGTTTCCCAGGGATCAAAAGACAGCAATTAAATCTACATCCGGGCGCAACCTGTTAAACATTCAAGGTGCAATCAACCCTGAGGCTTTTCAGTTCACCTTTGTGGGAGCTGAGAAGATAATGCCCGGACAACGCAGCAGTTGCTGGAAAAGCCAGAGTGCAACAACCCGGACATGGCGACCATTCACGTCTATCCCGACAATGCCCGTTATCATCACGCCAGAGCATTACAGGCATGGCTGGAAAGTTCAAGCGATGGGCGAAGTTGCATTTTCTGCCTGCTTATGCGCCACATCTAAATCCGACAGAGCGTCTTTGGGGCATTGTGCACAAATGGGTGGTCCACAATCGATACTACGCCGCATACAATCAGCTCACCGAGGCTGTTTTGAGGTTTTTCCGAAAAATCATGCCGAAAACCGGAGCGAGTTCCGCGAAACCGTCACCGACAACTTCCGCTCGTTTCTCGGGACGATTACAGAATAATTTAATCCCGCTAAACTCAGGCGAATTCAGTCCCTGGAGTATAAGAAAACTCTCTGCCATTGCCGCAGCAACAAGGTGCAGGCATGGTCCTGAAAGGCTTGAGATGAGCGCATATTCCCTCCGTGACAGCCCGTGCTGTTATGTTGGCAATCTTGCTGGCAACACCAAAGCGCGTCTTTCGCTCAACAAACGTCACAATGACTGAGTGGCCCTGTATACTGATTACTGTATCAGCTTCCCAGTCTCCCACACGAGTACGCAAATCAGCAAATTCAGGGCGTTTCTCAATGGAAACTTGAACCGCCCCGGGTTTACCGGAAAGTGAAACTCTCAGGGGATGTGCCCTGTGGAGAAGAAGAAATACACACCCGGATCCCGCGCTGTGTGTGTGTGTGGGGGGGGGGGGGGAAGGGAAGGGGGTATTGTTCAATAAAGGGGAGAGGGAAAATTCTGGTAACTGTTTGAGATTTATTGGTTATTAGGTATATTGCCTATAAGAGGTTGTGCGCGGGGTTGCACAAAAATGCGCATTTTAGTTTCATGTGAAGTGATGACAGCACCACACAACTTTACCAATTATATGAAAACCTTCAAGGTTAGCGCTCTTGAGTAGTTCTTTGTCATAAGCAGCATTCTCACTTATTAGCTCAATGTCGCCGTGAAACGTGGTTCGTAAGCGCTTCACCCGAGCTAACCCGTTATAAAAAAGCCATATACACCATGAGAGAGGGTATTGCGTTTTAAGTCGGCCATGACCTGGGTGATTAAATGAAAGTGCGGGCTGTTCTGGTTTGTCAGGAATGATATAGCTGTATTTCGATGAAGGGCGGCGCAAAATGAGGACAAAACATGCTCGGCTTTGCCTTCACTGTCCTTGCTACTGCGCAGAGTTTTCCCATCCAGAGAGAGGACCGGGGGGTAATGCGTGATCCGATCTGATGCCTGGAGCGCTGGTCAAATTGCCAAAAGCTTGCGCCGTTGCATCAGGATCAGGAATGCGCAGGAGTCCGGTAAGCGTTGCATGGCGATGGGATTTCAGCTGACGTGGGAAGCTAGGACGTGTGAGCTGGTTGCGTCCCAAATGAAACGCTGCCAGCATGCCTCAACGACCACTGAGAAGAGATAGCAACATCAGGCCCGGCAAAGCTTCCGGCGGATGTTCAAGGCCCTGTTTGCCACGTGGATCAGGGATTTCTCTCAATAAAGCTCTCAGAGATTTTGCTGGTTTCTTGCAATGATTTGTCATGAAACCATAGATTCAGAATTCAAACAAAAATTCAACAGGTTAATGAATATTCATAAATCGCCCTGCACTAGGGAGTAATGCAACAACGCCACGGCGGGTGATGGAGCGCACCTTCTCCTGGATCGGAAGGTGCAGAAGGCTCGCGAAAAAAATGGGAAAAATTCACTGCAGGATCAGACGCGTGGTCAACCATCGCTCACTTCAGAACAATCACAGGACGTGTCGCAAGGTATTGCTGCTATTAATAAACTGTTGAGTCAGGCTCTTAAGTTTTGCAACAAATTTGTGCGCGGTTCAGGTTCTTGTTTTTCCTGAGGCGGAAGATGTGTTGTTCAAACGAACTTTTGCGCGTGCTCCCCTGACTTTTCCCGGTTTCTTTTCCTTTGAGGGTGTATCTTCAAGATCCGACTCTGCTTTAACACTATCCCGTGCTTTTGGGCGTTTGGGCTTGTTTGCAGAACTGGCTTTTCTGGGTGTCGGGGATTTTGACTTAGTTTTACTGTGTGGTCGTTCCGGCGACGTAACCGGCTCTTCGCTAATATTCAGGCCGAACAGGGCTGACAGGTCATTCTCGGCCAGCACCTTGTCAGCATCTACATCTGTGGTTGAGAATGGTGTTGAGGTATCGACTTCAGCAATCAGATCATCTGCGTTTACACCGCGTAGCTGGAATAGCAATTCAGGCTGATGGTCAAGTCGGGCACCAACACCATAAAGCGCCCCTGCGACGTGCTTACACATTGACGCGTGATCCGGGCAAGTGCACGAGAACTTAATCTCAGTGGGTTTCGGGAACAATCCATTCTCCTGCCGGCAAATACGCTCCATGATGCCTTTGGAGAAACGGCCCTGCAGCAATTCGACCAGGCTGTCGATACCAGAAGAGCAATCAGCACAGATGGCGCCCCACTCGGCCTCCGGTATTTTGGTGATGGTGATAGCCACATCATACATCTCCGATCCACTGACCAGAGCAGTAATCCTGCCTTCTGTTATCTGAAGATCGAGTATCAGGCTGTGGCGCACGCATGCACGGCCGCGGGGCAACCGGGTTTCGTAGTCAAGATAATTTTCAAGATTTTTGCACCACGCCTTGCCCCAGAAAGTGGTCGCAATCTGGCGCCCTTCGATAGTCACCGGCGCGATAGACTTGCCCTGGCGCCGCAGCTTCTTCACTTCCTGTTCAGCTTTCCGGCGCCGTTCAGCGACAGGCACATAAGGAGCCCAGCCACCGTAGTAATCATAACGCGACATGGGTTCACTCCTTCATTGCTGCGTTGACATCAAGCCGGACTAATTGCAAGAGAGAATCGTCAGACAATTCAGTTAGACTGATCTCTTTGGTTTTTGACAATAGTGCGTCTGCAAGTTCCTGCTTGGTATCGATCATGTCATCTATTTTTTCTTCAATAGTTCCACGGCACATCAGCTTATGTACCAAAACGTTTTTCTTTTGACCAATGCGAAAAGCCCTATCTGTTGCCTGGTTCTCTACGGCCGGATTCCACCAACGATCAAAATGGACAACATGTGATGCCGCCGTAAGGGTTAGCCCCGAGCCTCCGGCCTTCACAGAGAGGAGGAAAAACGGAATGGTCTCATCCTCCTGGAAGGTTGAGACCAGCTTTTTGCGTTTGGCCACAGGGGTACCACCGTGAAGCACGAGTCCATCACGTCCGAAGATGGAGCCCAGAAAAGCTGAAAGCGGTTCAATGACTTCCTGGAATTGCGTGAAGACCAGCATTTTCTCCTGACGGGTGGCCACAACTTCGGCGATCTCGCGCAGGCGCATCAACTTGCCACTATCAGCCTCGTTCCAGATGTCATCATTCAGCCACTGTGAAGGGTGATTGCAGATCTGCTTGAGGCGCATCAAAGTTGCCAGAACAAGCCCCCGACGCTGGATACCATCGGCAGTCTCCAGCTTGTTGGTGAGGTCCTCGACTGTTTGGGTGTAGAGTGCAGCCTGACGTCGGCTGAGATAGCAATGAGCCTTGACCTCGGTTTTATCAGGCAGGTCAGTGATAATCGACTTGTCCGTCTTCATACGTCGAAGGATGTAAGGGCGAACAAGTTCTCGCAAAGGACCATAATTGTTTTCGCCGTGCTCAGTGAGTTGTGCTGAAAGCTTGGCAAACTGCCTGGCAGAACCGAGAAGGCCCGGATTGATAAAGTCGAATATTGACCAGAGATCACCAAGGTTATTTTCAACCGGAGTTCCGGTTAAGGCGATCCGTGCCTGAGCCCTGAGCGCCTTGGCCGCACGGGTTTGCTTGGTCTTGGGGTTTTTAATCGCCTGCGCCTCATCAAGGATCACAAGCCGCCAGTCAATAGCGGCGAGGGGCTCCATGCGCAAAAGGGTACCATAGCTGGTAATCGCAAGATCCAGGTCCGCAACATCTTCAGTAGAAAATTGCCTTATTTCTTCTCGTTTCATGGCAGAAGGATGCAGGATTTTTGCTTTCAGGCTGGGAGCAAAGCGCTCGATTTCCGCCATCCAGTTCGCCAATAACGAGGCTGGGGCAACCAGAAGGCAAGGTTTTTGTGCTGTGCCACTTGCCATCCGCCGTTGGGCAAGAAGGAGAGCCAGCACCTGAATGGTCTTGCCAAGTCCCATATCGTCAGCCAGACAGGCGCCAAGACCAAGGCCACACAAAAGATGCAGCCACCGGGTGCCATTTTTTTGATAGGGGCGTAAGGTTCCATGTAAGGCCGGACCGGGGTCAATATTGTTGCCATCCGGGCTGCGCAGAGACTGCAATGCCTCTTCCAGCCATGATCCGGCTGTAACGCTTGACCATTCGGAAGAGATATGGTCATCAGCCTCATCTGCAGGAACACTTGCAAGCATCCTCATCGCCATTGCGAATGTTAAGCCATCCCGTTCGGCCAGCTCTTCTGCTGCCTTGAACTGGTCCAGCGTCCGTGTGAGCCGTTCGCGGTCAACTTCGACCCATTGACCGCGCAGGAGAACAAGGCTTTCGGTGCCTGAGAGCAGGGCTTCGATTTCCTCAGTGCTCAAAGGCTCGCCATCCAGTGTCATATCGGCCTTAAAATCCAGGAGACCATCCAGGCCAAGGGCAGAGGGTGCATTGCTGCCGACAACCGCGCTAACTTGCGGTCGGGAAGGACGTCCGGCGCGCCAGGTAGCTGGCATACGCACCAGAACACCTGCCTGCTCCAGATCACCTGAACTTTTGAGAAAACGTGCCGCCTCACCTGGTGTCCAGCGCAGGGGGTGGAATATCTCCCCTTTGTCTATCATCGGCTTGAGCCACATGCAGGTCTCGGCGGCGCGTTGTACGGGCACCAACAACGATAGCAACCTGCTCTTGTTAGCAGCCCCGGCATAGTCACGCAAGGCCTGGCCAAGTGGCAGGTGCTGAGCCTGTGCCTGGGCTGACAGACGATTGGTATAGGTAGCCATAAAGGCAAAAGGGGCGTCCGCATCATTACGGTTCTCAGCCAGATTGAAATACACGCGGCCAACAAGGTTCCAGGCTGGATCGAATTCTTTCAGAAAGCTCTGAAGATCGCAGCCTTTAGTCGCAAGAGTAGTCTGCGCGGCCTTGCCGATCTCTCTCCATAAAGAGCACAATACTTCACGGGTGAGATACTCGGATCCGGTCATTATTGGTGCGCTCAGAACCAGTGCGTCAAGATCATTTTCATCCGGTGCCGGAATTTCCGGAATGGATGTGAGCGAGCCGGGTTCGCTCACATCCGTAGCATGAAGGCAAAGGGCTGTGATATACCGAGCCGCGAATGCTCGCCACCAGGCAGGAGTTGGAGGCAGGGAATGGCTAATCTTGGTCGCACCAAGATGTAAAAGCCCCTGTCCGCCTCCCCGGTCGAAGGCTTCCTCCATACACATGGCCAGATCGGACTTTGTTGTTCCGCATTCCAAAACAAGATGCCCGTGTGGTGTCAACCTTAGATTGAAGGCTGGGGCCGGATGGCCGGAGGGATGAATATTCACGCTGCCACTTTCTGTTTAAAGTTGATACGGCGGTTGAGATCCGGATCAAACCGTCCATAAGGATTAATATGGGCATAAATCAGCGGTGTCAAAATACGCCTGAGATCTTTCTACAGAAAGGAAGGAGACCTAACAGGCTTTAATGAGAGCCACTTTATAGGCAAGGTAGTAATCCAGTGTTGTTTCAAGAGCAAAGGAACATTGAACCTCCTCATCTCAAAACAAACCGTTCCATACAGGTTATTGAAGAGGCTCACACTCACATCAGTCCCTTTCCAACGCGACAGCGATGCCCTGACCAACACCTATACACATTGTGGCCAGAGCGCGCTTTTTGCCTTGCAGGCTCAATTCCAACGCAGCCGTTCCGGTGATGCGTGCGCCGGACATGCCCAGAGGGTGGCCCAGTGCGATTGCGCCGCCATTCGGGTTGATATGAGCTGCACCTGCATCCAGGCCCAGTTCGCGCAGAACTGCAATCCCTTGACTTGCAAAGGCTTCATTGAGTTCGATGACATCAAAGTCTGAAGGCTGCAAATTCAACCGTTTGCAAAGCTTTAGCGCAGCAGGTGCCGGGCCAATGCCCATAATCCGCGGCGCAACCCCAGCAGTGGCACCTCCAAGCACACGCGCAAGCGGAGTTAGACCATATTTCTTAGCTGCTGCGGCAGAAGCAACAATCAACGCTGCAGCACCATCGTTAACCCCTGACGCATTGCCCGCAGTCACACTGCCGTTTTCACGAAATGGTGTCGGTAGCTTTGCCAGTTCCTCAGCAGATGTCCCGGCGCGTGGATGTTCATCTGCGGACACGATGATCGGGTCGCCCTTGCGTTGCGGGATTTTGACCTCGATGATCTCCTTGGTGAGGCGGCCACTTTCTTGCGCAGCCGCCGCTTTTGCCTGTGAACGTGCCGCGAAAGAATCCTGATCAGCACGGGAAACACCGAAATCTTCGGCCACGTTTTCGCCAGTTTCAGGCATACTGTCGATGCCGAACTGCTTCTTCATCTCCGGGTTAACAAAGCGCCAGCCAATGGTCGTGTCGAACACTTCATTGGCACGAGAGAACGGTGCGCTCGCCTTAGGCATCACGAATGGTGCTCGGGACATGGATTCCACACCGCCAGCAATTACCAGATCGCATTCACCTGTCTTAATAGCACGGGAGGCAGCAATGACAGCGTCCATACCGGAACCGCACAAACGGTTCAGCGTTGTGCCCGGCACCGCCTCTGGCAAACCTGCCAGCAGCGCTATCATGCGGGCAACGTTGCGGTTATCTTCACCCGCCTGATTGGCACAGCCGTAATACACTTCGTCAACGGCTTCCCAGTCAACTGACGGGTTCCGTTCTATCAACGCTTTAATTGGCAAAGCGCCAAGATCGTCCGCCCGAACAGAAGACAGCGCCCCCCCATAACGACCAATTGGTGTTCTAATATAATCGCAAATATATGCCTCAGACATGAGGTCGTCTCCACTTTGTTACCCACATGCGCCGCCGCCGTTTACACTTTTAATGTGCGCAGAACAGACAGTTCCTCTTTAGTCAGCGCAGGGGAGCGTTGTTGCCTTAATCCAGTTCAGCTTACAGCACACCCTCCCCGCTCGAACGAGGGACGTCCGGGGGCGGTCATTGTGTTGAGGACGGAAACATTGATCCTGGCTTCCGTCTTCTGGTTTTCCGGTTTATGGGACCTGAGTGTGGTCCCGATGACCTGTTTGTAGCGCCCCATCAAAGTCTCACTCTGTGAACGGCGCCCGTATCCTTTTCGCTTCTGCCAGCCCATTTCGGCCATGCTTTTCTATCAAGAGAATATCCCGGTCACGGGTGCCGGGCGCACACTCAGCATGAGAGCTGAGAACTGCTGTTTTGGGCGGCGGGATGATAACTTCAACCCCGCCATAACGATCTTCAGGCCAGTACTATCAATCACAAGGGTTGTTGTGCCGGGCTGACGATCCCGTTTGGGTCTGGACAGCTCCAGTCCATCACAGCGGCGCGACAGCGTTGAACTGTCAGG
>CANNAV010000158.1 GCA_947502585.1 uncultured Pseudovibrio sp.
TGGCCAGGCGCTACATGACACTGGAAACACAAAAGCCAATCTGCGAAGATCAAATCATGGCTCCGCAAATACTCGCGCCATGTAACCGGTAAGTTGAAAACGCTGGAGAACAAATTACACCACTTCCGTGGACACTATCCTTATGGACAAACTACCGACTGATTGAGACAAACTGAAAGCACACTATAAGCGAATAAAAAAGGCCGGACAAAGCCGGCCTTTCAAACTTCCCGGCACAAACGTCAGGATGCTTCTTTCAAAGCATGAGGCTCGAGTTGTTCAGCCTCCTCATCTTTTCCTTCAGCATCAGCTTGCTCTTCCGGGGGCGTCAGCACACTGCCCATCTCTTCAGGGCTCAATACGCCCATCAGCCTTCCGTCCTCGCACACAACTGGAACCGGATAATCTGCTTCCAATGTTGTTGGAAGAGCTTCTTCCAGAGTGCTTTCCAACTCCACTGCATTGCTGTCATCAGCAAAAGCATAAAGGGATGGACTGTCGCCCGGTTTTGCAACTTCCTGTGCAAGGCCTTCTTGCGTAACGATGCCGCGGTATTCTTTGTTTTCAACCACATAACCGAAATCTTCGTCACGACGACGCATATCGGCCAGCGCTTTTTCCATATTATCATGGGTAATACGCATAGCAGGTGGCTGCATAACAGTATCAACAGTCAACACACGTGCGCGGTTCACATCCCGCACGAACGCCCGCACATAATCGTCAGCTGGCTCAAGCAGAATTTCTGGCGGCGGACCGACTTGTGACAACACACCATCCTTAAGGATCGCGATCTTGTCACCAATACGCAAAGCTTCATCCAGATCATGCGTGATAAATACGATAGTCTTATGCAGCTTTTCTTGCAGCTCCACCAGTTGGTCCTGCATCTGCGAGCGGATCAACGGATCAAGTGCAGAAAATGCCTCATCCATCAGCAGAATGTCGGCATCTGTCGCAAGCGCACGTGCAAGACCAACACGCTGCTGCATACCACCGGAAAGCTGGCTTGGGTACTGATGTTCAAAGCCACCAAGCCCAACCGTCTCAATCCATTCACGAGCAGTGGATTCACGCTTTGCTTTTACAATGCCCTGCACTTCAAGACCGTAAGCAACATTCTGCAGTACTGTCCGGTGCGGCATCAGGCCAAAGCGCTGAAACACCATCGACATACGATGGCGGCGGAAGTCTTCCAGCTCTTTATCGGAAAGAGCCATTACATCCAGGCCATCAACCAGAATGTGGCCGTCTGTTGGGTCAATCAAGCGGTTGAAGTGACGAATAAGCGTGGATTTACCGGAGCCGGATAGGCCCATAATCACAAAGATCTCGCCCTTCTCGATGCTCAGGGAGACATCGTGCAGGCCAAGAGTATGGTCAGTCTCAGCAAGCAGCTGATCTTTGCCCACACCGTTCCTGACCCTGGCAAGCTCCTTCGCAGGCGCCTTGCCAAAAATCTTGGTAATGTTTTGTACTTCGATCAATGCCATTTGTCAGCGCCTCACCCTGTTACCTTGCGATGCGCCTGCATCCGTTGTCCGGCTGATTGTGTGATACGGTCAAACACCACAGCGAGAACAACAATCGCTAAGCCGCCGAGCAAACCTTGTCCTGCATCATTACGCTGTAACCCAAGCAGAACAGTTTCACCCACACCGCGTGCCCCAATCATGGACGCAATCACCACCATGGCCAGTGCCATCATCATAGTCTGGTTAACACCCTGCATGATGGAAGGGAGCGCAAGTGGGATTTGAACGCCCTTAAGGATCTGCCATCGCGTTGCACCAAAGGCCCGGCTTGCCTCTACAACCTCTTCATCCACATACCGGATGCCAAGATCAGTCAGACGGATAAGCGGGGGAGCAGAATACACCACAGTCGCCAGAATAGCTGGCACTTTACCCAGACCAAACAGCATGGCTGCAGGAATAAGATAAACAAAGCTTGGAATGGTCTGCATCAGATCAAGCACCGGGTTAAGAATAGTTCTGAACCGGGTAGAACGAGCAGAGATGACACCAAGCGGCACACCAATAACCACGGAGATCAGCACAGCAACAAGCAAGAGCGCAACTGTTTGCATCGACTTTTCCCAAAGCCCTAATGTGCCGATGAACCACATCGCACCCATCATCATCAGGCTAAGCCCCCACCGGCGGCTCGCAGCAAAAGTAATCAGGCCGATGCAGATCAGAATAACGATAGGGTCAGCGCCTCTCATAAGTCGCTCTAACCGCACCAGCAAGAAAAGGATGGAGTTGGAAAAGGCCTCAAATCCATCGC
Source organism: uncultured Pseudovibrio sp. (assembly GCA_947502585.1). Taxonomy (GTDB): domain Bacteria; phylum Pseudomonadota; class Alphaproteobacteria; order Rhizobiales; family Stappiaceae; genus Pseudovibrio. Next base: position 2,290 of record CANNAV010000158.1, read on the forward strand.
CGTAATTCACGACGAGAAAGTCAACCAGATCGTTTGTGGAAGTCCGGATAGGTTTCCCATAGTTGGGAAACACGTCGAAAGCCATGTGATCCTCTTATTCTTCTTAGTAAGGATCACGGAAACAAGTCCCGTGATCGCTTTTCACTCGCCAATTTTCAAAAACAGTCAGCTGTCTTTGATATTACAGAGCAGATTTCACACGCTCAGCGACATCAGCCGGAACCCAGCTGGTCCAGATTTTTTCATTGTTTTTCAGGAATTCAACAGCTGCGTCATCGGTGGTTCCACCAGTGTCCTGCATGTAAGCAAGAGCCTTGGACACGTCGTTACTGCTGGTTTCATATGCAGTCAGGAACTCAACCAGTTTAGGTGCAGTTGTATGGAACTCTGTGTTGACGAAGACGTGTATCGCAGAGAGAGGATAAGCAACAGCTTCAGTAACTTTGGATGGGTCAGTCTCTTCCGACAGCTTATCCCAGGTTTCCTTGTTGTAGGCAGGCTCTTCCAGCTGAATCAGATCATCAGCAACCTTACCCATCACCCAGGTTGGACCCCAGTAATAGAATAGGATTGGCTTTTTACGACGAATGTTAGATTCAATCGCAGCAGCAAGTGCTGCACCAGTACCTGGACGGAAGTTTACATAGGTATCAAGCAAGCCATAAGCATTAAGCTTCTTGGAGTTAATGACCTCACAGCCCCAACCAGCGATACAGTTGTAGAAACGCCCTTTTTCAGGCTCTTCCGGATCAGAAAACACATCTTTGTATTTTGGCAGGTCAGAAACAGACTTCAGACCTTTTGCAGGTGCATCATCACCTTCAACCAGGTATTTTGGAATAAACCACGCCTGTGTCGCATCAGGGAAGTTCACACCAAGATCAACAAATTGCTTCTTCGCCATGCCTTCAGCAAGAGCTTCAGTCACGTTGTCTGGCCAGATTTCCATAGTTACATCGATATCACCACGCGCCATGCCGTTCAGAAGCGGAATAGTGGAGCCTGGAATAACATCGGTTTCACAACCGTACCCATTTTCAGCAATGAACTGAGCTACAGAGTTATGAAAAGCATTCGAGTCCCAATCCAGACCGGCGAATACGACAGGACGATCAATTTCACAAACAGGATCTGCTGCTTCTGCTGCGGACGCAGCAAAAGGGAATGCAACCACGCACGCAGCGAGAGCAAATTTAAAATTCAACACGATGCCTCCAAACAACCAAAAGATACTTTTTCGGTCAGAGAGAAAAGCCGCTAAGAACAGCTTGTCGTTCTGGCCGTAATGCCAAGTCATAAACTCAGCAATTGCAGGACATACTATGTTGAGCACATCAACCGCACCGTCAAAATAGATATATTCAGTTTTCTGTCAACTTAGACATCTGCCTAAAATATTTTAAACGAATAAATATAAAAATATATACTTTTTAAATACATAGGATATGAAGTTATAAATCTTTTATAACTTCATGGTACCACCAATTAAAGCGAAAAATATGAGAAAAAAAAATTACTGAAGCAAAGCTGCTATTTTAAACTTCCTTTTACATAGAATATCACGGAAAATTCAGGTAATTTCTCAGTAAACTTAAATATAAAAGTCACGCCAGATATTGTCGTATAATCACATATATTACAAAAATATTGTATCATTGGTCAGTAAAAAATAGATGAAAAACCTAGAAAAAGTAAGAAGTTGGCCGCATAAAGTCGCCAACTTCCTTTAGTGCGCCTACTTAGCTGTCACTGGCTTCAATAACGTCCTCAAGAGAGCGCAAACCTGTCTTTGGTGCGCACACCAAAACCGCCATGTTTCCTGGGGCATGCTGATTCTTCCACATCTTCATATGAGCCTGCGGAATCTGATCCCATGAGAACACTTCACTCATACAGGGGTCGATGCGGCGATCAATAACGAACTTATTCGCCTCACTTGCCTGCTTAAGATGTGCAAAGTGAGAACCCTGAATACGCTTCTGGCGCATCCATACGTAGCGTGCATCCATGGTCAGGTTGAAACCGGAGGTGCCAGCACAGAACACAACCATACCACCACGTTTGGCAACCAGCGTCGATACCGGGAACGTTGTTTCCCCCGGGTGTTCAAATACCATATCAACGTCATTTCCCTTACCGGTAATGTTCCAGATCGCTTTACCGAACTTACGCGCTTCCCTGGTCCACGCTTCATATTCTGGCGAGTTCACCTTCGGCAGCTGGCCCCAACAGTCAAAATCTTTGCGATTGATAACGGCCTTCGCGCCAAGCGACATTACGTACTCGCGCTTACTCTCATCAGAAATAACGCCAATAGCATTCGCACCGGCAGCAGCAATCAGCTGAACACCAAACACGCCAAGGCCACCGGAAGCTCCCCAAATCAAAACGTTCTGGCCCGGCTTCAAATCATGCGGCGCATGACCGAACAACATACGGAAGGCAGTTGCCAGAGTAAGCGTATAGCAAGCGCTTTCTTCCCATGTCAGATGCCTTGGGCGCGCCATCAGCTGCTGAGACTGAACACGGGCAAACTGTGCAAATGACCCGTCAGGTGTCTCGTATCCCCAGATTCGTTGAGAGTTAGAGAACATAGGATCACCGCCATTGCACTCCTCATCATCCCCGTCATCCTGGTTACAATGAACGACAACTTCGTCGCCAATCTTCCAGCGAGTAACTTTAGAACCAACTGCCCAAACGATACCGGAGGCATCAGACCCGGCAATATGATAGGGCTGCTTGTGAACTTTAAAGACGGAGATCGGCTCGCCAAGCGCGGCCCAGACACCGTTATAGTTCACGCCTGCTGCCATAACCAGAATGAGCACATCATGGCTGTCCAACTCCCACGTTGGCACCACTTCTTTGACCATTGCTGTATCAGGGGAACCATGACGCTCCTGGCGAATAGTCCACGCCCACATGTTCTTAGGAACATGTCCCAACGGTGGAATTTCACCAATCTCATAGAGGTCCTTGAACTCAGAGCCTCCCTCTGACCCAGTTTCGACAACCCGTGCAACGGAACTCATGATTTTCTCCTCCAGGTTTGCGTTGCGCCCTTCCCTCATGAGAGTGAAAGCAAGTTCTTTGCTAACGCTTCCAGTTCACTATTTGCTGCATCGCAATACAATACAACCTGTCAATATCAGCTATCTGAGAATTATCATTACAAACAACACATGAAATATATACAACCATTGCTTAACTTGCGAAGAGTACATCTTCTGATGTTGCATTGCATCAACCCTTAAAACCTATTCAAAGGTGTAGGCAGAATTGAGATCTCGTCCCTTATAAAATGCCGGGAGGATCAGGAGGCAATAGACTATGAGTACCGGTTCACCTAAAGGCGCAACGAAAGACCGTCCGTGGATGTTCCGCACATATGCAGGACACTCGAACGCTGCAGACAGCAACCGGCTCTACCGCACAAACCTCGCAAAGGGGCAGACGGGCCTTTCTGTTGCATTCGACCTCCCAACGCAGACAGGCTACGACCCGGACCATCCGCTGTCTCGCGGTGAGGTTGGCAAGGTTGGCGTACCCATCTCGCATCTGGGGGATATGCGCACCCTCTTCAATGAGATCCCGCTGGAGCGTATGAACACCTCCATGACGATCAACGCAACAGCCCCATGGCTGCTTGCACTTTATGTGGCTGCCGCCGATCAACAAGGTGCGGACCGCACACTGCTGTCTGGCACCACGCAGAATGATCTGATCAAGGAGTACCTGTCCCGCGGCACCTATGTTTTCCCACCAGCGCCGTCCATGCGCCTCACAACCGACGTGATCTTATGGACTTACACGAACATGCCCAAATGGAATCCGATGAACGTGTGTTCCTACCATCTGCAGGAAGCAGGCGCGACACCAGTACAGGAACTTTCCTTCGCACTCGCCACTGCTGTTGCAATTCTGGACAATGTACACGCTTCTGGTGTCATCTCTGAAAGCAACTTCCCTAAACTCGTTGGCCGAATTTCCTTCTTCGTAAATGCAGGCATGCGCTTCATCACCGAGATGTGCAAAATGCGGGCATTTACAGAACTCTGGGATGAGATCTGCCGGGAACGCTATGGCGTTGAAGATGAGCGTTACCGCCGTTTCCGATACGGTGTTCAGGTCAACTCACTCGGCTTGACGGAGCAGCAACCGGAAAACAACGTTTATCGAATTCTCGTTGAAATGCTTGCTGTTGTCCTTTCCAAAAACGCCCGCGCCCGCGCAGTTCAGCTACCAGCATGGAACGAAGCTCTTGGTCTCCCACGACCATTCGACCAGCAATGGTCCCTGCGCATGCAGCAGATCATGGCCTATGAGACGGACCTGCTGGAATATGCGGACATCTTCGATGGCTCCAAAGAAATCGAAACAAGGGTAGAAGCCCTCAAAGAGCAAGCAAAAGAAGAGCTTGCCCGCATTGCAGAAATGGGCGGAGCAGTCGCCGCCGTTGAATCCAGCTACATGAAACAAAAGCTCGTGGAGTCCAATTCCAAACGTCTGGAAGGCATAGAATCCGGCGATCAAATCGTCGTCGGCGTCAACAAATGGACTGAAACCGAACCATCTCCATTAGCATCAGATGAGGACGGCGGCATCCTAACCGTGTCTGAACGCGTTGAAGAAGAAGCTATCCAGCGTATTCAGGTCTGGCGTGCCGGACGTGATGAGAACGCGGTTAAGGCCGCTTTGCAGGAACTCCGTACTGCAGCCTCTTCGGACAACAATATCATGGACGCATCTATCAAAGCAGCTCAGGCAGGCGCAACGACTGGAGAATGGGGCGAAGCCCTGCGTGAAATCTTCGGTGAATATCGTGCCCCAACCGGGGTCAGTAAAGCCGCTCCTGATGACAACGGGAGTCTTGCAAATGTTCAGCAGAAAGTCTCTGAACTTTCGCAGAAACTGGGCCGCCGCCTTAAGTTCCTCGTTGGCAAACCGGGTTTGGATGGTCATTCTAATGGCGCCGAACAGATCGCAGTACGGGCCCGTGATTGCGGCATGGAAGTTGTTTATGAGGGCATTCGCCTGACACCTGCCCAGATCGTCAACGCCGCTCTTGAAGAAGGTGTTCACGTTATCGGCCTGTCGATCCTGTCTGGTTCACATCTGGCTTTGGTCCATGATGTGCTGGACAAAATGAAAGAAAATGGCCTGTACGACATCCCGATCATTATTGGCGGCATCATTCCGCCAGAGGACGCGGAAGAACTGAAAAAATCAGGTGTTGCAGCAGTTTACACACCAAAGGACTTCCACCTGACAGAAATTATGTCTGATATTGTCCGCCTCGTGGGAGAGCAAGTCAACGAGACTGTCTAAAGCCTGAACCATCAGGCAGATGGGGCAAGCTGAACAGAGCTTTGCCGAACCAACCGTATGTCGGCAGCACCGCTGAACCGCTCTGTCATGGTTCTGTCGCAAATTTTAGAGGCGGTTAGAATACACCTATGGTCTGCACACAGTTATCCTGCGAGCGCCATAAACTGACGATAGGCTGGAACGCCTTCCTGTCCCAGTTGCCCTTTACGGATCATGTGAGCCACTTCAATTCCATCCAGCGTAGCCGCTGCAGACCAGAAGGCCTTAAAGCCCATCATGGGTTTGGTGATGCGCTTGATAAA
>CANNAV010000159.1 GCA_947502585.1 uncultured Pseudovibrio sp.
AGGGCCTTTTTCGCCCACAGGGTGGGTCAGTTTTGGATGCAAAAGGTGGGTCAATTTTCAATGCTGATTGACAGCTAAAGGGGATAAGTGCCGCACCAAACAGCCCTGGGCAGCACTCATTCTGCCGCCCAAAACAAACTTATTCCCGCATAGCTTTACTGGTTGGAGTTGAACCATCCGGTGCGCACTTCGCTGTCAGTTTCCAGCATAGTGTAGTTTTCTAAAACACCACGGTTGTTGAAGAACAGGGCCAGCTCTTTCTTATGCAGATCCTGACCACCAGCCAGAATGTCGATCACAGGAATAAAGTTCTCAACCTTTGCCTGGGAGCGTACGTGCTGGTACTTCCAAATCTCGTTGCCACTGTCGCTGAAGTTGACAGTGTCCGGGCTGCCAAAAAATCTGGTCACATCATTCTTGGTTGTCTTGCCCTTGGTAAGCTTGGTAGAAACAGTCTCTACTGTCTCTTTACGAAGGTTTTCATTGCCGACAGATGCACAAGCGGCAAGCGATGCTGCCAGCGCAACAAAAATAATGGTTCTCGTGAAATGCAAAGTAATCCCCATCAGGCCTGGCGAGGCCTGTATCCCAAAACGGTCCCAACAAAAATCGTGAAACCGCAGCTAATAATGCAGATTCACCTACCAGATATGCGGGGCAGATACCATTGGCTTTTATCGATTATCTGTTAAACTAAAGATTGATATTTCATCAAGTATCGATTAATCCTCACCCACTCACGCCAATTTCACCATGTCATTGCCACTTACAACAATAGTCCCTGGTGAAATTCTGAAGGCACCCCGCTGCGGTCCCCTCCGTTGTCATCCCGCATGGGGTGCGGCCCGGCTGGAAATCACCACTCACGTCAGACTGGATAATTCAACGCGGATAAAACTCGCCAGTGCAATTGTACTCGCAGTATAAGGCGTGAAGCAGCAAAGCTCTGGTTTGCAGCAGGTGAGGGCGCAGGCTTGAGTGCTCAGATAACACGTGGCGAGCTGGACGCGCAATCACTGGAGCCAGGCAAGCGTACTACCTAAAGCGTCCCCCAATACCACAAAATGCCACGTTGCACGCCTTCAGCATCGACACTGCATGCATCTGGCGGCCGGTCCTGGGTGAGGCCCAAAAACTACAACATCGCAAAGCCTGCTCCCATTTAATAGCGGATTATTTTTTGTCTTTTTTCAAAAGTGAGCAAACACTTCATCGTGAGCGGGAGGCGGTGAATACAATACACTCTTCTGAGGGAAATAAACCCGCCTGGTCGTTGTCAGGTTAGTCGCCTCCCTCTTCAGCGGGTTCGCCAGGGCCTTTGTCGCGGCCTTTCAACAGCCAACAACGAGGCTTTGAATATGGTTGACTCTGCGTGTGCGTACTGCGCCACTAACACACTTCAAAATGAAGTCGACGAGTCCGGATTGTGGTATTTGATCTTCTGCACCTCGCTTACATTCAACGGCTTGTACTCAACGTGTGCGTGGAGAACAGCGCGAGTGGGATGCTTTGCTCATTTTGCACTACGCTTTAGGTGACCGCCTGGAGGTACTGAACAAGACCTGAGGAGACCTAGAGCGCGCAGTCAATCAACGCCAATATTATGTCTCTGGACTAAATCACTGCGATTGGTGCCTGGGTGGTGTCACATTCGCCCCGCCCCACCGCCGCGGGGAAGTCTCCATACCAGAGCCTCTACAACCTCAGGTAAGAGGTATAACTCCGCATTTGAGCGCCTACTGGTCTGCTGTCGGTCAACAAGCGTCTCAGACCAGAATCCTGAAAGGCGTTGCCATAGCGGTACTCCGGACTAACCCAGGGCAAACAAGTTCTTTGAGAGTGAAAGAGATTCATGCTAACTCGAAGTCAAATAGTGGCAGGAGCTAATAATTTATAATTTTATTGTGGAATAAATGAGATGTTTTGAGGAATTGCGAGATTGCCGGAACGAGCGCTCCACTTCTCTACCTCCTTAAAACCCTTGGTATTTCAGAGAGCTTGTAACGGCAGTTGCGCGGCGCTGCAGCAAGCCGACCTCCCGGTATCCACTGCCTGTACGTAGTTTTTCCTTTTGACTTTCAGTGCAATTAGCCCAAATCTGGTTTGTGTAATTAATTTGGTCTTAAAGTTACATTGGGACTAGGAAAATGCGCTGGTATCAGCTGTATTTGAATATATTAAAGAGAGATAAGCTGCCATGGCATATCGAAGATGTCTCCATGGCAAACAATCTGCACCTCGCCTGACGACCTCCGCCTGCAGCGGGGTCGCTCCTGCTGCATGGTTGCATGTATGCTCGCCTCCTGCCTCCTATAGTCCACCCATGATGCCGAGTGCAGAGGCCAGCTAAACATGCAATACCCCCAAAACAAGTAAGTATCAGGAACATATTTTAGATCTGCACCCCCTTGCAGAGGAAGTACTATATCCTGATACTGGCAATACTATCGGAAAATCCATTTTGCGCTATGGATGTGCCGTTATTGCTTCAGAATATAGCGTTTGTCTATGCCTCTGCCTTCCAGGTGTTAAGTGCACTGGATGAGGAGGAACGGCATCGTTTGCCTGAAATTTGCGGCGGGGAGATATACAGATCACAACTCAGCCAAGATCACTCAGATTGATAATCCGAGTAATCAAGTAATATGCATGTAAAAACAGCGCAATGTGTATTTCATAAAGGTATAATGGTATGTGATCTGTATATTAATTCCATTAATTATTCACATATTGATATTGTTACCTATTGATATAATAAAATATTTGGATATTTAATGATTATGAAGATTGGTGAAGCAGATAATACCTTCGATGCTAAGTATTAATACTTTTAAATCGGGGATTTACTTCACTCCTTGAGAGTTCGGTGGGATTTGATCCCTCCGCCTATTGGTAAAGAAGAAAGTAAGAGGATGTTCTTATGAATAAGTTTATGCCAGAGCCGTTCAAGATTAAATCTGTTGAACCAATGTACTCCATTTCTGACGAGCGTCGCGAAGCGGCAATCCAGGAAGCAGGCTTCAATACATTCCTGCTGAAGTCCAAAGATTGCTACATCGATCTGCTGACTGACTCCGGTACATCCGCGATGTCTGACAAGCAGTGGGCTGGCCTGATGATTGGTGACGAAGCTTACGCTGGCTCCGAAAACTTCTACCACCTTGAAGAAGTTGTTAAAGAGTATTTCGGCTTTAAACACCTCATCCCTACTCACCAGGGTCGTGGCGCAGAAAACATCCTGTCCACGCTCACAATCAAACCAGGTGACTACGTTCCAGGCAACATGTACTTCACCACAACACGTTTCCACCAGGAGCGTAACGGTGCAACATTTGTTGACGTAATCTGCGACGAAGCTCACAACCCTGACCTGGCTGACGTGCCATTCAAAGGTAACGTGGACCTTGCTAAACTGCAAAAGCTCATCGACGAAGTTGGTGGCGACAAGATCCCTTACATCTGTCTTGCTGTAACCGTGAACCTGGCTGGTGGCCAGCCTGTTTCCATGGCTAACATCAAAGCAGTAAGCGAACTGTGCCACAAGTACGACATCAAAGTGATGTATGATGCAACCCGTTGTGTGGAAAACGCATACTTCATCAAAGAACGTGAAGATGGCTTCGAAGACAAGTCCATCAAGGAAATCCTCCTTGAAATGTTCTCCTACGGCGACGGCTGCACCATGTCCGGCAAAAAAGACTGCCTGACAAACAACGGTGGCTTCCTGTGTGTGAACGACGACGACCTGTTTGCTGAAGCAAAAGGCATGGTTGTTCAGTTCGAAGGTATGCCTTCCTACGGTGGTCTTGCGGGCCGCGACATGGAAGCAATGGCAATCGGCATCAAGGAATCCGTTGAGTTTGACTACATTTCACACCGCGTAAACCAGATCCGCTACCTCGGCGAACGTCTGGAAGCAGGTGGTGTGCCAATGGTCAAACCTTACGGTGGTCACGCAATCTTCCTGGATGCACGCGCATTCCTGCCACACCTTGATCAGCAGCTACTTCCTGCACAGGCACTTGCCGCAGCGATCTACCGTACCTCCGGTGTTCGTACCATGGAACGCGGTATCGTATCCGCAGGCCGCGACGTTAAGACCGGCAAGAACCACGTTCCTAAGCTCGAAACAGTTCGTCTGACAATCCCACGGCGCGTATACACATACGCACACATGGATTACGTCGCAGATGCGGTGATTGAGCTCTACAAAAACCGCGAAGGCATCAAGGGTCTCGAGTTCGTATTTGAGCCTAAGGTACTTCGCTTCTTTACTGGCCGTTTCCAGGAAATTTAAGCGATAAGCCATTGAGGTGACTAGGAATAGTCAAAGCTAAATTGCATTGGGGGAGAGCATACAGGCTCTCCTCTGTTGTTATCACAGCACAAATCTTACCTTACGTAAGTCTATGTGCGTTTTCCGGGAAAGCCCTGCCGCGGGGCACTTATCAAACTGGCAGGTGTTTTCTCAACTGGTCACGGCAGATGCCGGAGTTGGGAGGCTCAACATGACCATCTCTTCTGAGCAAATACAAGCTACAGAAAAAACTCAATCCAAAGACTCCAAAAAGAGCCAGGGCACAATTCTTGGCGCCAGTGTGATTGCTGCTGGTACCGCCGTTGGTGCAGGCATGTTCTCACTGCCTGTTGCAAACAGTGGTGTATGGTTCTCTGTTTGCCTGGTGCTGATGATCGTTGTTGGTTACATCATGCATACTGCATCGTTGTACATCATGGAAATCACGCTTCATTTCCCTGAAGGTTCCAACTATGACAGTCTTGCAAAGGGCACCATTGGTAATGTGGGCCGTGTGGTAAACGGTCTTTCCGTTGCCTTCCTCTGTTACGTTCTGACCTACGCTTACATCTCAGGCGGTAGTTCGATCATCACGTACTCGCTGTCTATATTTGGTGACGTTAACCTGTCATCAGGGGTTGCGAGTTTGATCTTCGCAGTCGTGCTGTTGTCGATTGTGATGATGGGCACCCGGGCTGTTGACCGTGTGAACACTGTTCTCATCGGCGGTATGATCATCACCTTCATGATCAGCCTGAGTTCGCTGATCGGCAACTCATCAACAGCAAATCTGTTTCCTGAGATCTCCCTCGGCGACCGGATGCCATATGCTTTCTACACCATCTCCTTCCTGGTGGCGAGTTTTGGTCTTCAGATAACAGTTCCGACCGTAACCAACTACCTGGGACTGGATGCCAGGCGTGCGAGTAAAGCGCTGTTGATTGCGATTTTCCTTGCAGGCTTCTTCTACTTCCTTTGGATGTTTGCAGTATTCGGAAACATCTCTCGCGATGACTTCCCTGCAATTATCGCTGAAGGTGGGAATATCGGTAACATCATCGGCGCTCTGAGTGAGTCTGGTATCAGTGCCAACATTTCTGCCATCCTGCAGATCTTTGGTAACATGGCTGTTGCAACATCCTTCCTGGGTGTGTCTCTCAGCCTCTATGATTACATCTCCGACTTGTTCAAGTTCGATACTTCTACCGTTGCGGGTAAAGCAAAGACTGTAGGTATCGCCTTTGTACCAACCATCATCCTTGCGATCCTGTACCCGCACGGGTTCATTGCTGCCATCGGTTATGCTGGTGTGGTTCTGGTGATCTTCTCCTTGCTGGCACCAATCGTGATGGTTCGGATCTGTCGTGAGCGGAATCCGGATATATACCAAGTTCCAGGCGGCAACGCCCGTCAGGCAATGGTATTCGGATTCGGTATCCTGGTGTTCATCATAACTGCGTTCGAACTAACCGGTAACCTGCCAATCTTCGGCTAAACGGTCTTAGTCGAACACGCAAACTACGACTATTCAGTCGTTAAAATATTGACTGCGGGAGCAAGCCACAAGCCCCCTCAGTCAGAACTACTACCCCTCAGACCACAGTATAAGGCTTGCCGCAGCTCTTCCTGCTACGGCAAGCTTGCTGCTGTTCCCGAAGGGTACCAACAGTCAGGCTTTGGGGTCTTGCATAAATCATCACCGTCGGCCGATTTCATCGTGCTATTACTATCAGGAAAACTTCCGGACTGGAACTGGTTGCGTGGTGAAAGACAGGAATATCAACATCTGACCACAATAATATAATGCCCAAAGCAACACCGAGACCGGTAGCTGGAGAGGGCTGAGTTCTGCCAGACGGAAAAGCTGGATAGCTAACAAAATATCCGAGAGGATAAAGGCCAGAGCACCTACCATCACCCAGCCGCCAACCTGTGCCGCCATCCCCCCCATAGTTGCGATCAATATGATATAGATCGCAACAGGAATCATCAGGTCACCGGTGTAGGGAAGTAACCACCAGCCGGTCGACAGCGCCAGAACTGAAAACGTAATTCCTGACATTATAAATGTATTGAAATTGAACCCTTCTACTTTTCGAGAGAATAAGAGGATGTAAAACACATGTGCGATCGCAAAACTGCAAAGGCCAACAAGGAACCGATGTTCACCCGGAACGGCCAGAGCTGCATCCCCTGCTGAGGAAGTCGTCAAGGCCAGTGCCAAGAGAAGCGAGGCCTGCGTTACAAAAGCCCAAAAAGCAATCACTCCCAGAGCAATGGTTTTCACAATGGTTTTCAGCAATGAAGGGTCTTGCCAGCAAAAATACATTCCATAGGCAAAAGCAGCACTGAGGCTAATTAAGAAAACTACCGATCGCATAATACTTACCCAACCTGAAAACACCAAAAATCAGGCTAATGCGCATTTCAGTCGATTGGAATAGCCTATACGGCCAGGATTTTTCTGGAAAGCAAATTTACCGGACCGTAAAACGCGAATGTAAAAGAAAAACGGCAGCCTTCAGCACACCAGCTCTTCAGGCAAAGTCGGTCGCCGGGCAGATGCCTTTTTGTCGGAGCTTATAAATCTATGGTTCTACAGTACTTTAGAGCTAGTTGCGTTCATATGCATTCACCCATCCTGCCCTAACTCCTTATTTTCATGTTTATTCTCATCCGAAAACCGGAGTCACTTTTCAGGATCTCGGTCGAAATATTAATCTCATGCCTTTGTAACGCGATTTCACATTGCGTAAAGGTGCTTACAGACTTCACGCTCAATACCCTAAATCACTGCAATGTGAGGGCGTTGCTCCATATGACCTCTCAGGTCCCGCGCGTGCAGGACCATTTTAGGAAGCCAGAAGTGTATCCCTTCCTCATTGGTAAAGGCCGCAATTGCCGCATGCGCTGTATGTCTGGGAAGTTGTCCGCTCTCTAATTTTTCTATATTTTCCGAAGAGGGCGAGACAGGAAGATGTAGTGGGTTATTCAGCGGAAAGAAATGCGGCAGTATTCAAGCGGATGCAACCGCCTGACAGCATAAGCATTCGGCAGCTGTCGGAAGAAGAAGGTATAGGTGAAACAACGCTGCACAAGTGGCGTAGCGAGGCGCGCGGCAAAGGCCAGCTTCTGCCAGCCTCAGACACCGGCGCTGAGAGCTGGTCCTCACGTGAGAAGTTTGCTGCGGTACTGGAAACTGCGGCGCTCAACGAGGTTGACCTGGCCGCCTGGTGTCGTGAGCGTGGGCTTTATCCAGCGCAGATTGCGTCATGGCGAGGGGCTTGTGAGCAGGCAAATGAGTGGGAGCGTGCCAGCACAACGCGCCTTGGTCAGGCTGTGAGAGAAGACAGAAAAAGGGTTAAGGATCTGGAGCGGGAACTTGCCCGCAAGGAAAAAGCGCTGGCTGAGGGATTACGCAAGGCTCTCCGTCCGTTCTGTAGGAATGGTACTCAAGCGAATTTTTCGTAGCCTTGTAAGTCCAGGAACATCCGTTGGA
>CANNAV010000160.1 GCA_947502585.1 uncultured Pseudovibrio sp.
CGCCGATAACAAGCAAGCATCGCGGGAAGATGACAGATCAAAAAAAGCCAATACAGAGGGGGTTCCCTTGATGCTTATCGAAGACGTCACCTTGATAGGTAAACGCCATTTCTGCACCCTGCTGTGCAAGAGTTTTGGCGATGCTCCAGGCAATGCTGTGGTCATTGGCAGCGCCCATAATCAAACCACGCTTACCTTTTGTAAGCTTACTCATAATAAGTTCCCTCAATCAAAAGTTAAAGGAGCCGAGCAAGCTCAGTGCCTTTATCTCAGTCTTTGTATCGCTTAAACACAACGGTTGCGTTGGTACCGCCAAATCCAAAGCCGTTTGACAGAATGCAATTCAACTCTGCATTATCTACGCGTTCTCTTACGATTGGCATATCCTCAAAATCAGGATCCAATTCTTCAATATGAGCAGAAGCTGCAATGAACTTGCCTTCCATCATAAGCAATGAGTAGATCGCTTCATGAACGCCGGCAGCACCCAAAGAGTGACCTGACAGTGCTTTAGTCGCAGAAATTGGTGGCACCTTGTCGCCGAATACGGAGCGGATCGCTTCAATCTCTTTGATGTCACCAACAGGTGTAGAGGTTGCATGTGGATTGATGTAGTCAACGTCACAATCAACATCTTTGAGTGCAATCTTCATGCAACGAGCAGCACCTTCACCACTTGGGGCCACCATATCGTGACCGTCAGAGGTTTGGCCGTAACCGACGATTTCCCCGTAAATCTTCGCGCCGCGTGCTTTTGCATGCTCAAGTTCTTCCAGAACCAGAACCCCGCCCCCGCCCGCAATAACGAAGCCGTCGCGGTTTTTGTCGTATGGGCGGGAAGCGGTAGAGGGGGTGGCGTTATATTTGGAGGACATAGCGCCCATAGCATCAAACAGATTGGAAAGAGTCCAATTCAGTTCCTCGCCCCCACCTGCAAAAATTATGTCCTGCTTATCCCATTGGATCAGTTCATACGCATTACCAATACAGATATTGGTTGTCGCACAAGCTGCAGAAATGGAGTAGTTTACGCCGTGAATTTTAAATGGCGTGGCCAATGTAGCGGAGTTCGTAGAGCTCATTGCCTTAGGAACGGCGGTCGGACCGATGCGCCTTGGTCCTTTTTCACGGGTGATATCAGCGGCTTCAACGATGCTTTTGGTCGATGGTCCGCCCGAGCCCATAATCAGGCCAGTGCGTTCGTTCGTAATCTGATCCTCGGAAAGACCGGAATCTTCCATGGCCTGTTCCATGGCAATATAGTTCCATGCAGCGCCTTCACCCATAAACCGGGAGGTACGACGGCCAAGTTTTTCAAATGGATCCAAGGTAGGTGAGCCGTGAACCTGACAACGAAAGCCAAGTTTCTCGTAGTCTTCAGCTGCAACAATACCGGACTTACCTTCGTAAAGGCTTGCTTTCACTTCTTCAGCATTGTTGCCAAGAGGAGAAACAATACCCATACCAGTAACCACCACACGCCTCATTTAAGGTCTCCCGTGGGTTAAGCGGTCCAATCGGACCATATTCCTGAAAAGGGTTCATCATTCAACATGACAAACCCCCGCATAACCTGACAACTTATTTTGCTTCGTCTTGAAACAGACCAACGCGCAGGTTTTTCGCAACAAAAATAGTCTTACCGTCAGCTTTTACCCAGCCGTCAGCAATTGCCAGTTTCAGGCGGGAGCGCATAACACGCTTCATATCAACACCAAATTCCAGCATTTTTACGTCAGGAGTAACCTGCCCGGTGAACTTAACTTCACCGGTAGAAATTGCACGACCGCGACCAGGCTCGCCCAGCCAGCCGAGGTAGAAGCCAGTCATCTGCCACAGAGCGTCCAAACCAAGACAGCCAGGCATAATAGGATCGCCATGGAAATGACATTCAAAGAACCAGAGATCTGGATTAATGTCGAATTCAGAACGAATTACGCCATTGCCATACTCGCCGCCTTCCTCAGAAATTTCGGTGATGCGATCTAACATCAGCATAGGTGGAAGTGGCAATTGTGCATTGCCTTGACCAAACAGCTCACCGCGACCACAGGTCAGCAGCGCTTCTTTATCGTAGCTTGAACGCTTCTCGTGCATTCTATTCCCGCATAATTTGTCGTTTGTTTGAGGCCAGAAAAATGTCGGGTTTACCTTACCTAAACGTAACGATGGTTTTAAGTATTAACTGTTCGGGCTTTCCTAGCACACGAGCCCGAATATCGAAAGGGCGATGTATAGGAGTTTGCGTGTGCTCAATGTACGCAGTTGTATTAAACTTATACTATTCTTATTATAGTTATAAGCAGTCGCGTTATTCCTGTTTTGTTTTAGCTTGATGCAACAAGGGTAGCGCCCCCTTATATTGAGAAATCTTAGATGCAGGTCAGCAGGTTGCTTCTAATCTAATGCTGGTAGAATTGGTGAATAGATGTTAAAACATCTGCGCCTTAGAGAACTAAAGTAGGAAAAAATGAGCTCGCAGATTGCTAACGAACATCAGGATGTAACAGGGATGCTAAGAGGTGCAGGTCTGCGACCTACACGTCAGCGCGTGGCACTGGCTGAGCTTCTTTATTCTCAAGGTAATCGCCACATCTCCGCGGAAGTCCTCCACGAAGAAGCTATCCTTGCGAATGTGCCCGTCTCTCTGGCGACAGTTTACAACACACTTCATCAGTTCACTGAAGTTGGTTTGCTGCGTGAAATTGCTGTAGAAGGAACAAAGACCTACTTCGACACCAACACCTCTGAGCATCATCATTTCTTTTTGGAAGATGAGAACCGTGTAATCGATATTCCCGATAGTAGCCTGACTTTGGATAACTTACCAGTCCCACCTGAAGGAATGGAAATTTCCCGCGTAGAAGTGGTTGTCCGTCTCCGTAAAAAGCAAGTGCATTAAGAGCCTCTGCCTTTATTCAGGAATCTTCTTTCAGGACTTTCTCTTTGCTTTTGCAAAGATCATAGATGATACAGCGGTCACAAGCTGGTTTCCGCGCCTTACAGATGTAACGGCCATGCAGGATAAGCCAGTGGTGCGCGTGCTGCATAAACTCTTGCGGAATAATCTTTTCCAATTTTAATTCAACATCCAGCGGTGTTTTCCCGGGGGCAAGACCTATTCTGTTCGCTATTCTGTAAAGATGAGTGTCAACTGCGATCGTTGGCTGTCCAAAAGCAATATTCAGCACCACATTCGCTGTCTTCCGCCCAACGCCGGGTAAAGCTTCCAATTCATCGCGTCTGCGTGGAACCTGCCCACCATGATGCTCAATCAGCATTTTTGAGAGTAAAAATGTGTTCTTTGCTTTGTTCTTATAAAGCCCGATTGTGCGGATTTCTTCCCGGATTTTATCTTCCCCAAGAGCAACCATTTTCGCGGGCGTATCTGCAATCCTGAACAGATGTTTTGTCGCTTTGTTCACCCCGGCATCTGTTGCCTGTGCGGAAAGCACAACAGCGACCAGCAATGTGAAATCGTTGGAGTGATTAAGCTCCCCTTCCGGCTCTGGATTGTCTTTTTCAAATGTCGCAAAGATTTCGTAGATCTCGGCTCCAGAGTACCTCGATCTGGAAACCGGTTTTTTTCGTGTACCGGAAGAAGATGCAACCTTCTGTGTTTTGCTGGCGTCAACCATAGGACTCTCGAAGGAAATAAGTGACTTTGCGTGGGCATTGAAAGCTCTATACTCTTAAGCGACAAAGAGTAGCAATGAAACAAAGTGCGAAACAGCACCAATGCCCCATGATATTCAAGAGCGGGAGCCTTATCCCCCTTTCTTTCAGGCTGTTCTGACCCCGCACCGCTCACTGTCCCGCCGCGGTGTGAACATCGTTCTTTGGTGCGCTGGCCTGATTGCCGGCCTTCACTCGCTTGTGCTTGTTCTGATTGGATTATGGCCCGCACCGATACTCCTGTCCTTGCCCGTTTTATTCCTCTGGCTTGCGTTCAGGCACAGCTTAGCTACGGCAGAAACCTATGAGGAAATCAGCGTTTCCCCGCTTGAAGTCAGATTGAAGCATGTTACTTACAAAGGTCAGGTAGAGGAATATGTGCTCAACCCGTTTCACATAAAACTCCATATAGAGCGAGATGACGATATTGGAGTTACTCGCATTCTGGTGCGCTCAGACCAGCTTTTACTCATTGTCGGGGCGTTTTTGAATCCGGATGACAGGACAAGTTTCGCTTCTGCGTTTTCTCAGGCAATCCACTCTGCGCGCAATCGTGGGTTTGATCATGCCTGAGCCAGAAATGCACCTTCCCTGTATACTCGCGTTTCGGGTGGCTCTCAGGCTTAGGGTCATTTAGATTTTACCTGATGAAAACGAAATCTAAGAGTCGTGAATCAATATGTTTAGTGCAGCCAACCGCGCAAATGGAACGTTTGTAGACGACAATTCTGCTCTTGAGGACTATCGTGTCGTCCAGAAAACCCTCCAGGGCATCTCTGAGAATTGGAGGGAACAGCCCTCCCTTGAAGAACTCGCCTGCAGTGTTGGTCTTCAGCCAATCCAGCTTCAGCGGGTATTCTCAAGATGGGCAGGCATCACTCCTAAGCAATTCCTGCAAGCCATCACCATCGATCATGCACGCGCCTTATTGCAGGATTCAGCCAGCATTCTGGACGCTTCGCTCGAAGTTGGCCTCTCTGGCCCAGCCCGCCTGCACGATTTGTTTGTGACCCATGAAGCGATGACCCCTGGTGATTACAAGCGCCGTGGCGCAGGTGTAAAGATCTGCTGGGGCTTCCACCCCTGCCCGTTTGGCATAGTACTTCTGATGGTCACAGAGCGTGGTCTGGCGGGCCTTGCATTTGCAGATGCTGGCGACGAGGCAAATGTACTTGCTGATATGAGCGAGCGTTGGCCAGCCGCCGTGTTTGAAGACAACCCGCAGCTCACCGCTCCTTACGTCTCCCGTATTTTTGAGCCAAACAAGTGGAAGAAAGATCAGCCACTTCGTGTCGTATTCATCGGAACCGACTTTGAAATTCGCGTCTGGCAGACGCTTTTGAAAATTCCTCTGGGCAAGGCTACCACATATTCTGAGATTGCGAATAACCTCGGTAATCCCAAAGCTTCCCGAGCTGTCGGAACAGCAGTTGGAAAGAACCCTCTGTCTTTCGTTGTTCCGTGTCACCGCGTTCTTGGGGCAAAGGGCAGCATGTGTGGCTACCACTGGGGCATTACGCGAAAGCGCGCTATTCTGGGCTGGGAAGCCGGTGTTTCCGGTGTCCTGGATGGTATTGCCGCCGCAGGCTGATCGTTTCGAATCCGATTCAATGCCGGGCTATAAAAAGACGAGCACCTGGTTCGCCTCTTTCATTGAAAATATGATGACTTACAGATCAAATCCAAGGATCTTGCCAACGGTAAAGACATCCTTATCACCGCGACCACAAAGGTTCATGACAATCACTTGGTCTTTATCCATATTTGGCGCCATCCTGATAACCTGAGCCAACGCATGGCACGGCTCCAGAGCAGGAATTATGCCCTCAACGCGGGTCAGCATCTGAAACGCATCCAGAGCTTCTTCATCAGTAGCAGGCACGTAGTTAACACGACCGGTATCCTTCAGCCAGGAATGCTCAGGGCCAATACCAGGGTAATCCAGACCAGCTGATACAGAGTGTCCTTCAAGGATCTGTCCGTCATCATCCTGCAGCAGATAGGTACGATTACCATGAAGAACGCCCGGTTTACCTGCATTCAACGATGCGCAGTGCTGGTCACCCTGAAGACCCTTACCACCAGCTTCAACGCCATAAATCTCGACGGATGGATCATCAAGGAACGGGTGGAACAGACCAATCGCATTGGAGCCGCCCCCAACAGCAGCAACAAGAGCATCTGGCAATTTGCCTTCAGCGTCCATCAGCTGCTTCCTGGTTTCTTCACCAATCACAGACTGGAAGTCACGAACCATCTCCGGGTATGGGTGCGGGCCAGCAGCTGTACCAATCAGATAATACGTGTCTTCCACGTTGGTCACCCAATCACGCAGCGCTTCATTCATCGCATCTTTAAGAGTACCGGCACCAGCTGCTACGGGAACAATTTCTGCTCCCAGCAGCTTCATGCGGAACACGTTCGGCTTCTGACGCTCAACGTCAGTTGCACCCATATAAACAACACACGGTAAACCAAAGCGTGCACAAACTGTTGCGGTTGCAACACCATGCTGACCAGCGCCGGTTTCCGCAATGATTCGGGTTTTGCCCATACGCCTTGCAAGCAGAATCTGACCAATACAATTGTTTATCTTGTGTGATCCGGTGTGATTCAGCTCATCACGCTTAAAGTAAATTTTCGCGCCATTCAGCTCTTCAGTCAGGCGTTCAGCAAAATAAAGCGCGGATGGGCGACCGGTATAGTGGGTGTTCAGGTTTGCCAGCTCTGCGGCATATGCCGGGTCAGCCTTCGCCTCACTGTAAGCCTTCTCAAGATCCAGGATCAAAGGCATGAGGGTTTCAGCAACGAAACGGCCCCCAAAATCACCAAAGCGGCCTCGGTCATCTGGCCCCGAACGCAATGTGTTGGCTTTCTGGTTCATTAACTCATCCCCAATTCACTCGACAACGCTGCGCACTTCATGCACAAAAGCCTCAATCAACTCAATGTCTTTAACGCCCCTCTCGCGCTCGACGCCGGAGGAAACATCAACATCACTCACTCCGGAGATTGCCAATGCGTGTCGGACGTTTTCAGGGCTTAAGCCTCCAGAAAGCATGACAGGCTTTCCAAGTTCCAGGCCTTGTAGCAGTTTCCAGTCAAAGCTGACACCATTTCCTCCCGGAATATCGGAATTTTTTGGTGGCTTTGCATCAAGAAGAAGTCTGTCAACATGCGGTACATAGGACGAAAGTGCCTTAACGTCTTCCGCAGAAGAAATTCCGCAGGCTTTCATAACAGGAAGACCAAAAGTCTTGCGAATTTCCGCACATCTCTCAGGGCTTTCATTGCCATGCAGCTGTAAAACATCCGGCGCGACATTATCGACGATCTCCATTAGCCCTGCATCATTCATGTTTACAGTAAGCGCAACAATCTGCACCTTGTTGCGCACATAATCTGCCAGCCCCTTAGCTGTTGCTATGGAAACATAACGCGGACTCTTCGGAAAAAAGACAAAACCGATCATCTCGACCTGTTCTTTAGTAACCGCCTCAGCAGTTTCCTTCGTAGAGATGCCGCAGATTTTTATCATTGTGGAAGAGACCTTTTTTGCACCGTGTTCAGCAGTACCAGAATGACCGTTAGACCAAAATTATCGGGGTTTGTCACCCTGTTTTGGCCATTTATGGAACCTGAACTGGACGGAACCACTGAGAAAATCTTGAGTGTGTCTCGCTCATCTGATGACCCATAAAGCCCATGACACTGGTAGCTAGGAGATCCTCTTCGATATCCTGTGACTGTAGATAGGCATTTTTAGGAGAGTTGTTGCAGTATTAGACTGACATGGTGTATCTTCTTCGAAATTTCCTGTTCTGAAGATTATCTTTATGCCTTTTAAACACACAGATGATCGGCTGCACAAGTTCGACAAAGCCCGGTTCAAAGTGACGAACTGCTCTGAGTATAATGAAAGCCTGCGTCGACGCGGTGACATCACAATCTGGATTGATGATAGCGTTACTGATGCCTGGTCCGCCCCGGCGAGCAACCGCCGTGGGAAGCCGGCCACGTACTCTGATCTGGCCATAGAAACCTGT
>CANNAV010000161.1 GCA_947502585.1 uncultured Pseudovibrio sp.
AAGACAAAAACATCATCCAGATCTGATCAACCCGCCAAACCTGAAATCAGAATTTACAGCAGACTTGGGACTTGACCGCGAATTGTCGCTGATCATACTTATCCGCTTGAGGCTATGCCATTGCCTTTGAAAATTATCAAAGTCAATGGGGAGTCGTCGTTCCGGATCTCTGACCACCTGTTCAACGTCTGCCAGTAAGGTCGTGTCGTTCTGGCAGGAGATACTGCGCATGTACACTCTCCGTTTGGGGGAAGGGGACTGAATTTTTGTATTGAGGATGCATCCTGGCTCGCATGGCAAGTTTCTACGGGACATACGCCTCAATATATGCTGGATCGATGCTCGGTTGCTGCGGGGGTTCTGAAGACAGTTGATTCCGGCACACGGTTTTTATCCTCAAACAACACAGCGACCCGCCTTTCAGGCAAATGTTTTTCCGATGCCGGGGTGCCCGGGTAATGTCCAGTCCCAATTTTTAAATATTATGTTTACTGAGACCACACCACTCCCCTGGCTTGTAGAGGTATAGCTTGCATAAAAATCTGAGAGAGAGGAGGAAATACAGATAACAAAACCGCATGCAGTGTTTTTTTTGGAGCGGGCGAGGCGATTCGAACGCCCGACCCTAACCTTGGCAAGGTTATGCTCTACCCCTGAGCTACGCCCGCATATCCAAAAAAAATCCAACTTCACGAAAACTCAGTTTCTTAGAGAAACTGGAGCGGGCGATGAGATTCGAACTCACGACCCTAACCTTGGCAAGGTTATGCTCTACCCCTGAGCTACGCCCGCATCTGCTTCGCTAGAGCCGTTTGTTGTGGCCCCGTCGGTGAGGTGGAAGCTATATGGCAAAAGCTCGGGGTGAATGCAATAAGGAATTTGAGATTCATTATGGGATTTCCCAGAGCTTGTGGATGTAGAAGCTGTAAGTAATCCTGTAAAGACTATTATATAACAATAAGATATTATGTTTTATGGAGTTCTTCTATCGTTGTGGAAATAATTACACTCGAGTGGAACGGCCTATGTAATTTCATCTGAGGAAGTGGATGGGCTGCATGAAAATGAGGCCAGCTCCCTCATATATCTCAATAAGATCAGGAGTTTTTCGATCCCATCGAAAAAAGGCCGTAATGCGTGTGGCAAAGAATTGCACTCAGGCACAGCCAGGGTCACAATTTGTAATCGGAGGCAGTATGTCGCAGTTGTGTATTAGTATATTCTAAGAGGACTTTTTGAGGGAAAGATACATGCCCTGAAGAAAACTAAGTTGCATTTGGGTGAATCCCTCAATTTTATATATATTATGATTAATCCAAGTCTAGAGTAATAAATATTTATGTATTAATCATAGTTATAATATACTTATTTCATAGTATAAGTGAACATATTGGAAAACTATATTTATGATAATGGTTCGTTTATCTTGATGTATTGAGCTGATATTCAGAGAATTATCCTGATGAAAAGTTTGATACTTCCATAGTAAATGTCAATCGTATGCATCAATGTACTTTTGTTTGTAGCTGTTCTAAACTTAATTATTTCGTGATGATGGAGGAATTCATGAGAGAAATAATTAAGACTTTAATTGGTGCATCTGTTTTCAGCATGGCTGTTCAGGGAGGAGCCTTTGCTCAGTCTGAGTTGCTGGAAGAGGCACGTTCTTACTTCAAGCCAATCCCGCACACTGTACCCATTGTTAAAGACAATACAATTACCCGCGAAAAAATTGAGCTCGGGCGTAAGCTCTTTTTTGATCCCCGATTATCGCTTTCGGGATTGCTATCGTGCAACAGCTGTCACAATCTTGGCATGGGTGGGGATGACAATCTGGAAACATCCATTGGTCACGGGTGGCAAAAGGGGCCTCGTAACGCACCTACTGTGTTGAATGCTGTGTTTAACCTTGCCCAGTTTTGGGATGGTCGTGCGGAAGACCTGAAAGAGCAAGCCAAAGGCCCGGTGCAGGCCGGTGTTGAAATGGCCAGCACGCCAGAGCGGGTTGAGGCTGTTCTGAACAGTATGCCGGGTTACACAGAGCAGTTTACAAGAGCATTCCCAGGTGAGGAATTGCCGGCGAACTTCGACAATATGGCAAAGGCAATAGAAGCCTATGAGGCAACATTGATAACACCTGCCTCCAAATTTGATCTGTTTCTTGAGGGTAATGAAAATGCTCTCAATGCCCAGGAAAAACAGGGACTACAGGTGTTTATGGACACAGGCTGTGCCGCTTGTCATGGCGGCGTGAACATTGGTGGTCAAGATTACTATGAATTCGGTGTGGTTGAAGCGCCAGGTGCCGATGTTCTTCCAGTCAACGACAAAGGTCGGTTTGCTGTTACTCAAACTGCAGAGGACGAATACGTTTTCCGTGTCGCTCCGCTGCGCAATATCGAGCTGACGGCTCCTTATTTCCATTCTGGCAAAGTTTGGGACCTGAAGCAGGCGATTTCCATCATGGCCAGTTCTCAGCTTGGCGCTGAGTTGGGTGAAGAAGATATTGATGCAATCACTGTCTTCCTGAAGACGCTTACAGGAGAGCAGCCAGTCGTTGAATATCCAATTCTGCCAGTTCGGACATATTCAACACCACTCCCTGATACGTCAACCATGCCGGCTCACTAAGCAAACTGTTCGCCCCTGTTTGCTGGAGGCAGGCGGCTCTTATTGGCCGCTTGCCTTTTTCTATAGACGGATTAAAACGGTGCAGTATTCACATGGCAAACACTTGGTTTGTCTCCAAGACTTGGGAGAGGTCGTTCTGCATGCCAGCAAGCCGTTCGCAACTGATATCTTTTTTGGAAGACCTGAACATTCCGGTTTCTACAATTGACCATGAGCCGGTTTTTACGGTTGCTGAGTCTGCTGACCTGCATGAGCGTATTCCAGGCGGGCACACCAAGAATCTCTTCCTGAAAGACAAAAAGGGAAATCTCTTTCTGGTTGTGGCCCTTCATGATGCCAGGTTAGATCTGAAGAAAATTTCGAGCATCATTGGAGCATCTGGTCGCGTTTCTTTTGGCAAGGCTGATCTGCTTGAAGAGGCGCTGGGTGTTACTCCGGGGTCTGTCACTCCGTTTTCTCTGATTAATGATCAGGAAACCCAACGCGTTTCTGTGGTGTTTGATGCAGATATGATGGAACAGGAGGTTCTGAACTTCCATCCGTTACTAAATAATGCTTCAACAGCGATTTCTGCGGAAGGCCTGATGGCATTTGCTAGGGCATGTGGGCATGATGCCAAAGTGCTTGCGGTTTCTGCAGAGGCGCAAAAGTCACTGAAGATCTATAAATACTGAGTAATCGCCAATTGTAATTGGTCTCATCTAAGTCCATTTTAAACAGCAGTCAAAGATTTTGATATGCGGAGCGCTGATATGAGCAGCTCCCAATTCAGCAAGGGGTCAAAATAATGAGTGGATCCGATTATTCCGTAGGTGGCAGCTTTGGTGGTTCCCTTGGCGGTGGATATGGCGGCAGTTACCAGACCAATACACAAGCCGGTGCCGCTTCTCCATCCGCAACTCCCACAGGCAATGCTGCTGACTTAATTGTTGATACGACCACACAGAGTTTTGTGCAGGACGTTATTGAGGGCTCCCGTAATCAGATCGTTCTCGTTGATTTCTGGGCACCATGGTGTGGTCCTTGTAAGCAGCTTACGCCGACGCTTGAGAAAGTGGTCAAAGACGCGAATGGTGCTCTCAAGCTGGTGAAGATGAACATCGAAGATCATCCGGAAGTTGCGGGTCAGATGGGTGTTCAGTCTATTCCGGCAGTCTTTGCGTTTAAAGGTGGCCAGCCTGTTGATGGATTCATGGGCGCGCAAACCGAAGGCGAAATCAAAAAGTTTCTCGAGCGCATTGGCGTAAACGTTGGTCCAAGCGATCTGGAAGTGATGCTTGAGAAAGCTGATGAACTTCGTGTAGCTGAAGGGTATCCGGAAGCTGCGCAGCTTTATGGCAGCGCACTTTCTATAGACGCTGGAAATGTACAGGCATTAAGCGGCCTTGCCATGTGCTATCTGGCACTTGGCGAGAAAGATCGTGCAAGGCAGATGCTCGATATGGTTTCAGAAGACCAGCGGAGTTCTCAGCATTTTGCTGCTGCTAAAGCAGCGCTTAAACTCGCCGGACAGTCTGAAGGGCTTGATGACCTTACAGAACTGCTTGAGCGCGTAAAAGCAAACGCGGATGACCATCAGGCGCGTTTTGACCTTGCTCTCGCGCTGAGCGGTAAAGGGGACAAAACTGGCGCTGTTGATGAGCTGATGGAGATTATTCGCCGTGACCCTGAGTGGAATGAAGATGGTGCGCGCAAGCAGCTGTTACAGTTTTTTGAAGCATGGGGCTTTAAAGATGCAGGCTCTTCTTATGGTCGCCGTAAACTCTCCTCAGTTTTATTCTCGTAATCTTGGCCAAATGATAAGAGTGGAGAGCACTTAAATGGCCGCAATGATTGTTGGAAATGGGACTTACACAGGTCCGGAAGATCTGCCACAGGTTTTGCCAATGTTTGTTTTGCCGGGAGCTATCTTGCTGCCGCGCTCTCATATGCCTCTCAATGTATTTGAGCCGCGCTATACGTCGATGATCGACAGTGCTTTACGCACAGATCGTATGATTGGGGTAATTCAGCCGAAATTTGGAACCAGTGATGAAGAACTGGCTGGCAGGCCGCTACTTTGCACTGTTGGCTGTATGGGGCGCATTACAGGGTTTCAGGAAAATGGCGATGGCCACTATCTGATTACGTTGTCTGGCGTCTCTCGCTTTGTGTTGCGTGGTGAGTTGGAGGAGCGTGCTCCGTTCCGTCGTGGTCATGTTGATGCGACCCGCTTTGCTGGTGATATAACGACTGGCATCGGGGAAAACGATGTTGATCGGGATCTGCTGCTTTCTACGCTCAGGGATTATTTAAGCGTGAATGACCTTGAAGCGGACTGGGATAGCGTAAATTCTGCCTCGACTGAGGTATTGGTCAATGCATTGTGCATGATGTGTCCCTATGGACCGAAAGAGAAGCAGGCTCTGTTGGAAACGGAGAATCTGAAAGTGCGCGCGGATACGCTCATTGCGCTGGCGGAAGTGGAGCTGGCACACGGCAATGGCAGTACAGGCAATACACTTCAGTGATGCAGGTAGTGATACGAGATGAATGAGGGCTCTATGAGCGAATTTGAAGCGCCACAGCTGGACCGTCGGCTTTTGGAGCTGTTGGTCTGTCCTGTGACGAAGACGACGCTTGAGTACAACGCTGAAAATCAGGAGCTGGTTTCCCGCGCTGCGAAGCTGGCCTATCCAATTCGGAGCGGTATTCCAATTATGTTAGAAGAAGAAGCTCGCAAGCTTGAAGACTAAACGTATCCTTGAGAATTGATTTCGATCTTCTGATCGGGGGATGCGCAGAATTTATCTTCGATGGCTGAGAGAGGTGATCTTCCAGCCTTTTGTAGTTGCTGCGCCTCGCCATAAACCCGTAGTGTTTTAATGCGGGCGGTGGAGCCTGCAATCACTTCCGCTGCTGATTTGGGAACAGAGCATTTTTACAAAAAGGCGCTGCAACGGCTTTGTTTGCAGCACCTTTTCTGGCACTGCACGGACGTGTGTAGACACGAGTGGCTGCCATTGGGGATGCCCGCCAATTTTCTAATCAGCCCTTTGGAGGATCAGGGGAGTGAGGCGGACAGTGCGAGAATTTCGTCAGCCTGCAGTTTCCAAGGGCGCTCTTGTTCAGCCATCACTTAAAATACGTGGGGATAAACGTAGAGGCCGATAATGCGCTCAATAAGGAAAATGCCAAGCAGCAAGACAATCGGAGAAAGATCCAATCCACCCAAACCCGGCATGTATCGGCGAATAGGGCGCAGGAGAGGTTCGGTCAGATTGTAAAGTGTCTGACCGATCATTGCGATGAACTGATTGTTTGAGTTCACCACGTTGAATGCATAGAGCCAGGAGAAGATCACGTTGGCAATAATGACCCACGTGTAAAGATTTAGAATGATGAAAACGACATCAAGAATAGCGCGCATGGACTGGTTAAACTCCAAGTTTGCGAAGATGAACTAGCTGAATTGCTTCCCTGAAGACAGAGTCTGGGAAGCTGAGTTGTTCATCATGTAACTTTGAACTGAGGCACCTGCAAGGTCCAGCATGCCTCATTTTTATATTTTGATCCAATTTCTCAAAGCGACGCCCGAAAAACTATCAATTATCATAAGTTGTTTGTCCGGCTTCTGTTAGGGCAAACAATGTTCGTTCTCTTCTTGCTGATTTTATTCAAAATGGAATGCTGGCCTGAAGCTCTCTGGCAATTCGATTGGTTTGCCTTGTTCCGGAAACATTTCCTGCATAAGGCAGGCTCCTATGCGATGAGAAATAGCATAGGAGATTTTAAAGCCTCCGGTTGCTACCCATGTTTTGTGTTTGCCTGGAATGAGGCCGACCAAAGGATCTCGTTTCTTACACTTGGGGCGGATACCTGCCCAACGAGTGAGGATAGGGGCACCTTTTAAGGAGGGGCAGAAGCCGACTGCCCTGGAAAGCATCGCTTGAATATCTGCTTCTACAGGCTCTTTACTGGTCCACTCCTGCTCGGAGGTGGAGCCGATAGCGACGGTGCCGTTGGCATGTGAGACAACATAAATTCCGTTGTCATAGATTACGGGAAGAGGTTTATCGGCTTTGTATTCAAGCAAGAGGGATTGACCTTTCACACCCATACCGATGGTTTTACCTGCGATCCTGCTGAGTGGTTCAAACCCCTCATAACCTACAGTCAAGACAATGCGATCAGCCCTCAGGTGCTCGCCATTGCCAAGTGATACGATGCCTGTAGCTTCATCAAAGTTCTGGTACTCGGTGTGTTCCATGATTTCGATTTGTTTTTCCAGCAAAGCTTTGAGGCCTGCAGACACAAGACGTGGATTGGCACGTGCTGCCAATGTATCCCAGATGATGCCGAGTGGAGCGGCTTCCGGTGTAAGCCAATCATTGAACGGGGTTTCTCTCACTACATTGAAGGTGAAGCCGGTTTCATCACTTCTCCAGCGTTGCTTGCTTTCCTCAACGCGGGAGAGGGCATGTTCGAGCTTATGTTCGGTGTACAGCGGAATCAGGCGACCTGCACGGCTATAACCGACACAAAGGCCCGTTGCCTCTTCCAGCTCCTCAACGATATCGGAGAGTTCGACCAGTGCATCCAGCTGGAATTGCTTCTTGTCGTTCCATTTGCTGGGTACGTGAGGCATCAACACACCAACAAGGCCAGCGCTGGCACCTGATGCGATGGTGTTTTTTTCCAGAAGAGCGACTTTCAGGCCTTTCCCGAGTGCGGCTTTGGCGACGCTTAGCCCGAAAATTCCCCCTCCAACAACAACTATATCGTAGGTCATGTCTTTTTATTTCCCAGGTTGGGGTATAAGCCCAGTCCGATTTTTACGTCACCGATTTGGCTTAGACATATGACAGAGTGCCCGAAATTGGAATGGGATGACGCGAATGTGCCTTATGCGCCGCGGTTTAGAGATACTTATTACTCCAAAGCCGGTGGATTAGGCGAAACGCGCTACGTATTTTTGCAGGGGAATCAACTCCCTGAACGCTTGGTGGGATTGTGTCCCTATAGTGCTGTAAATTATCTGGTTTAGAAATTGAGATAGCCATCGTGGCATTTCTCTTTAGGTTT
>CANNAV010000162.1 GCA_947502585.1 uncultured Pseudovibrio sp.
AGGCCGGATACATACATGCAAATAACCACATGCCAAAACCAAAAAACACCTTGCAAACAGGAGTCGTCCATACATACATATCTAACAGTTCCATTGCGATTGCCTGATCAATGGGTTGGGGAGCTGATGCTCGTTTATCCGGTTCCAGGCCATAACCATAAAGCCCGTTTTTGTGTTGATAGGCGGCTAAGGACTGCTCAACCGGTTTGGCTGATCCGGATTCAAAATGATACGAAAACAAGTGCCTTTCGAGGAGCCTTGCATTGGCAAATATATAATTGCTTGCTTGTGCAATGTCTGGATGTCTCATTGCTAATTCCTGTAGTTATTTGTAGATATGAAATTTGAAGTTGTCGTTATCGTGAATTATAGAAATGGCGAACTACAAGGTATCAAGTTAAGCGGCATTACAAAGTCTGCTCGCTTCTGACAGCCGCGCGCAGACCTCTGCGTTGGGCACCGGGGCTGGCCCATGATTTCAGAAGGAAGTCACGGATGTCGGCATGGTGGGCTTTGGTGAACCGGGCCGCTTCCAAAGCATCTGCGATGTGAGAGGTGCGGATGCCTTCGTTGGCGGCGTAGGCGATCTGGTCCGGGTCTCGGCTTGCGGTTGCCCGGGTGACGGGTTGGCCGTTCTTGTCCAGAATGTCGCCTTCTGCGTTGGTTTGAGGGACTGCCATGTGGTGTACGGCGACCACTTCCCAGCGGCTGTTAAACACGGGGGAACCCGAACTTCCTTTTTGCGTATCACCGGAATACCAGCAAAACATGTGTGCGTCAGTTCCATTTTCAATATGCAGAAGGTGGCTGTTATGGACTACCACCGCTTTGTTTCGTCCATAGGGGTGCTGAATAATATTAATCGGATCTCCCTTCTTGATTTTGCCTTGCTGGCGGATCAGGACGTGCCAGCCATAGTGGTCCAGTGGAATGAAGCTCGGGTCTTCGTCCACGACAGCCGTAATTGCGATGTCCAGTTCTTCATTGGCCCAGAAAAAGCGGTCTGGCTCAATGGAGCAGATTTTCGAGGGCGTCTGGTTGCCGATGCGGTTTGCCTCTGCTCCCAGCTCGAAGAAGTGCTGGCGAGCTTCGTGCTCATTTGGCAAAACATGATGGTTCGTCATGATTAGACCGTGCCCGACCAGAAAGCCGGTGCCGAACCTAAGCCCTTCAACATGCTCAATTCTGCCAACTGAGCGAGCAGCATAAAGGCCGTACTCAAAGAACTCTATGGGGAGGAGGTCGTTGCTCGTGCCGATTAAAGCTTCCCTGCCGAGCCTTGAGAAATCTTGCGTGTCTTCCTCAAAGATTGAGGGCTGTGCAGAGATGGCATGACCTTCTGACAGGGCGAGCATAGCCTGCCTTTTCTGATAGAGTTTCAGGCGTTCCCGGCTATCTGTCTCTGCTTGTGCCCCTGCGAGAATTGCGCTGCGTGTCCTGTTTAGCTCCCCCAGACGGCTTTGCACTCTCCTGGTCGCCTTTTCATGCAATACGCTGTTTAAATTATGTAATTTAAGGGGCATGAAATGTACCTTTAAATTGTTATATGTATATGGCAATATTAATCATAGACTCACCTCTTGTGTAAAGTTTACCTGTAAATCTAGGAGGGGGAATACTATGAAAATTACATATGATGAATTTTTGAAGATTGTTCGGGATCCGAGTATCCCGGAGAAACGACTTCTGGAATACTGCGATGTGGTTGAGCACTCAGGCGCATTTGACATACAGCTTCGGGTGAAGCCCGACATGGTGCAGATGTCTGAGGTTGATCAGGAGTTTGAGAATGCGCTTCAGATAGGTAACTGGGCTTCTCGTATTCGGCGATACTGGCGCTTCAAGGATGCGCTTAGGGATCATCCAGAGCGGCCTATGCTGATTTCAGAAGGGGACAGCTGGTTCCAGTTTCCGATCCTGATTGATGACGTGATTGATCATCTGAGTGAGCACTTCAACATATACTCCTTAGACGCTGCCGGGGATACGGCACAAAACATGGTGTATGGGGCGAACCGGGCGCGTCGCCGGGAATATCTGTCTGCGCTGCGTGAGTACAAGGATCAGGTCTCCGGGTTCCTGTTTTCTGCTGCCGGGAATGACGTTATTGGTGAAGATCCGGATACGGGAGATGCGGTGCTCTTTGATCTCCTGAAAGACTTTAACGGCAATATCACTGATGTGGAGGGGCATATCGACCGCGTGCTGTTTGATGAGAAACTTGCTTTCCTCAAAGGGGCTTATGAGCGGGTGATCAGCGATATACGCGGTGTTGCCGAGCTGCAGGAGATGCCTGTCTTCGTGCATGGCTACGATTATGCATTCCCCTATAAATGGGAGGGGGATACTCGCGATCCGGTACATGCTGCACAAGATGAGTGGCTGGGTGAGCCGCTGTCAGATCGCAATATTCCAGGCGTTCTTGGTCGTAAGATCATCAGTGCGATGCTGGATGAGCTTTATAACATGCTTAATGGCTTGGCTACGAGGGATGCAAACGTAATCGTGGTTGATTGCCGGGGAGCCATGCCGGAACTGACGGACTGGGTGGACGAGATCCACGGCACGTCTGATGGATTTGCAAAGGTGGCGAGCCGGTTCAAAGCTGCTATTGATCAGGCACTTGTCGTGCAAAATGCCATGACCTGATCAGTTTGGGTGAGTTGAAGTGAGAGCATCGGTTTAGAAGGCCGATGCTTTCTTTGTTTGTTGATGTACGGCGTTGGGTGTTGCGCTTGCCTGTGAGCGTCATGCAAGGATTTGTGAGATGCCTGCCTTTGCTGTGAGCTTCAGTTCGCCCCGCGGCGTGCCGGAGCGCGCGCAGAGACAGGCCGCTCAGCAGGTGACCGGTCATTTCAGCGGATTGTCATGGCTGGCTTTTCTGGCCTTTGATCGCGGTCTCAACTGTTTCGGGCATGATCTGGTCGATCCGGTCGAGGACCATTTTCAGGACTTTTTTGATCTCTTCATCTGCGCCTGCTTCGGACGGGGCTGTGCAGGTGACGAAGCAGCCCATCGGGCTGCCATCACTCTTTGATGCTTTGGGTCGGTAGATCTCCATGGCCTGCATGAAGACCTTTTCCAGCCCCCGCGAGATATCTGTCTCGGACAAGATGGCTGCCTCGGTGCGCTTGCCCATCATCTCGGCAAAGTGCTCCAGGTACTTGATGTACATGTCCTTCTTGGAGCCGAAAGTTGCGTAAAGGCTTGGGCGGTTGATTTTGGTCTCTGCGGAGATCTGGTCCAGGCTGGTTGCGGAGTAGCCGTTTTCCCAGAAAATTCGCTGAATTGTGGTCAGTGCGGCATCTTTGTCAAAGAGGCGCGGGCGCCCGCGTGTTCGTGATGTACTCATTTATGTACTATAGTCCCGCCCCTCCAAAACCCGAAAAGTGTAATGTAACTTTCTTGGCCAATACGCCTAATATTTACGAAACCACTCTTCACTAAACAATCGGGTTTTCAGAGGAGCTGAGTATACTTAGCATAAAAATATTGAGCTCCAAATATTGATGCGATACGGTACATAATCACTTTTGTCTTTGGAAGAGTGAGTTATGTCTGTATCGGCAAAGGATTGTAGAGCCTCTGCGCAGGTGATGGGAAGCTTGAACTGGGGAATGCGTGAAGGGGCGTACAGCAAAGGGCGGTTGACGCCGTTGGAGCACCTTAAACTGGTTGGCAATCTGGCTCGTACGCAACTGATTGAACTGGGGGATGGGCTTAAGGATCGGTTGGGCTTGTTGCAGCCGTTGTCAGTGGAGCTGGAGGCTTTGCTGCCTGCCAATACAACGCTGGTGCGTGATAGTTTGGACTTTTCTGTTGAGACGCATGATACGAGATTGTTGCATCACAGCTGGCGGACTTATCTGTTTGGCGTGCTGCTGGGGGGAGTATGCGGGTGTGTCGTTTGATCGGGAGCTTTTGTTTTCAGCAGCTATTTTGCATGACAGTGGGCTGATCAACAATCGTGAGATCCATGTGCATGAGTGCTGCTTTGCTATCTCGGGGGCGGAGGTGGCCTGCCATCATTTATCAGCTTGCGGACATGACAGTGATACAGTGCATATGGTTGGCGACGCGATAGCGCTGCATCTGAATGCCTATGTGTCGGCGCGGGCGCATGGGGGGCAATGTATGATCTGTTTGGGGGCAGGGCATCGCCGTCTTGCCAAGTCCAGTGTGGATGAAATCATGCAGAAGCATCCGCGTGATGGGGTGATTGAAGCGTTGGAGTTTGAAACTGCGGACCACCTGAAAGGCACGCGGCCTTATGTGTTGACCAAGCTGACAGGTGGCAAAGCGCCGAAGACTGCGTTTGATATCTACGGCATATAGCGCCGCCTAAAGCACCAGTGAGAGCAGCTTTTGAACTTCGGCGTGCTGCTGTTGCGTGTCTTTGTATTCGCCGCAGACACGGCCAATTGCGACGTGGATCATGAAAGCGCGGACGGAGACTGCACCGAGTCTTGGATCAATTGCTCGGATAGATTTATCCTGCTGGCCCTTTTCAACGCTTGCTTGAAAGAGCGCATCAATGCTGATTGCGACATTGATGAAGTTTTCTGCTCTGGTGCCTTTTTCCCAACCAGCTACATCGATGAAGATGCGCAGGAATTCTGGTTGTTTTTCAAAGTATTCCAGAATTCCCATGAGAGATTGATTCAATACATCCCGCCCATTGAGGGAGCTGCTTCCTGCTGCCTTGTGAAGACTGTCCACGCAGGCTTTCAGCTCCTTCAGGCCGATCTCAGCAAACAGTCCCAGCTTGTCGCCGAAGTGGGCGAAGAGTGTGCCTTTGGAAACGTTGGCTTGCTCGGCAATGCTCCCTGTGCTGACTGCATTGAAATTGCCTTCATTGAACAGGCTCGTTGCCGCCACCAAAATGCGCTGACGGGTTTCCTGTGCTCGTTTTTGTTTGCCCTGAAGCATGGTTCCCTCAATCTGAATAATATGACTATGGTCAAAAAAATAAATTGACTCCAGTCATATTTTGAAAATAAGTTGACCGCAGTCAAATAAATGGAGTTTCCATGACAAACAGAATTTTTGTGTTTAGCGGTCATCTCGGAGAGGATCGTCTTGGGCATGCGCTGGCTGAAACATACGCCGAAGCTGCACGTCAATCCGGGGCGGAGGTTCGCGTGATGAACCTGAGCACTATGACCTTTGAAAGTGCGCTGTTCTCAGGTGATTTCAAAGGAGATCAGGTGCTAGAACCGGATGTGGCTGCTTTTCAGGAGAAACTGAAATGGTGCAGTCATTGGACGCCAATTTATCCGCTGTGGTGGGGCGGTATGCCGGGGCCGATGAAGGGGCTGCTGGACCGGGCCCTGCTGCCGGGTGTTGCCTTCCAGATTTTGGAAGGGGAAGAGTTGCCTGCCAAACTGTTCAAAGG
The DNA here is from genome assembly GCA_947502585.1 of uncultured Pseudovibrio sp. Lineage (GTDB taxonomy): Bacteria > Pseudomonadota > Alphaproteobacteria > Rhizobiales > Stappiaceae > Pseudovibrio. The sequence goes on from CANNAV010000162.1 coordinate 5,396, forward strand.
CCGTAGCGCACGTGTGATCATCACCAGTGATACAGCCGCGCATTATTATGAAGAGCTTTATGACTGTGCGCATGACAAGGTGATGGGACGTCAGATTCTGGACTTCATCGGGTTTGAGGAGCACAGCTTCAAGATGTTCTCGCCAACCTATCTGGCGGGTGAGGACGAGCGCGCTGCATGGATTGCTGAAATCACTGAGCTTGGCAAACAGGACGCAGTTGCGCGACAGGATGAGTTGGCTGTAGCCTAAAGAAAAGCCCTCCAAGTCAGTGCCTTGCAGGGCTTCATTGCGAATGATATTCTGGTTTAACTCAGGCTGGTTCGCTGATGACTTCGGTCTTTGAGCTTGAGCCCCATTCGGTCCACGAGCCATCGTAAAGCGCATTCTTGGTGAAGCCTGCTTGCACTAAGGCCAGATTGATGACAGCAGCTGTCACGCCAGAACCACAAGAGGTGATCACCGGAGTGGATGCATCGACGCCAGCCTGCGCAAAGATGTTCTGCAGGTCTTCCTTAGAGCGCAGCTTGCCGTCGTTCAGCAGCAGGCCAAATGGCAGGTTCAGGGCGCCTGGCATGTGACCAGCACGCACACTTTCGCGTGGCTCCGGTGCCAGTCCTTTGAAGCGCTCTGGTGCGCGTGCGTCGAGCACGAGGTGACTGCTGGTCTCCAGGGCGTCCTGCACCTCATTGAGGCTGCGTACCATGTCGTTGTTCAGTATGGCTGTGAAGTGGCGCTCCATGCGGGCAGGCACTTCGCCGGAGACCGGATATCCTTCTTCCTTCCACGCAGGCAAGCCACCGTCCAGCACGAAGACGCTCTTCACCCCAAAGGCGCGGAACATCCACCAGACGCGTGCGGCGGAGAAAATGCCCATGCCATCGTAGACAACGATGGTCTGGCCGTCGCCAATTCCCATCTTACGCATTTGGGAGGAGAACATGTGCGGGTCCGGCATCATGTGTGGGAGTGGAGAGTTCTGGTCGGACACTGCATCAATGTCCATGAACAGTGCACCTGGAATATGCTCCTGGCTGTATTCGGTTTTGGCATCGCGCTCCATGGCAGGCAGATACCAGGAAGAATCAATGATAACGACATCGGGAGCATCAAGGTGGTCTTTGAGCCAGCTTGTCGAAATAATCGGGTCCTGTGCCATGTTTTAGTCCTCCAACCGGATACGGACGCGTCTGTTCTGACGGCCTTTTTTCTCAATTTTAGTGATTACAGCTTTTCCAATCTGTGCGGTTTGAGACACGTGCGTTCCGCCGCATGGCTGCAAATCAACATCTTCCCCAATTCTTATCAGTCTTACCCGTCCGCTGCCCATAGGTGGTTTTACGCTCATGGTTTTTACAAGGCCAGGATTGGCGTTCAGTTCATCGTCTGTAATCCATTCCTGGGTCACGGCATAATCGCCTGCAATGAGCTCCTGAAGCTTTCCTGACAGCTCTTCCTTGTCCAGTGCAGATTCGGGAATGTCAAAGTCCAGACGGCCTGTGCCGTCGCTGATCTGACCGCCTGTAACCGGGAAGGGCAGGACAACGGAGAGAAGGTGCAGCGCTGTGTGCACACGCATGCGCCTGTAGCGGGTTTCCCAGTCTATGTGAGTGGTAATCTTTGCACCACTGGTAAGTCTCGCCGGAAGCTGGGTGCCCTCAGCTGGTATATGCACAATCTGGCTGCGGTCTTTGGAATAAACAGCTGTTGCGATTGGAATGCGGGTGTCACCTTCCAGCTCAAGGAATCCGCAATCACCTGGCTGGCCGCCGCCATTGGGGTAAAAGCAGGTCCGGTCCGGAATGATGCCGCCTTCCGGTGTGATTTCGTTTATAACCGCCTCGCTGCTGCGCAGGTAAGCGTCTTCCCGGTACAAATGTTCGGTCATGGACTAACCTCAAATAGATAGAGCCATGTGCGCTATGAAATGAGCTGGCGCACACATAATTGGTGATCTTAAGCGGTGGAGCGTACGCCGGGTAGTTTCACCGCGAAAGCCGCCATGATGCCAGAGAAAGAATAATCGAGGATGCGCATCATATCTGGTTCAGACACAAAATACATGCGAAAGGCCCTCTGGCTTATTACTCTCAGTTGGCCTTAACGTATTTTAATGCCCGTGCGCAAGTCTGCTGAAGCATACTCATTATTTCGCCGGGTGCTCTAATACCAATCTGCATAATCATTGACCTGTTATTGCCCAGTCCCGTGATGCAATTGTTTTGATCCGCCCTGTTTC
>CANNAV010000163.1 GCA_947502585.1 uncultured Pseudovibrio sp.
TCTTCCCGATGACGGCGAACGCAGCGCTCTAATTCAACACGATCGGTCGATGATAAAAATTTACAGCAAATCATGACCAAAAAAGAATCTATTTGGAGCAAGTCGTCAAGATAAATCCGGATTCTCAATGACACGGCGTATATTCTGGAGGATTGTCAGAATACAACAGACCTAAGTCGGTTAGGTTGATCCTGACATATGTGATGAGCAGGGGGCCAGGAAAAGAATGATGATCGCATTCATCATTTTCATTGTGTTACTAGGTATCTATGCCGTATTTGTAGAGCCTTGGCTGCCACCGAGAATTACCAGGCATAAAATTGTCGTCTCTCCTGAAGCTTCTGGCCAAAAACCAATACTGATTGTTGTTATGACTGATCTGCATGCATGTTGGCCATGGATGCGGCCTGAACGGATTATGCGCATTGTAAAACAGGTGAACAGCCTGGAGCCTGATCTTGTTGCACTTCTGGGCGACTATCACACAGCAATGCACCCACCATTTGCAAAACCGTTAGCCTCTGCTGTTGAATGGGCATGGCCTATGCAGCATTTGAAGGCGCCTCTGGGAGCGTTTGGTGTGCTGGGTACATGATTGGCTTGAGGGGGGTGAGGATGCCAGGGAGGCATTGGAAGCTTCCGGAGTAACTGTTCTTGAAAACAGGGCTAAGCGTATATCTGCGCGGGGCAACTCTAATTTCTGGATCCTGGGGCTGGACGATCAGTATGGCGAGGCCTGCCAGTTGCACGGGACGGGACGCCGCGATGATCTTGAGGTGGCTTTAAGTCAGGTTAAAGATGACAATGCCCCGCGGATTTTACTCGCCCATGAGCCGGACATCTTTCCTGAAGCTCAGAAATTCGTAGATTTGACTGTGAGTGGGCATACGCACGGAGGGCAGGTTCGCTTGCCGTTTATTGGTGCCTTGACAATACCATCCCGGCTTGACCGGAAGTTTGCGAAGGGTGCTTTTGAGGAAAATGGAAGTACTCTCATTGTTGGCAGCGGGTTAGGGTGCTCGGGATTCCCGATCCGATTTTTATGCCCGCCAGAACTTTTGCTCATAGAAATATATGTTAGGTCACAGGGTTCTGATCGCATTAAAGGGCTTATTTTCCTGCGTCTGACTTGCTGTCATTACCTTTTTGGTCTTGAGAGAATCTCAAGGCAAAAAAGCTTGATATTTTTGCGGTCCGCCCCGATTAATAAAGCCAGTAGTGCGGGAGTTTTGGTTATTGTTGCTTCCGCATTTTCAAAATTTATGCGGCAGCAGAGAGCTGCAGGTAATAAGTGAATGATCCCGTCATCCCGGATCCTGAGCGCTTGGCAGGTGCGATCAGATCCGGGTCAGAAACAAGGATCAATCGTTTCCAGGAGACAACGCAATGTCGCAAGCCAAAACTCTTTACGATAAAATCTGGGATCACCACGTTGTCAGCACACAGGAAGATGGTACTTGCCTGCTTTACATTGACCGCCACCTGGTACACGAAGTTACCAGCCCGCAGGCATTTGAAGGCCTGCGTATGGCGGGTCGTCAGGTGCGCCATCCTAAGCGTACACTGGCTGTTGTTGATCATAACGTTCCTACCACTGACCGCTCCAAAGGCATTGATGATCCTGAAAGCGCGTTGCAGGTTGATACGCTTGCAAAAAATGCTGAGGAGTTTGGTGTTGAATACTATTCTGAGCTTGATCAGCGTCAGGGCGTTGTGCACATCGTTGGGCCTGAGCAGGGCTTTACACTGCCAGGCATGACTATTGTTTGTGGTGACAGTCATACATCCACGCATGGTGCCTTTGGTTCTCTTGCACATGGTATAGGTACTTCTGAGGTTGAGCATGTTCTGGCGACACAGACGCTGATTCAGAAGAAGGCTAAGAACCTGCGTGTGACCGTGAATGGTCAGTTGCCAGATGGTGTGACAGCGAAAGATATTGTGCTGGCTATCATCGGAGAGCTGGGGACTGCTGGTGGCACCGGTTACGTGATTGAATACGCTGGGGAGGCGATCCGTAACCTGTCCATGGAAGGTCGTATGACCGTCTGCAATATGTCCATTGAAGCTGGTGCGCGTGGCGGTCTGATTGCGCCGGATGAGAAGACTTTTGAATATTTGAAAGGGCGTCCTAAATCACCAAAAGGCGGTGCATGGGAGCAGGCACAGGCGTACTGGGAAACTTTGTTCACCGATGATAATGCGGAGTTTGATAAGGAAGTCGTTCTGGATGCAGCTAACCTGCCTCCAATCGTGACCTGGGGATCTTCTCCTGAGGACGTCGTTTCTGTCACCGGCGTTGTTCCTGACCCCGCTGATATCGAAGATGAAAATCGCCGTGCCTCCAAAAAACGTGCTCTTGAGTACATGGGGGTTGAAGCAGGACAGAAAATTACTGATATCAGGGTTGACCGCGTGTTTGTTGGTTCCTGCACCAACGGACGTATTGAGGATTTGCGAGAAGCTGCTGCCGTTGTTAAAGGCAAAAAGGTTGCGGATACTGTCAGCGCGATGATCGTACCTGGTTCCGGTCTGGTAAAAGCACAGGCTGAGGCGGAAGGTCTGGATGAGATCTTCAGAGATGCCGGGTTCGAATGGCGTGAACCAGGTTGTTCCATGTGTCTGGCCATGAATGCTGATAAGTTGAAGCCGGGCGAGCGTTGTGCCTCAACGTCCAACCGCAACTTTGAGGGCCGCCAGGGTTTCAAGGGGCGTACGCACCTTGTTTCTCCAGGTATGGCAGCAGCTGCAGCGATAGCAGGGCACTTTGTTGATGTCAGGCACTGGAAATAATCATAGTAAATTTTGTAAATGAGCGGGTGCAGGTGACTATTCCCGCTTTTTTAGTTCAAGAATAACATTGCGACAAAGTGTGTCGTGAAGACATAATTACTTGATATATAGGTATTTTATGTTGCCGTGCTTTGCCTGTGCTTCTATTTCCTCAGGGTAGGGTGCGCGACAGACTTCACATTGCCGTCATTTGCTGACTACAATATCAAAACATCTCAAGATGATTTCCGCTCAGGCGCTTGTGCTTTGAGTGAGACTCGGGAGCATGTTGTGAACGCAGTTGTTTCAGAAGGCGCATTCCCGGCGCTTGTGTTGAATGCAGATTATCGGCCTTTGTCTTACTATCCCTTGTCCCTATGGGGGTGGCAGGAAACCGTGAAGGCTGTGTTTTCGGATCGGGTTAATATCGTTTCTGAATATGATCAGGTTGTGAGAAGCCCAAGCCTTGAGTTTCAGCTCCCCAGCGTGGTCGCACTAAAGTCCTATGTAGAGATGGAGAGGAATCCGGCTTTTACACGGTTTAACGTATTCCTGAGAGACAGATTTCAATGTCAGTATTGCGGGTCTCTGGAGGACCTGACTTTTGATCACCTCATCCCTCGCAGTAAGGGCGGACTGACAACCTGGGGTAATGTGATTACGGCCTGCTCTCCATGCAACTTGCGCAAGGCAAATAAATCTTGGCAGGAACTGAACATGCGGCCCATGCAAATGCCATTCATTCCACGTGTGCATGACCTGCATAACAACGGCCGCTTGTTCCCGCCTAATTACCTCCACGAAAGCTGGTTAGATTTTCTTTATTGGGACAGCGAGCTTGAGCCGTGAATTGCAGTTAATATTCTGTTAGCCATTAGCCCTGAAACTTTCGGCAAAGTTGAGTGATTTATACCAAGGATACTACCCTTAGATTATACTAGGTCATAATTTCATGGCGTCGATGGTGGGCATCTCGGTGGGTAATTTCAGACAAAACTCAGCACTATTCAAGAAATTCAAACGTTCCGAAGACGGTGTAGTCGCGGTGCTTGTCGCGGTGCTCATGGTCTTACTGATTGTTTTTGCTGGTATGGCGATTGATTTTGGTATGGGGTTTAATACCCGCCGCGCAGTGAACCAGGCACTGGATGCGGCAGTGCTTGCAGCTGCAAACAAATTATCAACTACAGAACTTACTACAACGCAAGTGAATAACTTAATCGGACAGTACTTTGAGCAAAATCTGAAAAACTCAATTGGTCATGATGTCGATCATACAAAGCCTGTTGTTTTATATGACACGAAGGGAGACACAGTATCAGCAACAGCAACAGCAACAATCAAAACTAAATTTTTGCCCATTTTGAAGCTTATTAGTTCTGAAGCAGGTAATTTAGAAGAGTTTACCGTTGCAAGCAGCTCCACGGCTCGCTTTCCAAAAACTAAGGTAGAAGTAGCTGTTGTTGTGGATGTTACCGGATCTATGAGCGGATCGGTCCAGTCACTCAGGAAAGCTTCTATGAATTTGCTTGATACGCTGTTGCCAGCGGATAATGCCAAGCTGAAGAATAGGGTCAGGATCTCTTATGTTCCCTATAGTGAAGGAGTGAAGCTGAGCAAGACTCTGGCGGAAAAGGCAACATTTGAGAAAAATGCTTATGGTTGTGTACATGCCCGTGTTGGGGATTTGAAATACAGCGGCAAAAATCACGACTACGAAGATGAAGATGATGATGAACGTGTCGACTATATTGGAACCAACAAAAACAGGTGTGCTAAAGCTCAGATGGTACCGCTGACATCTGACAGGACAAAAATTGAAAGTTCGATTAAGGCTCTGAGTGCCAGAGGCGGAACTGCCGGGCAAATAGGTATAGCATGGGGGTGGTATACACTGTCGCCTGAGTGGAGGGACTTTTGGACCGCTGCGCCAGAGGAATATGGCAAAAACGGCGTTAGAAAATATGCTGTTTTGATGACAGACGGAGAATTTAACAGATATTATTCAGCAGATTACACAGAAGCAGAGAAACAGCTTGTGAAGATTCTAGAGGATAAGGGTGATGTACAGAATACTCAGGATCCGATGGCAGGTGGTAAACTTGACGAGGCTGACCACAAGTTAATTGCCAGTAAAGTGAAATGGCGTTTCAGAATTGACGGTGAATTGGATGGTGTGCCTTTTAAAACTGCTTCTAAGCTTTGCGCGAATATGAAAGAAGAAGGCATAATCATTTATACAGTATTCTACGGGAGCCGCAACAATGGCAAGGAGATCATGGAGGAATGCGCGTCTTCTGAGAGTACATTCTATTATGCGATAAGCCAAAGTGACCTGATCAGAGCATTTTCCAGTATCGCTAACGATATCAAGAAGATATATTTATCTGAGTAGTTCTATAGAATAGCGGTATCAGAAAAAAACCCCATCGGTCTGGCGGGGTTTCGCTCTCGTGTTCATTTAACAAGCTGTATTTAGACGGTTTCAGCTTTGTTCTGGCGGTTATCGATCAGGTCGCCGACGACTGCCGGGTCGGCGAGGGTTGAAGTGTCGCCCAGATTGTCGAAGCTGTCCTCTGCAATTTTGCGGAGGATTCGGCGCATGATTTTGCCGCTGCGTGTTTTAGGCAGACCGGGTGCGAACTGGATGAGGTCCGGGGATGCAATTGGACCGATTTCAGCCCGAACATGCTTGACCAGCTTCTTCTTCAGGTCTTCAGATGGCTGCAGACCTTCCATGAGGGTGACATAGGCATAGATGCCTTGTCCTTTGACATCATGAGGGTAGCCAACGACAGCAGCTTCTGAGACATCTGGATGGGCGACAAGGGCACTTTCAACTTCTGCCGTCCCCATGCGGTGACCAGAAACGTTGATCACGTCATCAACACGGCCTGTGATCCAGTAGTATCCATCTTCATCACGACGACAGCCGTCACCAGTGAAGTAGAACCCTTTATAGGTGGTAAAGTATGTCTGGACAAAGCGCTCATGATCTCCATAGATAGTGCGCATCTGCCCTGGCCAACTGTCTGTTATGACAAGGTTGCCTTCAGCTGCGCCTTCCTGGAATTTGCCTTCAGCGTCAACAATGGCCGGCTGAATACCGAAGAATGGGCGGGTCGCAGAGCCTGGTTTGAGATCGGTGGCACCTGGCAGTGGTGTGATCAATATGCCACCGGTTTCGGTTTGCCACCACGTATCAACGATTGGGCAACGCTGTTCACCGACCACGTTGTTGTACCATAACCATGCCTCGGGATTAATCGGTTCGCCTACGGACCCAAGAATACGAAGAGATTTACGGGATGTGCTGGCTACATAGCCATCACCAGCACCCATCAATGCGCGAATTGCGGTTGGCGCAGTGTAAAAGATACTGACGCTGTGTTTGTCGCAGACTTCCCAGAATCGACCTGCCGTAGGGTAGGTTGGAACACCCTCAAACATCAGTGTTGTCGCGCCGTTTGCCAGTGGACCATAGAGGATATAACTGTGGCCAGTGACCCAGCCAACATCAGCTGTACACCAATAAACCTCACCGGGGCGGTAGTCGAAAACGTATTGATGCGTCATAGAGGCATAAACGAGGTAACCACCGGACGTATGCATCACCCCTTTTGGCTGACCTGTTGAGCCAGAAGTGTAGAGAACGAAGAGTGGGTCTTCAGCGCTCATTTCTGCTGGCGGGCAATCTGCAGAAGCTCTTTCGGTTTCTTCGTGATACCAAAGATCGCGACCATCCGTCATGTTGACGCTGCCGCCGGTACGTTTCACAACGAAGACCTTGTCGACATTGCCGCATTTTTCAATTGCGCGGTCAGTGTTCTCTTTCAAAGGCACCGTTCTGCCACCGCGGACACCTTCATCAGCTGTGATGACATAGCGCGATTTGCAGTCTTCGATACGTCCGGCCAGGCTGTCAGGTGAAAAACCGCCAAACACAACAGAATGAACTGCACCGATCCGGGCACACGCGAGCATTGCGTAGGCTGCCTCAGGGATCATTGGCATATAAACGGTGATGCGATCACCTTTTTGCACGCCATTGGCAAGCATTACGTTTGCAAAACGATTTACTTCTTCAGATAACTGCTTGTAGGTGATTACCTTGCTTTGATCCGGCTCATCACCTTCCCAGATGATTGCAGGCTGATCGCCGCGCTCTGCCAGATGGCGGTCAATGCAGTTGGCTGCTACATTCAGTGTGCCGTCTTCAAACCATTTGATGGAAACATTTTGGTAGTCGAAGGAGGTGTTTTTAACTTTGGAATAAGGCTTAATCCAGTCAATCCGTTTTCCGTGTTCCCCCCAGAACCCGTCGGGATCTTCTACGGATTTTTTATACATTTCCAGGTACTGCTCGTTGTTGAGCAGGGCTTTGTCAGCAATTTCAGCCGGTACTGGATATATATTACCAGTCATGGTCAATCTCCCCAATTCCTCCACGGGTAATCACGTACCCAACTCTTGTGGCGTATTATGGGCAGCTACCGACAGGGCGTCTAGCGAATATGCTTCGAACTTTCGTAGGTCCCATTGTCTCCAGGTTCTATTAGCCTGTGAAAATTCAACAATACGGGATATCAAGCTATCCGGATTAACCAGAATTCAGCACGCAACTACGCCCTGAACCCTAATCACACCGATCCAATGAGGTCAAGTCCCAGGTCTGCTGTAAATTCGGATTTCAGGTTTGGCGGGTTGATCAGATCTAGATGTAGTTTTTGTCCT
>CANNAV010000164.1 GCA_947502585.1 uncultured Pseudovibrio sp.
GACAGGGCCTTTTTCGCCCACAGGGTGGGTCAGTTTTGGATGCAAAAGGTGGGTCAATTTTCAATGCTGATTGACAGTACAGGACAATCGGAATGCAGCTATATCATTCCTGACAAACGAAAACAGCCCGCACTTTCATTGAATCACCCTGTCGGTCGCGCCGTATTCTTGACGTTGCGCATTCCCGTTGTTTCTCGGAATATGCTAGTTCAGGGCTAAGAAAACATCTGTATGATTGCTTGCAGGAAGGATATGAGCAATCCTGATTGGTCCGGATCTGACAGACTGACGCCTGTTGATGGATGTTGTTGCGGGAACGTTTGCGAGGAAAGCCCATGATCGACAAGCTGGAGATGTTTATTGCGCTGGCGCGTGAAAAGCATTTTGGGAAGGCAGCGGACGAATGTGCTGTGACGCAACCGACGCTTTCGGCCAATATCAAACATCTTGAGGAACAATTGGGTGCTCTGCTGGTTCTGCGTGGCTCACGTTTTCATGGGCTGACACCTGAAGGAGAGCATGTGCTGGAATGGGCGCGTAAGCTTGTTGCAGATACGCGGACCATGAAGCAGGAGCTTAAGGCGGTCAGTGACGGTCAGTCAGGTACGCTGCGGATTGCCTCCATCCCGACTGCCCTGACATATGTTCCTGAACTCACCACATGCTTTAGTGAAGAAAACCCGAATGTTGATTTTGCGGTGTTCTCGCGTCCGTCCTCTGAAATTCTGGCACAGCTGGAAAATCTGGAGATCGATGTTGGGCTGACCTATCTGGACAACGAACCTTTAGGGCGGGTCTTGCAAATTCCGCTTTACCGGGAGCGCTATTGCTTTGTTGTGGCAGAAGGTGGACCGCTCTCTGGCCGGGAACATGCCACACTGGAAGATGTGAGCAGGGTTCCGCTGTGCTTGCTGACCAGCGACATGCAATGCCGGCGTATCATCAACAATATCCTTCATGATGTTGATGTGGTGGCAAAGCCCGTACTGCAGTCCGATTCCATCATGTGCTTGTTGGCGCATGTGCGTACAGGACGATGGGGTACGATTATCCCACAGGCTGTGGCGCACACGATTGCCTCTGATCATCTCGAAATCATTCCGATCCTTGATGGTTATGCCAGTATTATGGTTGGACTGATTGCGACGCAGCGGGAGCCCCGGGCACCGATTCTGGATACCTTCCTGAAGAGAGTTAACAAAGTTTCGCATTGCAAAGAACTCTCTACGTGATTTCATCGATAGAGATGTGCAATCGCCCGACGGATATATCATATTGATTGCCTGCGACATATTATGCCAATTCGATGTATTGACGTGCGAGGGGGGGAGGATTTTATGGCCTTGCAGACGCATTCGCAGGAAACAGAAAAAGAAACGGCTGCGATTATTGATGTACACGAACATCAGGAAGGGCCGCTTCTGCCAATCCTGCACGATGTGCAGGAGAGGTTTGGCTACGTTCCCGGGAATGCGCTTTTACAGATCGCAGACCGGTTGAACCTGAGCCGTGCTGAAGTGCACGGAGCGATGAGTTTTTATCACGACTTTCGCAAGGAGCCTGCCGGGCGCCATGTGCTGAAAGTCTGTCGAGCTGAGGCCTGTCAGTCGATGGGCGGCGAAAAACTTGCCGACGATATTCAAAGAGGTCTTGGGATCAGGTGGCACGAAACCACTCCTGACGGAAAGGTGACGCTGGAGCCAGTCTATTGCCTTGGCCTGTGTTCATGTGCACCCGCTGCGATGATGGATGGCAACCTTTATGGGCGCCTTGATGACGACGCTGTGCTGAAGCTTGTTGAGGAGGTAAAGTGATGGGTGCGGTCCTTTATGTTCCTTGCGATGCTGCTGCATTGGCGGTTGGTGCAGACCGTGTGGCTGAGACGCTTGCTGAGGAACTGCACTCACGCAACGTGGATGCGCAGATTGTCCGTAATGGATCTCGCGGTATGCACTGGCTGGAGCCGCTGGTTGAGGTTGAAACTGAACAGGGGCGCATTGCCTATGGTCCGGTGAAGCCATCTGATGTGGCCGGACTACTGGATGCGGGCCTGCTGGACGGTGGCGACCATACTTTATGTCACGGTCTGACCGGGGAAATGCCTTATCTGAAGCGGCAGACGCGTCTGACCTTCTCACGTTGTGGCATTACGGATCCGCTCTCCCTTGAGCATTATGAAAAGCATCATGGCTTCCTCGGTTTGAAACGTGCGCTAGAGATGACACCTGCGCAGATCGTGCAGGACGTAACAGACAGTGGTCTGCGCGGGCGTGGTGGTGCAGGTTTCCCGACTGGTATCAAGTGGAACACAGTGCTGAAGACACCGGGTGAGCAGAAGTACATCGTCTGTAATGCAGATGAAGGCGATAGTGGCACGTTCTCTGACCGGATGATCCTGGAAGGCGATCCGTTCGTTCTCATCGAAGGGATGACCATTGCCGGTATCGCGACTGGCGCGACGAAGGGGTACATCTACACCCGCTCCGAATATCCGCATGCCGTTGCTATTATGCGCGATGCAATTAAGATTGCACGGGACGCTGGCATACTTGGCAGTTCAGTGATGGGTTCTGCACATGCTTTTGACATGGAAGTGCGTGTAGGTGCCGGGGCATATATATGCGGTGAGGAGACCTCGCTGCTGAACAGTCTTGAAGGCAAACGCGGTGTTGTGCGGGCCAAACCTCCGCTTCCTGCAATTGAAGGACTGTTTGGTTGCCCGACCGTGGTAAACAACGTGATGTCACTGGCGTCTGTGCCGATCATCATGGACCGCGGTCCGCGCTTTTACCGGGATTATGGCGTTGGACACTCACACGGGACTATTCCGATCCAGCTGACTGGTAATATCAGGAACAGTGGGTTGTTTGAGACGGCTTTTGGTCTCACATTGAACGAGCTGATTTACGATATTGGTGGCGGTACGTTGAGCGGACGTCCGGTGAAGGCGGTTCAGGTTGGTGGGCCGCTGGGTGCGTATTTTCCGCCGTCCCTGTTTGACACTATTTTTGACTATGAAGCCTTTACAGCGCGCAAAGGTATGATTGGACATGCGGGGATCGTGGTGTTTGACGACACGACCGATATGCTCAGACAGGCACGGTTCGCCATGGAGTTCTGCGCCATCGAGAGCTGCGGCAAGTGTACGCCGTGCCGCATTGGTTCGGTGCGCGGTGTGGAAGTGCTGGACCGGATTGCCAAAGGGGATCAGCCTGAACAGCAGGTTGAGCTGCTAACTGACCTTTGTGACACCATGAAAATGGGCTCACTGTGCGCGCTCGGTGGGTTTGTGCCTTATCCTGTGATGAGTTCTGTAACGCATTTTCCGCAGGATTTTCACGTAAAGCCATTAACAGACGCAGCGGAGTGACCTTGTGACCCTGATTAAAGAAACAGACTACGGTACTCCTCAATCCACTTCTGAAAAGACCGTAAAAATTAACGTAGATGGCTTTGACGTCACCGTGCCTGAGGGAACCTCCGTGATGCGCGCTTCCAGGGAAGCTGGCATTCAGGTTCCCAAATTGTGCGCGACTGATATGGTTGATGCCTTTGGCTCCTGTCGCCTGTGTCTGGTGGAAATTGAAGGCCGCCGTGGAACGCCAGCTTCCTGTACCACACTGGTTGAAGAGGGAATGCAGGTTCGGACCCAGACAGATCGCCTTAAAGGCCTGCGCCGCGGTGTAATGGAGCTTTATATCTCTGACCACCCGCTGGACTGTCTGACTTGCGCTGCCAATGGTGACTGTGAGCTGCAGGATATGGCCGGAGCGGTTGGCCTGCGGGATGTGCGTTATGGCACTGATGCGCAGAACCACTTTAAAGTGCGTGATGGTGGCGGTGAGGTGAATGCCTGCTGGAAGCCAAAAGACGAAAGCAATCCTTATTTCACCTACGATCCTGCCAAGTGCATTGTCTGCTCGCGCTGTGTTCGTGCCTGTGAGGAGGTGCAGGGTACGTTTGCGCTGACCATTACTGGGCGCGGCTTTGACTCACGGGTAACTGCCGGGATGTCTGAGAGTTTCCTTGATTCTGAGTGTGTGTCCTGTGGTGCCTGTGTTCAGGCTTGCCCAACCGGGACCCTTCAGGAAAAGTCCGTGATAGATATCGGGCAGCCGGAACGTTCTGTTGTGACGACCTGCGCTTACTGTGGTGTTGGTTGTTCCTTTAAGGCAGAGATGCGCGGTGATGAGCTGGTGCGTATGGTGCCGTATAAGGACGGCAAGGCGAACCGTGGTCATTCCTGCGTAAAGGGTCGCTTTGCATACGGATATGCTGCGCACCAGGACCGTATCCTCAATCCGATGGTTCGTGAGAGCGTTGATCTGCCATGGCAGGTAGTCTCATGGGATGAAGCTCTGAGCTTTGCAGCGAACAAGATGAAGGGCATTCAGCAGCAGTACGGCAAAGAGTCTGTTGGTGTGATCACGTCCTCTCGCTGTACCAATGAAGAGACTTTCCTCGTCCAGAAGCTAACCCGCGCAGTATTTGAGAACAACAACACGGATACCTGCGCACGCGTATGTCATTCGCCTACCGGTTATGGCCTTGGTCAAACGTTCGGCACCTCTGCGGGGACCCAGGACTTTGACAGTGTTGAGCATTCTGATGTGGTGCTGGTTATTGGCGCCAATCCAACGGATGGTCATCCGGTCTTCGGCTCCCGACTGAAGAAGCGGTTGCGTCAGGGGGCAAAGCTGATCGTGATTGATCCGCGCCGGACTGATCTGGTGAAGTCTCCGCATATCAAAGCCTCACACCATCTGGCTCTGCTGCCGGGGACAAACGTTGCGATTGTGACTGCCATGGCGCATGTAATCGTGACTGAGGGCTTGTTCGATGAGGCCTTCATTCGTGAACGCTGCGATATGGATGAGTTTCAGGACTACGTTGAGTTCGTATCTGAACCTGCCAACAGCCCGGAAGCGGCTGAGTTGCTGACAGGTGTTCCTGCTGAGGAAGTGCGCGGCGCTGCAAGGCTTTATTCGCGTGGCGGAAATGGTGCGATCTATTATGGTCTTGGCGTAACAGAACACAGTCAGGGGTCCACGACTGTAATCGGCATTGCAAACCTTGCCATGCTGACTGGCAATATCGGCAGGAAAGGCGTTGGTGTTAACCCGCTGCGTGGTCAGAACAACGTTCAGGGGGCTTGTGATATGGGGTCCTTCCCGCACGAACTGCCGGGGTATCGCCACGTAAAAAATGCAGATGCGCGTGATATCTATGAGCAAATCTGGGGTGTAACCATCTCTGATGAGCCGGGCTTACGTATTCCGAATATGCTGGATGCGGCTGTTGAGGGCACGTTCAGGGGTATCTATGTGCAGGGTGAAGACATCTTGCAGTCTGACCCTGACACCAGGCACGTTGCTGCTGGCCTTGCTGCCATGGAATGCGTGATTGTTCATGACCTGTTTTTGAACGAGACTGCGAACTATGCGCACGTGTTCCTGCCGGGGTCTACCTTCCTTGAGAAGGACGGGACCTTCACCAATGCTGAGCGTCGGATAAACCGCGTGCGTAAAGTGATGGCGCCGCGCAATGGTTATGCGGATTGGGAAGTGACCCAGTTACTGGCCAATGCCATGGGTGCGGAGTGGAATTACACACATCCTTCTCAAATTATGGAGGAGATTGCGGCAACCACTCCCGGTTTTGCCAATGTGACTTACGACCTTCTGGAGGAGAAGGGTTCTGTTCAGTGGCCGTGTAACGATGAAATGCCGGAAGGTACGCCAACCATGCATCTGGATGGGTTTGTTCGCGGCAAAGGTCGTTTCATTCGTACCGACTATATTGCGACGGATGAGAGGACCGGGCCACGTTTCCCCCTGCTGCTGACAACGGGCCGTATCCTGAGCCAGTACAATGTTGGCGCCCAGACACGGCGCACAGACAATGTGGTCTGGCATGAGGAAGATATGCTGGAGATCCATCCGCATGACGCTGAAGTGCGGGGCATTAAAGATGGTGACTGGCTCAAACTTATGAGCCGTTCCGGCGAAACCAGCTTGCGGGCGAATGTGACGGATCGTGTTTCGACGGGCGTTGTTTACACAACGTTTCACCATCCGGAGACACAGGCAAACGTGGTAACGACTGACTATTCTGATTGGGCGACGAACTGTCCGGAATACAAGGTGACAGCGGTTCAGGTTTCTCTTTCCAACGGTCAGACTGACTGGCAGGAAGTGTATCAGAAGCACACTGCCCGTTCGCGCCGGATTGAAGCTGCAGAGTGAATGTATTTGATGCCGGGCTGCATGAGCATTGTCTGACTTCAGAGTTGTTCATGTCGTCCGGCTACAATCAAACAGAGAATTTAAAAGGGAGGAGGCTCGGGTATGGCACCGGAAAAGCTCACCTACATGGCAAACCAGATTGCTGGTTTCTTCAAGCATAAACCGCAGGAAGAGGCTGTGGCCGGCATTGCCAAACACATCAATGATTTTTGGGAGCCGCGTATGCGGTTGCAACTGTTTGATATTGTGAAGGGTGGTGGAAAGGGGCTCAATCCATTGGTTCTGAAAGCGGAGCCTTCCATTCGCAGACCCGCGAAGTAACGTAGTGACTCTTGCCTGTTCCGGCCCCACCAACAAGGATGATGTTCCCTGCTTTTGCAGTGAAGTCGGCGTTTGCAAGCTCTTGTATGCGCACCTGCCGATTTGCCTACTCAGCTTTTATCAGAACACGCAGAGCCTCACTCAGGCTTAAAGTGTAGAAGTCTCGACTTGATCTGACACCGCCCCCAATCAGCAGAGCTGAAAGAGGGCGGAAAATCTCTTGAACGAGATCGTGGTTCTCTGTTTTGATGCTGGTGCTAACCCAACCTCAAAACGGAAGAGAACCACAATGTTGCATTCTACCGACAAGGGTCAAGTCCCAGGTCTGCTGTAAATTCGGATTTCAGGTTTGGCGGGTTGATCAGATCTGGATGATGGTTTTGTCTTTTTTTTCCTCTTGTCGTAGCGCGACCCACTCATGAAATTCGTCCATATCGAAGTATTTGCGGGCCTGCCAGTCTTCATGGATTTCAGCCAGGAGAGCTCCCATGAGGCGTAGGGCCGAGGCTTCATTTGGAAAAATGCGAATAACACGTTCCCGCCTCCTGACCTCCTCAA
Organism: uncultured Pseudovibrio sp.; assembly: GCA_947502585.1. Lineage (GTDB taxonomy): Bacteria > Pseudomonadota > Alphaproteobacteria > Rhizobiales > Stappiaceae > Pseudovibrio. The sequence continues at coordinate 7,125 of CANNAV010000164.1, forward strand.
TGAGCCGCTCCTGCATGTTAGATGTTCGCAGGCGTTTGCGATATTTGGCTGGCAGTACGTAGACGGCCAGGGCATCCTCAAGACCTTCATCCAGGCAGCTTATGGCACGCTCCGCCTTGCCCTCCATTTCCCCCGCCAGTTCAGATGCTTTTTTACGCGCATCAGCCGCGTCATCTGCCCCAAAGATCCGCTTGAGCCCCTGTGCCATAGCCTGCTTGTGCCGAGAGGGCGTAAACGAGAGGATATTGCGCATCAAATGGACCTGGCAACGTTGCCAGATCACCCCCTGAAACGAGCGCCTCGGATTCGCTGTCACCAATGCGCACACCAGGAATTTCCCTGCTTCCTTCAGTATTAACCCCGGAAACCATCAG
>CANNAV010000165.1 GCA_947502585.1 uncultured Pseudovibrio sp.
AGGTACAGGACAATCGGAATACAGCTATTTCATTCCTGAAAAACGAAAACAGCCCGAACTTTCATTGAATCACCCTGAGGTGCAATTAAGACAGAACGTCATTTCCATACATTATCGCGAGCCTTCTGTGTATCGGCATAAGTTTCCCACATCTTTAGGTTACTTCATAGCAACCACATTCCGTAGGGAAAAGGTGCCTTAACGTAAAGGTTTAGCGGAAAAACCAAAAAGTTAAGGCAAGCCTGATTGCATTCAAATCTATTAAAATCAGAAAAAATATTTTTAAATATTCACACATTTATGTATACAACATTGGTAATAGTATCTATCAGGGAACTCTTAAATGAACGTAGTTCACATAAGCAAATTGGAGTTTATGAAGTGGCGTTTACTAATACAGACAACACCTAATACTGTAGGTTCTGGATGTGATATTTATGAATCTACTAAGGAATTACATTTGAATGATGGCTCTCTGGCCTTGATTAGCAAGCCCAACCAGGACTGCATAAAACTATTACAAAATTTTTCTGAAAAAAATCTCTCAGAAGTACAATACTTGCAATTCCGCGCCTACAAACTAGTCGAACCAGGTTTTGGAGGGCGGCGATACTGGGTTGTTAAAGTCATCGCTGGAAAACACCCCAAGAACCCCGGATTGCGGTTATTGGTCGTTGGCTGGGTCAAGGGCACAACCATGAAACGTGCCTTCAACGAAATCAGGAACGTACTAAAGGGTGATGCTCAGATATGCGAAGATCCGCGCTTATAAAAATAGCCAACGATAAAATTGAAACGTTATCAGCAGGCCCAATTCATCAACTCTCAAATGCAATGCTCTTAACTCAGTCCATAGAACACAAGCAGATACCATACTTTCAATGCCACTTAGCCTGCAGTTCTTGCTCCGCAACTGCAGACCACCTCAACAGCTCACAACAAATCCGGGCATTGACATTGAAAGCGATCAGATAAAGAGCAATCTGATCACACAGATCAGCAGCTACAAACACTAATCCCCCATAGGGCGACCACCAGGTTCAACAATCTCAGCACCTTCCCGCACAAGCGCTTCGGCTTCATTGTCTTTTCCAAACCGGAACATGAAGCGAGCTTCTTCACTCTTGATGCGATGCGCCCCAGCCGACATGTTTCCATCCAAAAATAGCCCGGACCTGCAATCATCCGCTTCGCCGAAATTCCTATAGTGCCTTCCAGCCCCCTCGAAACCGATTACGAAGTTCCACGGAATAAGCCTTTAGCTTTCCGCTCTTGCACGGCGACCTAAACCATCCTTAGAGTATCACGCAGTCAGCCCTTCACACTACAAATAGCCTCTTCTTTTGCGAACAGAGTAAGTAGCCTAGTGAAAGTTACGCCCTCCTGGCAAAGTGCGCCGCGCTTTTTGCGCAAGGTCAGCATAATCTTTTGCCACTTCTGGAACGTCCCGCACTAACTCCGCCAAACCTCGTCCAGGTTGTATTTTCGCCGCAAGCTCAATCACTGGCCGACGGACTTCATCTGCGTGGGCAAGGGCAGCATCAGCAAACTTTGCAACTGAAAGTTGCCCGAGCAAATCTGTCATGTCTTCCAGGTGCTCCGCAACCACATGAATGACGCCTTCTGAACTTTGAAGCCGTCCGGTGACTTTGATAAATCGCGCTCCCAATACCAGTGCCCGATACTTTTCAAAACAGTCAGGCCAGACAATCACATTAGCTATGCCACTCTCATCCTCCAGCGTCATGAAGATCACTCCTTTCGCTGATCCCGGCCGCTGTCGCACAAGCACGAGTCCAGCTACAGAAACCTTGCAGCCAGCACGTAAATCTTTCAAATCATCACACAAAACAACGCAAAACTGCGCAAGCGACGTCCTTACGAAACTGACAGGGTGCCCTTTTAAGGAGAGCGTAAGGCTTTGATAGTCAGCCATAACGTGCTCTCCCGGAAGCATTGGCGGCAAATGAACATCGGGTTCCTGCCGCAACTCATGCAGGTCGGCACGATCGAAAAGAGGTAGTCTTTCGGCTGCGCCTCCAGCTTCTAAACCTTGTGCCGCCCATAGAGCACCGCGTCGATCCAGGCCTAATGATCGAAATGCATCCGCTTCAGCAAGCCTGGCAATAACAGAACGCGACAAATCAGTCCTCAGCCAGAGATCCCGCACAGAATCATATCCACGACCGCGTACAGCTACAAGTTTCTTCATATCCGCTTCAGATAAGCCTTTGATATTTCTAAAGCCTAACCGCACAGCGTGATCAGACTTTATAGTACCCTGCATCTCTTTATGTCGCGGATGCAAACGCCGCCATGCCTGCACATCAGGTTCTAAAACAACATCCCAATCGGAGAGATTAATATCCACCTCCCGCACATCCACACCATGCTCGCGCGCATCTCGCACCAACTGTGCCGGAGCATAAAATCCCAATGGTTGAGAATTAAGCATGGCAGCACAAAACGCATCAGGATACCGCGCCTTTAACCAGCATGAGGCATAAACCAGGAGCGCAAAGCTAGCGGCATGGCTCTCTGGGAAACCATATTCACCAAACCCCTCGATCTGCTTAAAACACCGCTCTGCAAAGTCTTTCTCGTAACCACGAGCAACCATACCATCGACCATTTTTTCCCGAAACGTCTTAATAGTTCCGACACGGCGGAAAGTTGCCATAGCCCGCCGCAAGCGGTCAGCTTCCCCATGGGTAAATCCAGCAGCGACAATAGCAATTTTCATTGCCTGTTCCTGAAACAACGGCACTCCAAGTGTTTTACCCAACACATCCCGCAGTTCCTCCTTAGGATAGCTAATTGCCTCTTTTTTTTGTCTTCGCCGCAAATATGGATGCACCATATCACCTTGAATTGGGCCAGGCCGCACAATTGCGACCTCGATTACCAGGTCATAAAACGAACGCGGCCTTAACCTCGGTAACATGCTCATTTGTGCCCGGCTCTCGATCTGAAACACCCCCAGGGTATCAGCTCGACAAATCATGTCATAAACTTCTCCTTCTTCGGGAGGAAGCGTCGCTATCGATAGGTCTCTATCATAATTTTCCCTCAATAAATCCAGTGCTTTGCGAATAGCAGTCAGCATTCCAAGAGCGAGCACATCAATCTTCAAAAGTCCAAGAGCTTCAAGGTCATCCTTATCCCATTCAATGGTAGTCCGGTCTGCCATCGCCGCATTCATCACCGGAACGACCTCATCCAACCGCCCATGAGTAATGACAAAGCCACCAACATGCTGAGACAGGTGGCGTGGAAAGCCAATCAGCTCCCTAGCATATTTAAGTACCTGAGCTACAACAGCTTCCTGCGGATCTAAACCAGCCGCGCGCACCTGTTCCGCTTTTCCCCCTCCCGATGAGCGGCCCCAGATCGTGCCAGACAGTGCTCCTGCCGCATCCTCTGACAAACCAAAAACCCTGGCAACTTCACGTAAAGCAGAACGAGATCGATATGTGATCACAGTCGCTGCGAGCCCGGCTCGCTCTCTCCCATATTTCTTATAAATATATTGAATGACCTCTTCTCGCCGTTCATGCTCAAAATCAACATCAATATCAGGAGGCTCTCTACGTTCAGCAGAGATAAATCGCTCAAACAGTAAGCCTGCGTGCTCAGGGCCAACCTCTGTGATTCCAATGCAAAAACACACCACGGAATTCGCTGCCGAACCTCGACCCTGACATAAAATGCCCCTGGAGCGGGCAAACTCTACAATATCGTAAACTGTCAAAAAATATGGAGCATAATCAAGTTCCTCAATCAGGTTTAACTCATAAGCGATGGACGCTCTTACATTGTCAGGAATGCCATAAGGATATCGTTTTTGTGCGCCCTCCTCCGCCAATCGTGCAAGTTCGCCTTGAGGAGACAACCCTGAGGCTATTTTTTCCCTGGGATAGTCATATTGCAATTCTGAAAGTCTAAAATTGATCTCATCCAGAATCCTCATAGACTCCGTTAGAGCTTCAGGACAATCCTGAAATAAATGCGCCATCTCCTCATAAGTTTTCAGATATCGTTCTGCATTAGCTTCCAGTTTCCTGCCGGCACTCTCCAATGTTTCGTGCAGACGAATACAACTCACAATGTCCTGCAATGGGCGTCGGCAAGCTTCATGGTAAAGTACATCATTCACTGCAAGAATGCGGAGATTGCATTCATTAGCAAGCTCCATCATTTGCAACAAAAAACGCCTGTCACTCGCACCGTACGTCAAAGCAACGGCGAGTCGAACCTGTTCCCCAAAAACGGAGAATAAAGCTATTAATGTCACTCTAAGTTTCAAAAGGCTGACTTCATTCTTCAGCCGTTTCACAATAGGAGCAACAATAAACCCCGCTCCCTGTGCCAAAAGGTCCTCAAGGCGTAAATGACATTCTCCTTTCGGCGCCCTGCGTTTGCCAACAGTCAGCAGTTTTGTCAGACGGCCGTAAGCCTGACGGTCAACTGGCCAACACAGAATTTCAGGAGATCCATCTACAAAACACAGGCGCACCCCGGTAACCATGCGAAGTTTCGCAGTATCAGCAGCCACATGAGCCCGTACAACACCAGCTAATGAATTGCGGTCACACACTCCAAGTGCAGTTAAGCCTATATTTTTGGCTGCAAAAACCAGCTCTTCAGGCTGTGACGCACCTCGTAGAAATGAAAAATTCGTCGCGCAGCATAGCTCCGCATACCCGGAACTGCGCATCAGGGGAGATCTCATGATGACACCATATATACCCAGCTACAAAAGATGACAGTTCCTTACCCTACATCTCAGGCATACAAACCTTGCAGGTACCAGCGAGGCGCTTCATTTTGCTCGCCATACAAACCTTCTCTGTAAAGCCAGAAACGACGACCTACTCGATCTTCGACGCGATAGTAATCACGAATTTCTGCTTCACTACGCCACCAGGGAGGAGCAATCCTTTGCGGCCCTTCACTCTGAGAGATCTCATAGAAAGCTTTGCGCCAGCGAAAGCGCAATGGAGAGCCCTCTGGAACCATCGCAACAGCCTCAACAGGCTCACCATGAAGCAACATCCTTAAAGGATGCTCCACAGGAACTTCACTTTCCTGCTCATTTTCAGCTCTGACCCAATAAAGAGCGTTCTCGCGGACGGTAGCTGCAAGTGCCAGCGCACTTTGCATCTCAGGCAGGTGTTCGTTACACGGTAAGAAACGGCTCACTTGAGTCAACCCCAACCGCGCGCCAAGCCGATCAATTAGCTCAGCAAGATCACCATCGTGATTGCTCCGGCCTTCGAAGTTAAGTTGAGCGGCAGAACACGACTGAGATTCCAGGACACTCAATCGGATAAGATCATAACCAAATCCGGCATCTAACTCATCGCCACCCGTCTTTAACTTTTCTTTAAAAAGACGCAGAATAAGAGCAGGAGCACGTGTCGGACCACTTGTTCCAACAGAAAGGCGATTCACGACACCATCTACCCGAAACAACGCCAACTCGAAGGCCCTCCCTCCTTCTTCACGCTTCTCTAAAGCCTTCTCCAGGTTCTCTGAGAGGGACTGAATAACGGCAACGACATCATCTTCCAGCCCAATCGGTTCAAAAAACCGCCTTTCAACTACCAGGGCTGGTATAAACAGCCTTGGAGAGATTGGCTCACCTTCCACCCCTAAAGCCTGATCCAATCGTCTAACCAGGTCTGAGCCAAAACGACTTGCCAATGGGGCTCGTGGCTTATCTAACAAGTCACCAATCACTGTAAAACCAACACGCGCGAGAGAAGCCACCACACTTTCTTCAACTCTTAACAACTCAATACTCAGTGTCTCCAAAGCATTCCGTTGCCCCCCAGGGGCAATAACACCTCCGCTACTTCTGGCAATAGCCCATGCAACACCAACAGTGTCCGCGATTGCACCAGATACGGTAAAACCTTGTATTCTCAGTCGGCCAAGGCTGTTTTCGAGCATCTCCCTTTCTCCATCGAAGAGATGGGCACAGCCGGAAATATCCAACAATAAAGTATCACTGCCAGCAGTAGCTACGAGCGGCGTATAGCGATCACACCAATCTGCCAATGCTGACAATAACGCCGCATTAGCTTCTGGAATATCCTCTTCACATTGCACATCAGGAACTCGTGCTCGCGCGTCACTAAGCACATCACCTTCAGACAAGCCTGCTTCGCTGGCAGCTGCATTTACACAACTTAAGCGGTAAACATTTTTAATCTTGTGATAAGTGACAATTGGTTTAACTTTCTGCTCGCAAAGCCACAACTTGCCCAGTTCTCTCCGGCAAACTCGGTCTGTTGCTAATTCGGCGAACCACAGGCATAGAATGCGTTGACGTTTCATTGAAGCAGCGTTTTGCATGGTTCCACTCCAGGTCACAGAAGCCTGATCGGCCATTTCTATTCTTCTCCAGGATCACCCGCCAGCCTGGATTACCAACAAAAGCACCGGAAGGCATAAACCTCCGAGCACGAACTTCCCCTGAAAAACGGGAGGCTATAGGTGCAATATGCCAACGACTTAAAGCAGCACTAGGGTCAGCTTGAGCACCATGCCGAACCAAAAACACAGGCACGCCAGTTTGTTCTGCGCGTAAAGTCAACCTCCGCGTAACCGTCAGATCCAAACTCCGAAAAGAACCTGCAACTTCTCCGACCACAGCGCAAAGCGTTGAGCATTGTGCACCTTCTTCCATTGCCCATAAAACCTCTTCAGTTTTTCCTGGTCGTACAAAAACAATACGAGCAGGATCAACACCAAATTGAGCAAGTCCCGGCGCATGTGGAATACCAGTTTCTTGTTGCACAGCCCTATCAATAACCCAGAGCACAGCACCACTCCTTTGCATACTCAGCAAACTCAGGAGAGCACACAGAAAGCCAGACAGGGCTCCGGAAAGTCTCATTTCACTGGCATATAATTCGTGTAACGATGCATAACAAAGACCTTTTCCTTCGAACAATCCATCCAGCTTTGGAATGCCAAACAATATTCTCTGATTAATTGCATCATTCTGAACAACACACGCGTTCAGCACCTCACCACGAGGAGCCGGTCCCTGCTCAGTTTGGGCGGATGCAGGGACCGGCGCAAGCTGCACGGCTGAGGGGATGCGTCCCTCTAACACCGCGAGGCGGTGGCGCAGCTCAGCAATTTGCGCAGTTTTCGCGTTCATATCACTCACAGTAAACCTGATTATGTTCTCTATATGTTCACGTATTGATTCCCTTTAATCGCGCAGGAGTCAAGCATCAAAAACTGCGGAAATATCAACGCAAGCGATTCATAGTCTTCAGGTTCGGGCTAAGCCCCTGTTTTAATTCAAAGACTGAACATCACGTCAATGTTATAGAACAGAATTTCGAAAAAATTAAATTTCATACTATACGCCGAGTCATTGAGAATCCGGATTTATCTTGACGACTTGCTCCAAATAGATTCTTTTTTGGTCATGATTTGC
>CANNAV010000166.1 GCA_947502585.1 uncultured Pseudovibrio sp.
GTTTATGAAACCATCTCTGAAACAGACCGGGTTCTGAATGCCAATGGCTCTGAAACGACCACAACAACCCTTAAGGGTACGTACGGGACGCTTTTAAGCCGCACTGTTTCAACGATCAGTGATGATGGTCTGTCATTAACCCGAAGTGAGGACAGGAACGGTGATAACCAGATCGAGCAGACAACCACCACCAGGACCGTCTTTGCAGCAGATGGAACCCGGACCACAACAACAAACGTAACTGCTGCTGATGGCTCTTTGCTGGTCAAAACGGTTGAGAGGGTAAGCGGAGATGGGGCGTCAGGTTCCCGGAAGACCGATACTGATGGCAATGGCCAAAATGATGAGGTGGTCACAACATTTATCGGGGATGATGGCGTCACAACGACAACAACCTCAACCTACTCTGAAACAGGCTCCCTGCTGTCTGATACTACAAGCCGGGAGAGTGGCAATGGTCTGGAGATCAGCCATACGTTTGATCTGGATGGCAACGGCAGACCTGACCGCAGCCTGAACGATAGGGTAAGCTATGCAGCTGATGGAACACAGACCCGCACAATGACCCATAAGGATGCTCAGGGTGATGTGCTGGCCCGTGAGAGCTTTGAGACCTCGGGAGACGGGTTAACAGTCAGCTCACGCATAGATCACGATGGCGATGGTTTGTATGAAAGCCAAACCACACGAGTGACCACATTTTCAAATGAGGGACAGATATCCGAAGCCTCGACAACAAAAGATGCATATGGTGACATCACCAGCAGCTCAGGCCAAACGACAAGCGGGGACGGGCTGCAGGTCTCACAGACCACGGACTTTAACGGCGATGGCAATGCCAACAGGAAGACAGACCTCGTACGCGGAGCTTCCGGCGGCAGTACAAAGACGGTAAAACTCCTTGCAGATGATGCGAAGGTGCTGCGATCCGTCGTTACCGTGACCAGCGACGAGGGCCGCTCTCAAACAACCTCCATTGACCGTGATGGGGATGGGGTCATTGACCAGCAAACTGTCACTCATATTGATCTGAGCAAGAATGAGGCTACCACTTATACCGAATTTACTGAGGATGGATCGACAGCCTCTTCTGTGACCAAAACAGTGTCTGCCAATGGAACGGAGCAAACCTATGGCTTTGATATGGATGGGGATGGTCGTTCTGAGCTTACCCGGACAACAACGCTCTCCTATGACGCATCGGGCAATCAAACCCGTCTGTTTGAGGAAAAATATGGCAGTGATATCAGCTATTTGAGTAAAACCATCACCTCGGCTAACGGACTGACGGCAACGACCACTGTTGATTCAGATGGCGATGGCACCACTGATATCACCATTGAAGACGAAACGGTTTTCCACCGGGATGGCAGCTCAACCTTTAGCAGTACGGATCGCTATGATGATGGAACGCTGCGCTCAAGCTACAAAGAGACAACCAGCTCTGATGGCAGGACCGTCTCAAGGACCTATGATTTTGACGGTGATGGCAAGAAAGACAAGACCGGGATCACTCATGTCCTGGCCGATGGAAGCCGGACAACAACACAAACGGCGTATGCCAAAACCGACAACACCGTGAAAACGTCCGTCACCACGACGTCCTCAGACGGCTTGACCACAACAATTGAACGCGGTGGTGCCACGCAAATAATCACGCGCTCTGTCTTAAATGACGGTAGCTACACATGGGACAATGGTGTTACCGCCAGTGCGACTGACACACATATTCTGGTCAGCCATGAGATCGATAGCCAGAGCATTGAGACCTGGCAGATCGTCTCGACAGGTGGTGGAAGCACGACGACAAAGACGCTGCGACTGGATGAGACGGCCAAAGCGCGCATTTTGGCCGAAGCAACACGGCTTTACGACACGGTTTTCGACCGCGGTCCTGATCGCAGTGAAATTGAGGTTCTGGTGCAGTATGCCCTGGAAGGTCAACTCAATCTTTCCGATTTGGCCCGGTCCCTCCTGGATACAACCGAATACTCAGAGCGCTATGGTACATTAAGTGATGCAGGTTTTGTCGCAAGAGCCTTCCAGAACACCTTTGGCCGCCTGCCTGACCTGTCAGAACTAGGCCCGCTACTAGCAGATCTTAAGGAAGGTATAGTCACGCGCGCGCAGCTTCTTGGCGAGTTGTCGCAATCGGTCGAACATCAGGTTGTCGGCAATGGGTCTGGTGAGACGCTAAACCCGGACGCCTTCCTGTTGCCAGTGGAAAAAGAAGATGACCTGACAGGTTCTTTTGGTGTTGAAGGGCTCAATATCGTTACCAATGACATGAAGGCCCTGGTTGGCACTGATGGCGATGACGCGCTCCTGGTCACGGATGAAGACGCTGCCTTTGGTGGTCAGGGAAATGATACCATCATCGGCAGCTCCAGGACCGACATCCTTTCCGGGGGAGACGGCGCTGACACACTCATAGGCGGTGACAGCACGGACGTGCTGACAGGTGGAGAAGGTTCTGACCGCCTTGAAGGTGGTACAGGCAATGATATTTACATCTACAAACGCGGCGATGGCAAAGACACCATCTCCGACAGCAGCGGCTCAGCAGATCTGTTGAGCCTGTCTGACCTGACACTTGATGATATCACATTGCGCTCGGAGGGCAACGATATGGTTGTCTATGTGCTCGATAAAGACAATCCCGACACGCCTTTGGCTGACCTTGACGGGGCAATCCGCATCCAGAACTGGAACTCCTCCGCTAAGCGGATCGATACGCTCAGGTTTGCCGATGGGACGGAGCTGAATATCGGGGAGATCGAGAGTGCTCAAAGTGGATCTGGGCGTCAGCTAAGCACAGCTATGTTTGATGTTACGGCGTATGACTATAAACCAACAAGCATTTCAGAGATGATTTCATTCCCAACATGGGCAGGCCAATCGGATCGTGCCGAAGAGCTGATTGGCTCACGTGCGCCCGATACCACATCCAGTGTGGACAGCCTCAGCCATAGTCTGGGCGAGTTTACACTTCGAAAGTACAGCGGCAAGATCTACCTTAAACAAGGAGAAGTCTATCGTTTTCAGGAAAAAGTTGATGACGTAACAAGCCTGGTAATCAACGGCGAGGACGTGCTGTCTGACCGCTCTCATGACACGCATACGACTGGCACGTATTCAGTCAGCACCTCCGGTTTTTATGAGTTTGCTTTTTATACCTATAATAATCAAGGCCCGGGTCCTCATCAGCTGAGAGTGGCAACCGATGCAGATCCGGTCTATCGGGACATCGTAGTGTTTCCAGAGGCGGATGCTGCGATGCTCACGGTTCCGCTCCTGCAAGGAACAACAAAAGCTGACCTGTTAAGCGGGACTTCATTGGCCAACACCCTGAAGGGCCTGGCAGGAGATGATTTTCTTTCCGGTCATGGCGGCAATGATACTTTGATTGCCGGTGCAGGAAACGACACCCTTGTCGGCGGTGCTGGCAATGACCAGCTCAAGGGCGGCTCAGGAAACGACACCTATGTGTTCAGTCGCAGCTTTGGCAAAGATACCCTGACCGAGACCTCTGGCACAGATACCATCCGCTTCGAAGATGGTATCACGCTGGCGGATTTGAAGATTGTCGCTGATGCCGGTGATCTGAAGTTCTACCTCATCGACCCTGCCAACCCAGATCAGGATCTGAATGAGATTACTGATGTTTTGACGATTAAGAACTGGAGTGCTGGTACTCCGCATATCGAGCGTTTTGAGTTTGCTGATGGAAGCGTGGTGAGCAGGATTGAAGTTCTGCGGGACGAGCGCATAAGGCTGGATGGCACAGCTTCAGATGATGTGATTATCGGGGGCAATGTAAGCAACATCATTAATGGTGGGGACGGTAACGATACCCTGACTGGCGGCACATACAGCCAAAACTGGCAACATCTACGCGGTCAGGGCGGTGACGACACATATCACTACAATCAGGACAATGGGATTGTCTGGGTGACCCTTGACGGTGAGAACGCGTCTTCCGGAGATGATACTTTTGTATTTGATGATTTGGTTCTGACTGATTTTACCATCACGTCCCATGAACACCCCGTTTACGGTGCTGCCCTGACCCTCGCCTGGGAAAAAGGTGGCAAGAGTGGAGCGGTTAATCTTGCTGATCTTGGCCAGCACATCGAGCGTTTTGAGTTTGCTGATGGCACGGTGCTGAGTGGTATCACAGTTCGTGACGATGGGCGCTTGGAGCTACATGGGCTGTCTGGCGGGCAAGCCAACGTGATCTATGGTTCGGACTATGATGATATTGTGTTTGGCAGCTCGGGAAATGATACCTTAAGTGCCGGTATAGAGGCTGGCTGGTGGCAGCATATTACGGGCTATGAGGGTGATGATATCCTGGACGGAGGTGCGGGCTATGAGGGTGATGATATCCTGGACGGCGGTGCGGGCAATGACTATCTTGACGGTGGTGATGGCGATGACCGGCTTTACGGCGGGACAGGAACAGACATTCTTATAGGTGGTGCGGGGGCGGATCGTATTGACGGGGGCGTCGGGAGTGACGCGGCCAGTTACATCTATTCCAGCAAAGGCGTGACCATCTCCCTTGCCGACGGCACCGCCAGCGGTGGTCATGCGGATGGCGACACCCTGATCGGGATCGAGAACCTGAACGGCAGCCGCCACAATGACCGGTTGGTTGGCGATGCCGCCGGCAACGATCTGCGCGCCAGTACAGGTGATGATACCCTGGACGGCGGTGCGGGCAATGACTATCTGGACGGTGGTGACGGCGATGACCGGCTTTACGGTGGGACAGGAACAGACATTCTTATAGGTGGTGCGGGGGCGGATCGTATTGACGGTGGCGCCGGGAGTGACACGGCCAGTTATGTCCATTCCAGCGAGGGCGTGACCATCTCCCTTGCCGACGGCACCGCCAGCGGCGGCCATGCGGATGGCGACACCCTGATCGGGATCGAGAACCTGAACGGCAGCCTCCACAATGACCGGTTGGTTGGCGATGCCGCCAGCAACGATCTGCGCGCCAGTACAGGTGATGATACCCTGGACGGAGGTGCGGGCAATGACTATCTGGACGGTGGTGACGGCGATGACCGGCTTTACGGCGGGACAGGAACAGACATTCTTATAGGTGGTGCGGGGGCGGATCGTATTGACGGTGGCGCCGGGAGTGACACGGCCAGTTATGTCCATTCCAGCGAGGGCGTGACCATCTCCCTTGCCGACGGCACCGCCAGCGGCGGCCATGCGGATGGCGACACCCTGATCGGGATCGAGAAGCTGAACGGCAGCCTCCACAATGACCGGTTGGTTGGCGATGCCGCCAGCAACGATCTGCGCGCCAGTACAGGTGATGATACCCTGGACGGCGGTGCGGGCAATGACTATCTGGACGGTGGCGCCGGGGCGGACCGCCTTGAGGGCGGGGCAGGTAATGACCGTCTTCACGGCCAAGACGGCAATGATGAGCTTGATGGCGGAGCGGGCGTTGATAGCTTGTATGGTGGAGCGGGGGCCGATCGTATTGACGGTGGCGCCGGGAGTGACACGGCCAGTTATGTCCATTCCAGCGAGGGCGTGACCATCTCCCTTGCCGACGGCACCGCCAGCGGTGGCCATGCGGATGGCGACACCCTGATCGGGATCGAGAACCTGAACGGCAGCAACCACAATGACCGGTTGGTTGGCGATGCCGCCGGCAACGATCTGCGCGCCAGTACAGGTGATGATACCCTGGACGGAGGTGCGGGCAATGACTATCTGGACGGTGGTGACGGCGATGACCGGCTTTACGGCGGGACAGGAACAGACATTCTTATAGGTGGTGCGGGGGCGGATCGTATTGACGGTGGCGCCGGGAGTGACACGGCCAGTTATGTCCATTCCAGCGAGGGCGTGACCATCTCCCTTGCGGACGGCACCGCCAGCGGTGGCCATGCGGATGGCGACACCCTGATCGGGATCGAGAAGCTGAACGGCAGCCTCCACAATGACCGGTTGGTTGGCGATGCCGCCAGCAACGACCTGCGCGCCAGTACAGGTGATGATACCCTGGACGGAGGTGCGGGCAATGACTATCTGGACGGTGGTGACGGCGATGACCGGCTTTACGGCGGGACAGGAACAGATATTCTTATAGGTGGTGCGGGGGCGGATCGTATTGACGGTGGCGCCGGGAGTGACACGGCATTCTATGTCGGCTCCAGCGAGGGCGTGACCATCTCCCTTGCGGACGGTACCGCCAGCGGCGGCCATGCGGATGGCGACACCCTGATCGGGATCGAGAACCTGCTTGGCAGCTACCACAATGACCGGTTGGTTGGCGATGCCGCCAATAACGTTCTGAACGGTCGGGACGGTGATGATCTTCTGGACGGCGGTGCGGGTGATGACTATCTTGACGGTGGTGACGGCGATAACCGGCTTTACGGCGGTGAGGGCAATGACAGACTGTCTGGCGGTGCGGGGGCGGATCGTATTGACGGTGGCGCCGGGATTGACCAGGCAAGCTATGTCCATTCCAGCGGGGGCGTGACCATCTCCCTTGCCGACGGTACCGCCAGCGGCGGCCATGCGGATGGCGACACCCTGATCGGGATCGAGAGCCTGAACGGCAGCCTCCACAATGACCGGTTGGTTGGCGATGCCGCTGATAACGTTCTTTTCGGCCTTCACGGTGATGATGTCCTGAGCGGCGGTGCGGGCAATGATAAGCTCTATGGCGACAGCGGCAGCGACACCTACATTTACGCCAAATGGGATGGCAATGATTACATTGAAGATGTTGACCACCCGCCAACTTTCAAAGACATTCTTAAGCTGAGGGACATCAATCCAGAAGACATCAAGCTGGTATTGGATGGGAAAAACCTGATTATTCGGGTAGCAGCAACCAACGAGACCATCAAGGTTGCCACACAGTCCTTTACCTCAACCAACTATAGCGGGATTGAAGAAATTCAGTTTGCGGACGGCACGATCTGGGACCGTGACAAAATTGAAAACGCATCAAACGAGAATACCGTACCTGTTTTGGCTTCCGCTATCGCCGACCAGATCATCCATGAGAACACGGCCTGGAACTTTGTAATCCCACCAGCAACGTTTGCCGACGCTGATGGGGACACCTTGACGTTTAGCGCGACGCTGGCCGATGGTGCGGCACTGCCGGGCTGGTTGGTGTTCGATGCCGCAACTGCCACCTTCAACGGCAGCCCCCCACAAAATTTCAACGGGGAGTTGGTGTTGAAGGTCTCCGCCTCAGACGGCGCTGCAACGGTAGCAAACACTTTTAAGCTAACCGTACAAAACGTTGTTTTGAGCTATAACCAAATCTGGTGTATGGGGCTTTTGAAATGGCAGCGCATCTGGTTGAATGTTTGACGAGCAAATCAGC
>CANNAV010000167.1 GCA_947502585.1 uncultured Pseudovibrio sp.
GTACAGGACAATCGGAATACAGCTATATCATTCCTGACAAACGAAAACAGCCCGCACTTTCATTGAATCACCCTGACCTCTGGTGGAAGTCTTTGACTTGATAAGCGTTTCATTCCAAAATCCGAAAATTTTGATGTGAAACGAGTATTGTTTGTCATGAAACCATAGATTCAGAATTCAGAGCAGAACCCAATAGGTTAATGAATATTAATAAATCGCTCTGGGAGAAGATAAGTACTGGTGCGCGAACTTATATGTTTACACAAGGGCATTCGCATTTCCGGGAGGTTATCCAGACCGATCCTCCACCAGGAACCACGAGCCTATGGCGTGGGTTCTTACGTTTCGCAGACCTTCCCGAAGGAACACACTTCGCACAACGCGAGGAAGCAATAACTTATGGAGAACTCAAGCCTGCCCGGACGCTTACATTTTTGTAACGTGTATCTGACTTATTCGCCAGGTGTCCAGGCGTGGTAGTCTCCAGTCACTTCGGGACGTTTTCCCGGAGTCAGGATGGAGCCTTTCGGACGATAGGCATTTGGGGTGCCAGTCAGGTTTGGCGAGTGAGCAATTTCCCACTCGCGCGCAACATACTCACTCTCTGATGGAGGCGTGTCCGTGCGGTAATGCATCCAACCGTGCCAACCGGCAGGGATCTGGGAGGCTTCTGCAAGGTTTTTATAAATCACCCAACGACGTTTACCGCCGCGCTCTATATAATACTTGTTGCCAAACTCATCGGTCCCGACGAACTCACCCTTTTTCCATGTGAAGAAGCGAGTGCCCCACGTGTCACTGTTCCACCAGGTGAAGAACGTAAGCAGAAGATGTTTCATGTGTCTGGCCTTTCCAGATCGCTGGCTTTGTAAAATTAACCGGAATATGACGAGTGTTTGGTTGCCTGTCCAGCCTTAGAGTACTGTAGTTTCAACTATTCACCGGAAGTCACTTAAAATACCCCAGGGTCAGTTATAATTTCACAATTAAGGCGTCTATTTTGTGTGGTGCTTCCTGGTGCGGCGTGGCAAGTACGGGTTATGAGTGAACTTGTCTGCCGGTGAAACATGACCAATCTCCAGATCTTTAAGGGAAAGCGGCTCGCTCTCATCTCTTTTCTTCGATTTGCGCGGTCCCGGTACCATTTCAGCTTTTACGGGCGGGACGGTTTCGTCCTTCTGATATTCGCGCGCTTTGTTGAGCGCGGCGAACCTGGCATGATTCTGTTCCAGCCGTTTTGCTGTTCCATCAATTATGAAACCACCCTCATTGTTGCGGATGAACTGGCGGCGGTCCTTGCAGATTGATTCCAGTGATTTTTTCAAGACAGACGACGAAACAGGTGTCACCAGCAAATGGTGAGCCCCTGCTTCCAACGCACGCGTTACCAAAGCACGTGTGCCGTAGGCTGTAATGAAGACGAGCGGAACATTGATGAGCTCCGGGATACGGCCTGAGCGCATAAGCTTTAAGAGCTGGAAACCGCTCACGGGTTTCATCTCCCAACCGGTCAGCACCAGTTCTGGTGGCTCCGAGATCAGCATGGGCAAAGCATCTCCGGGACTGTCATAGACACGTACGCGCCCAAGTTTAAGGGTGCCTAAGATACCCCTTAGGATTGCCTGTGTGGGTTTTGACTGTTCCACAAGAACCACATCTAACTGAGAAATGTCCTTGCCGAAGGATGTGTGATGCATATCTGCTCGCTAATTTAACCTAACCAGATACAGGGGGTAATTGAGAAACTATATATAATCTCGCCATACAACTACTGCGTAATATTGCATGAGGTGCACAGATTTTTTACCCGTAATGATTTGTGAACCGCTGAGTAATATATGCTATATATATCCCCCATAAAAAAATAGGTTGTGCCTACTTTTTTGCTTGGCATTGCGGAAATGGCAGGGTTCTGCTGTCGGTGACTGATCCGGGTCGGCCCACAATCCACACAGATTACAATATTTGGTGTCCTGATCCCTCTTATGCACACAACCAGTGGACAGATCGCGCTTGACGACGCTTTCCGATTCAATCTAATTTGAGGTCGAAATCAAGACGTGTTCAGGATAGTGCGGCCCAGCCGGGAGTTCACCACATTTAAGTAGCTTCGTGTGCTGGGAGTTGGATTAACATTCTCTTCCAGCGGTCGTTTTTTTTTGCCAATTACAACTTACATATTGTGTTAAGATATTATCGACACACTAGATATTGTAATAGCATCGAATAGCGTGCCACTTTACCAGCGTTTACAAGGATAAATGCCAGGTAGCGGATTAATCAAAACCGGCGGCGGACTTTTGGTTTAAATCTTAGCTATCGGCGCTCTTAAAACCGAAATGTACCGCGGTGGTCACCACCGGGTACGATAAGGGGCTAAACATGAGAATTGAGCGGCGATATACTACGGAAGGACAATCCCCCTACGTAGATATTGAGTTTTGCAATGCAACGAGCGAGATACGCAACCCGGATGGATCCGTTGTGTTTCGCCTGGAGGACATTCAGGTTCCTAAGCAATTCTCTCAGGTTGCCTCTGATATTCTGGCACAGAAATACTTCCGCAAAGCCGGCGTTCCGGCCAGGCTGAAAGCGGTTGAAGAAAACACCGTCCCATCTTGGCTGTGGCGCAAGGCTCCGGACGACAAAGCCCTTTCCAAGATGGCGAAAGATAAGCGCTTCGGGTCTGAAATCGACAGCCGTCAGGTTTTTGACCGTCTGGCTGGTACATGGACGTACTGGGGCTGGAAAGGCGGATACTTCGACAGCGAAGCTGATGCGCAGGCGTTTTATGACGAACTGCGGTATATGCTCGCGACCCAGAAGGTTGCGCCGAACTCCCCGCAGTGGTTCAACACTGGCCTGCACTGGGCATATGGCATTGATGGTCCAAGCCAGGGCCATCATTACGTTGACTTTGAAACCGGCGAGTTGACCCGCTCTGCGACTGCTTATGAACATCCGCAGCCACATGCTTGTTTCATTCAGTCTGTTGATGATGATCTGGTAAATGAAAACGGCATCATGGACCTGTGGGTTCGCGAAGCGCGTCTGTTCAAATACGGCTCCGGCACCGGCAGTAACTTCTCCTCTCTGCGTGCAAGCGGTGAGCGCCTGGCAGGCGGCGGAAAGTCATCCGGCCTGATGAGCTTCCTGAAGATTGGCGACCGTGCAGCTGGTGCAATCAAGTCCGGTGGCACCACCCGCCGTGCGGCAAAGATGGTTGTGGTTGACATCGACCATCCGGATATCGAAGAGTTTGTGAACTGGAAGGTGCATGAGGAACAGAAGGTTGCGGCCATCGTAACCGGTTCTAAAATCTGTCAGAAGCATCTGCAGGCTGTGATGAAGGCTTGCGTCAACTGCGAAGGCAGCGGCGACGATTGCTTTGATCCGAAAAAGAACCCTGCCCTGAAGCGCGAAATGCGCGCTGCCAAAAAGGCAATGGTTCCTGAAAACTACATTCAGCGTGTTGTTCAGTTTGCACGTCAGGGCTACAAGACCATTGAGTTCCCGATCTACAACACTGACTGGGATTCTGAAGCTTATCTGACTGTTTCCGGCCAGAACTCCAACAACTCCGTTCGCGTGACTGATGGCTTCCTGAAAGCTGTTGCTGCAGATAGTGACTGGGATCTCGTTGGCCGTATTGACGGTGGAACCAGGAAGACCATCAAAGCGGCTGAGCTTTGGGAACAGATTGGTTACGCTGCCTGGGCGTCTGCTGATCCGGGCCTGCAGTACCACACTACCATCAATGAATGGCACACCTGCCCGCAGGGCGGCGATATCCGCGCATCCAACCCATGTTCTGAATACATGTTCCTGGATGATACCGCCTGTAACCTTGCCTCCCTGAACCTGCTGCAGTTCCGCCGGGACGATGACCAGTTCGACTTTGACAAGTTTGAGCATGCGACCCGCCTCTGGCAGATCGTGCTTGAGATCTCCGTCATGATGGCGCAGTTCCCATCCAGGCAGATCGCAAAGCTGTCCTATGAGTACCGCACTACGGGTCTGGGCTACGCCAACATTGGCGGCTTGCTGATGACCTCCGGCATTGCATATGACAGCGATGAAGGCCGCGCGCTTTGCGGTGCTATCACTGCGATCATGACTGGTGTTTGCTACGCCACCTCTGCCGAAATGGCAGGCGAACTTGGTTCTTTTCCTCGCTATGAGGAAAACGCCGGGGACATGTTGCGCGTCATCCGTAACCATCGGCTTGCTGCACACAGCCAGAGCAAGGGTTACGAGAACCTCAGCACCCTGCCCGTTCCTCTGGATGGCGCCAACTGCCCGCAAGCTGAACTGGTTGAGCGTGCCCGTCTTGCATGGGACAAAGCTCTGGAGCTTGGAGAAGCACACGGTTACCGCAATGCACAGACCACTGTGATTGCACCAACCGGCACCATTGGTCTTGTCATGGACTGTGACACCACCGGAATTGAGCCTGATTTTGCATTGGTGAAGTTCAAGAAGCTTGCAGGTGGTGGTTACTTCAAGATCATCAACCGGGCTGTTCCTGACGCGCTGCGTGCTCTGGGGTACTGTGAAGCGGAAATCGGTGAGATCGAAGCTTACGCTGTTGGCCACGGCTCCATTTCCCAGGCCCCTGCCATTAACGAAGCCAGCCTGAGAGCGAAAGGCTTTGACGATGCTGCGCTTGAAAAGCTTTCCGGTGCACTTGGTTCTGCGTTTGACATCAAGTTCGCGGTGAACCGCTGGACCCTTGGTGATGAGCTGCTGAAAAGCAAGCTGGGTGTCTGTGCAGAGCAGCTTGACGATATGGATTTTGACCTTCTGGCCCACATGGGCTTCAGCAAGGCAGAGATCGAAGCGGCAAACACTCATGTTTGTGGTGCGATGACCCTTGAAGGTGCGCCGCACCTGAAGGAAGAGCATTATCCGGTGTTTGACTGTGCGAACCCGTGTGGCCGCACTGGTAAGCGCTTCCTGTCTGTTGACAGTCACATCAAAATGATGGCTGCTGCGCAGCCGTTTATCTCCGGTGCGATTTCCAAGACCATCAACATGGCAAACGCAGCAAGCGTTGAGGACTGTAAAGACGCTTACATGCTTTCCTGGAAACTGGGCCTGAAGGCGAATGCCCTTTACCGTGATGGCTCCAAGCTGTCTCAGCCGCTGAACTCTCAGTTACTGGAAAATGACGGGGATGATGCAGAAGATACTGTCGATGACATCATTGTACAGCCACAGGCAGCCCGCGCTGAATCTGTTGCCGAGCGTGTCGTCGAACGGATCATTGAACGCACTGTTCGTAATCGCGAAAAACTGCCGAACCGCCGCAAAGGTTACACTCAGAAAGCTTCAGTTGGCGGCCACAAAGTATACCTGACAACCGGTGAGTATCAGGATGGCCGTATCGGCGAGATCTTCATCGATATGCATAAAGAAGGCGCTGCCTTCCGTTCATTGATGAACAACTTCGCAATTGCGATTTCTCTTGGTCTTCAATACGGCGTTCCGCTTGAGGAGTACGTTGACGCGTTTACCTTCACCCGTTTCGAGCCTGCTGGTATGGTGATGGGCAATGATGCGATCAAGAATGCAACGTCCATTCTTGACTACATCTTCCGTGAGCTGGCTGTGTCCTATCTCGGTCGCAATGATCTGGCACACGTGCTGCCGGAATCTTTGGACAGCACAACCTCTACCTCCCGCTCTTCTGCAGAAGGTCAGAATGAAGAGAGCAGCCCTGCAATTGTTTCTCACGGCCTTGTTCGTGGTCAGACCGAGAAATTCCGTCTGGTACCGGGCGGTGACCCGGCTATTCAGCTGGCTGGTGCGATCACAGCTCAATCTGATGCGATTGCAACTGTATTCCAGCGCAGCAGTGAAGCCACTGCAGTAACGAGCGCTGGCACAGCAACAGCGTTGGCAGCTCAGCCTTCTGTCGCCAGCCAGGTCGCTCAGGCCCGCATGAAGGGCTATGAGGGCGAGAGCTGTTCAGAATGCGGTAACTTCACAATGGTCCGCAACGGCACATGCCTGAAATGCGACACCTGCGGCTCCACCAGCGGCTGTAGCTGATTGATACTTTGAATGATGGGAGACACTAGAAGTTAGAGTAGACGGGAATATCCGGGATTAGTCGAACACAGACGGGTTAAGTGGGGTATTTCTGCCGTTTATAGGGTGTTTTGGGGCGTAAAACCACGTCTAATTCCGGGACCCGGATGGACACTTGAATTTAGAGTTCGACGGGACTTCGACAGATTATCATTCAAACGTTCGAAGGGTGTCGAAGCCGCAGAAAACCGCCATTTTTGGGTGGTTCGCCGGGGCTGTTTTTTTGTTTGCGCGGGTTTGCGTTGCTCGGAGAAGTCGGAACTGGCTTCCATGTTTAGTTTTTGGCGGAGTTCTGCGGATAACGTCCAAATTGGCGCCGGAGAACCTGGAACAGATTCCTGCGTTTTTTGTGGTTTTGTGCGTTGCTCTGTGAAAACGGGTGAGATGGGTGGGTGTGCCGGGCTGCAGGGAAAACGGGATTGGGGTGGTCTTCGAAGGTCGTACGAAAGAGGCTTTGAAAAGCTTTGTTGTGGTCAGAGGATTGTGCAATTTCAGTTTGGTATTTCGCACGATATGCGTGAATAAGTTCTGGTTGCACACGCCTAAAAGCAGTCCCTGATACTTCTCAGTCTGAAGGTGATGTATGCGAGAATGAGGTTGAGGACTACCCTTAAGCCAGGCGTTTGCTCTGTGCCTGATCAGGTGTGGCGGTGGTGAGTTGTTTTTTGAGGTTGTCTTTGAGCACAACCATGAGAGCTGTTCTCACAGCCTCATCGTTTGGATCGACAGCGAGGGCGATGTATTGCGCGTATGTTTCTGCTGAGAAGCGGGCGAGATCGGCATCGTTTATTCTTGCGCCGACTTCCCGGTAGGTTTTGCGGATGGTTTCCTGAACAGCAACGAAGAATTCCGTTTCAATGGCAGCGGCTTGCGGTGCCTCGGGATCGCCCGGGCGTATGGGTCCTTCGCCAAGAACGAGCCAATTCAGGCTAATTCCCTGCTCATTAGAAATCAATGTCAAAACATCCGTATTAGGAAGGCTCTTACCGCTTTCATAATCTCTATATGTACGGTCGTTGATTCCTAGTCGCGCACAATATTCACCGCGATTTTCATCACCACCGATTTCTATAAGCCGTTGACCTAGATTGGTTTTTGATATTGCTTTGCGCCATAACTCAAATGGATAGAAAAATGTCAAATAAGCTCTTGTATATGACAAATATCCGGCACATTACACCTCTTGTAGTTAACTGACAGGGTGATTCAATGAAAGTGCGGGCTGTTTTCGTTTGTCAGGAATGATATAGCTGTATTCCGATTGTCCTGTA
>CANNAV010000168.1 GCA_947502585.1 uncultured Pseudovibrio sp.
AACCTAAAGAGAAATCCCACGATGGCTATCTCAATTTCTAAACCAGATAATTTACAGCACTATAGGGACACAATCCACCGTACAAAACGTTCAAAGGGATGTCTTAACAGAGACGGTATGCTGCACATGATGTTCAAACTCAGCCAGTGTGCACAAGGGAGCTGGCGAAAGCTGCGCGGATTCGCTGATCTTGGCAAAGTCATCGCTGGCATCAATTTCAAGGATGGAATTGAACAGCCAGAACCCGATCAAAAAGCTGCTTAAGCAAAATCTCATACACCAGAATTGACAATACCTCTTGCTCAACATCTACCCGGTCAAGCAAAACACGCGGCTCCCAGCGGGTGACGCCCTCCCAGATTTCCCTGGAGATGCCGGGTATGGCCTCAGAAGGCACTCGGTCTATGTAGGAAAGCGCGTCGCAGAACTGTTCAGGTTCCGTGGGAACGGAGAGCCTGGGCGTCAGGCAGATAATGCGGATGGCCTGAGCCAGATCATCCAGCCCCGCCACCGCTTCATTCCACGGCGCATCGTCTTCCTGCGCTAACTTAATCTGCCAATGGAGGGGATCTGAAACCATCGCCCGCAAACATCCTTGCTAGAACTTCTCGTTGCAGGCAAGGTATCGCGTGGGTGAGGATCAGGTTACGGAAGTGTTCCGGCGGCAACTCCTAGTCTGGCCGTTTTATTTCGGTTCCATAGCCTTCTGGTATATTAATTTTTTCCTTTTTTAAGTTTCGCTTCTCTCTTTCCATTTTATTTCTGCGCTTGATTGCTTTTTGTGCCAAGTCACTATTGAGGTCCAGTAAACTTAGGACTCCCTTCACAAATGGAATAGTTCTGAAAACTGCAAGGAGCCCAGAAAAGTATAGTATCCAAGGAAATATCTTATTGAGTATAATAGGGTGTTCCC
Source organism: uncultured Pseudovibrio sp. (assembly GCA_947502585.1). Taxonomy (GTDB): domain Bacteria; phylum Pseudomonadota; class Alphaproteobacteria; order Rhizobiales; family Stappiaceae; genus Pseudovibrio. Next base: position 914 of record CANNAV010000168.1, read on the forward strand.
AAATTGGTATGGTTATATGCAAGTTCCAATTGGTTGCCTTATTCAGTATTAACGCAGATACAGCTGCAAAATCAAAACTAAGTAGGACAATCCAAAAATGCATTTGCATACGTAAAGCTTTATGATATCGCTCTGCATCTGAGATCTCCAGCCCATCAGGTTTAAGAATGCTGGCTGTAAAAATCATTGCAGGCAAAATCACAGCAGATTGAATGCTGAAAAACGCTATCAGTTCAGTTGTAATGTCTTTGGCGGCATCAGCTGGTAAAAAGTACGCCATCGCAGAAGCTGTGACCACAGCAACATATACGTCCCAATGCTTGTGAGAGATACGCACCATTTCCACTCCAGCACCCGTTAGGATATTTTTCCATTGTCTCGAAAATACTCATACGCAGAAAAAAGTTTTTCTTTTACGTCTTCAACGTTTAAAAGATTCCCCTCCTCTAAAATACGTGCCGGGTAACTTAAACGAATATCCTTGCCTTGCGATGTACCATACTTACTCCGAGTGGATATTTCACCGTACGGCATATTTCTAAGCGCATGCTTCATTGGTTCATAGGAAACATCCTTCTTTTTGGCCTTATAGCCAATGGATACAGCCACGTCTAACTCTGCTTCATTTGGGATATTGTCCAAAAATTTTTGCACATCAGCCTCGCTACTCATCACAACGCTAAGTAGCTCTACAGCCTTTTTGCCCCAACGCTTCTCTTGCTTCACAGAAACATTTTGTGTTGTTTCATGCTCTACACGTTTAACCTGATGGGTACTATCATCCGCGGTAATTCCACCCCCACCAATGGTAATCTGTTTAATGTCATCCAAATCATCTGACATGGGATCCCAGTCAAATTTTGCATCTAGTATAACTTTATCGCCAGACATAACTTTTGTTTGGCTTCCCAGAAACCAAGTGAAGTATTCTTCGAGTTTTTTGGTGGTTAAGGAACGGCTTTGTAGTACCATTACATGATCACCTATCACCATCCAGTACATTATAGAGTGGACATATTCCTTACCTTCTGGCGGAAGCATCTGCTCAACAGGAAGCATATGTCCATTTACATGATTTCTTAACAATGCTTGTTTGAAACCTTCTGTATAAAGGGTAAGATCTCCAAAGAAACTATCGCCTGAGTCTTGGTATAGGTTCATAAGGTAAATATCAGAGTAGCTTTCCCATGCTCGGTGTTTCCAGCTATTTTTTAATGTCTCGTTACCGACTTTATGCTCCATAGCATCACGAATAGCGCCCTCTAGAGTGTTGTTATTATGTGGCTTAACTGCTCTGATAGGCGTCTATAGTGAACTGTTGTAGCTTTTCTATTCGTCATAAAGTTGCAACTCCAGATAAAAGAATCATTTGATCTAAAGTATACGTTTAGATGGCGAAAAGAAAAGTTGTCAATTCGCATCACGTCGGTGCTCCCGTCTGCCCTGGTCCCGGCGTAACACCCTTGTGCTTATGCGTTTCTCCCACTTCTTTGCCGTTGTGGGTGACGCTAGCCCCCTCCATCTTCACCACACCTTTCAGCTCGATCAGATCCGCTTCAAAAGTGATTTTAGGTGCACCCTTGACCATCATCTCGCCGGTGGTTTTGTTGTAAAAAATCTCCAGCGGGCCAAACACTTCATGGACGATATTGGGATCATTGGAAGGCGGCGCATCCTCATCTGACCAGACAGCCCCGCCAATCACACCGTCCTCGCCATAGGCATCCAGCAGACACCAGACTTGTGTGCCGACTGCGGGCATATCATAACTCTTCTGGCCCCTGGTGTTGCGCTGGCTGACGGATAGCCACGCGGATGCATTACCGTCTTCATCCTGGAACTGAACCTGAGCCCGTCCGTCTTTTCCGTGCCTGGTTAGCGTGCCACGCTTAAAAGGGCTGGAACTTTCACCGTCAGTAACTCTGCTCATTTGGGCTTCCTTTAAAACGTCTCGCCTTTGGGCTTTGATAGATCCTGTACCGACCCATCAAATAGTTCTGATTTGCTTCCAGATTTCGTGCCTTTACCGGAGGCTTTGCGCACCTTGCCATCCTGACGGATTGCCTTCAGTTCCAGCTGGGTCGTGTATTTGCCGCGTGCAATCTTGTGGGTGGCTTTGTGCACCAAGTAGAGAGCCGCGTATTTGCCAAAGGTCGCGCCCAGAGCGACCACTTGCCCGGCTATCATCAGCGGATCACCTACAATCGTGAGGTTTGCTGTAAGCCCATTTTCGTTGGCTTTGGCAAGGCGGGATCTGGCGATGGTTTTTGCTTCCGCTTCATCTTCCACCCGCTCATCAATGGTGAGCGTATCGCCGGACCTGATGGAAAGGTCCTGCACCTCTCCGCTGATCAGCTTCTTTTTCTTGCCGTGGGCATAGGCAACCCTGGCGTTGCCATAGGTCTGGTGGGTTTTATCGGTGGCTTTCCAATTAATTATGGTTGTGCCGTCTTCCAGCTCAAAGGTGGTCACCGCCTCGCGCTCTTCCAGATCCTCGCGCCTGTAAAAGACCAGCTGCTTGTCTTTAATGGCGAAGAAATAACCGTAGTCCTCGGCAAGGCGTTTGAGGAACTGGAGATCACGCTCACGGCGCTGGCGTTTGTAGGGAAACGCGATGTCTTCAATCTCACCAGAGACAGTATAACCCAGCCCCTTTGCGACCTCCTCAATAACTTTTTTAAGGTCTGTATCTTCAAAGCTTTTGGATTTTTTGGTGCGCTGTTCGGTGGAGTTGGCCGCTGACACTGCCTTGAATCCAAGCCGGTCATTGAGCCGTGAGCCCTGGGCTTAAGGAATGTCCACCTCAAACTCGCCGCAAGGCATGGGTGGATACCCCTGATAGCCAATGCTCGCAATGACCTTATCGCCTTTCTCCGGTCGCCATGGGCCGCGCCACAACCCGCTGTCATCGCGCAAGGTGACGGCAACCTCATCTGCTTTGCCATGCAGGTTATCTGTCCAGGCAAAATCAATCAGATGCGGAGCAAGGTCGTCAGCCACTTCCACGGCGTTGATCCTGAGAGAAAGAAAAAGCTCGCGCAGATCCATAACCTAGCCCTTTGCCGTGTCGCGCTTCCAGGGCGGCAACAGATTAGTGTCCAGCGGATCTTGCTCAATGACCGGAATGCGAAGGATCAGGCGCGGTGGCAAGATAGCGGGAATGCGGGCAATCTCCTGCGCGAACAGATCCCGGTTTTCATCAATGAGTAGGTCCATCATCTGCGCATCACGGTAATAGGCCCAGGCGATGGTATCCCAGCGCTCGCCCGGCTTGCTCATATGCTCCAGATATTTACCGATTTTAACGCCCATCACTTAAGCCTCTTTAAAAGCGGGTTAAGCAGCGCAACAGCGGCCCCGGCGATACCAGGCCCGCCGACACTCAAAGCACTGCCGGGGACTTCCACCAGCTGGATGGTTGCTGAGATGCGCACGATGCGCCCGCTCTGAGTGGTTTTGTGGGTGGTGCTTTTGAGTTGTTTGATAAAATAGTGTTTGCCGGAAAAGCCGCCGCCCCCTGGAATGAACGGCATGACCGCCCCGGATACCATGGCGGCAACAAGACGGGCATATTCGCCCTCCGGACTGCAGAAGCTTTCATCAAAGAAGAAGGAGAACGAGCGCTGGTCTAACGCTTCACCGCCGCGCTGGGGCACAGGTTTGCCCCGCACCACCTTGTGCTCATAAAAGTCATTGGCAAGGGTTTCTTCTGCCGCCGTGGGTCCGCTCATCACACTGGTGGTTCCTAACTGAAAGTCTCCAAGACTGGCAAAAATCATCTAGAACTCAAGCCTCTTTTTCTCGTCCATCTTGCGCAGGAGCAGTTCAACCAGTTCGTCCGCCTGATCTTCCATCAGGGAGGCGATCTCTTCTTTGGTAACTGATGCGCCTGAACCTACAGTGATCGTCGGGCTGAAGGTGACGGATATGGTTCCGCCCTGAGCTGTTGCAGCGGGGCCACCCGAACTTCCAGCCGCTTGTAGTGCCTGAGCAGGCGGAATAATCGCTTGCGGGGCAGAAGCTGCCAGCGTTGGCGGTACGGTTGCCGTACCAAGGGCCGCTGCGGCCATGGTCGCGCTTGCTGCCTTGCGCATGGCCTTGACCATGGGCGCGGGTTTGATGGACCCTGCAATGGTCTAGCCAAACTTGAGCCGGTGAATATCAGATAGTGGTCCCAGCTTTGCCGGGGAGGACGGCAAGTGGTCGCGTAAGGTTTGTGTGACGCGGCGCATTTCTTCGACCAGCAGATGAGCCCGTGAGCGCATCCCGGCTGCAATCGTCTCCATCATACGCTCACCGTGATAGGCAAAGTCCACCCCGCCGAGCAGATTGTCTACTTCAACAATCGCCGCTTTACCGGAGGCCTGAAGCGCTTCCACTGCCGCATTCGCTTTTTCCACCTCAGCAAGGCCCATGGGTGTTTGCTCGGGCTGGCTAAACCCTGAGTGGCCCTCAAGCTGGCGCGACAGGTCCATCATCTTTTGTGCATGAGAGGCAAACTCACCCCCGCCTTTGGCAATGGCCTGAAGCTTTTGCTGATAGGTTTCAAGATTCATCTGACCGGCCTGCAGGGCTTCAGTCAGCGCCAGACCCTCTACAAAGTCGGAGGACCAGCCGTTTTCTGCAACTTCTGTAAGCTGATCAATAAAACGGTCTGCCCCTTCCGGGCCGGTCACAGCCGACCAGACAGAGCTTGCCATGTCAGCGAGGGATTTGAGGGTCTCTCCAACAGTGGTCGCAAGAGTGTCACCAGCGCTACCGATAGCATCAAAAATGCCAGATAATTTCGTCCAGGCGGTGTCTGCAAAACCTGTCAGCTTGCCCCAGAAGTTTGAGAAGACATCCATTTTCGGCAACCAGGAGCCATTGAAGAAGTCTATAAAGCTCTGTTTTATCTCAGTAAAACTTGGTAGCTCCAGATTTGGAAACTTCGGCCACTCCCAACCTGTAAACGTGGCCTTGATTTCAGCCCACTTGCCCGAGATCTTGGTTTTAAGGCCCGTCCAGAACTCATTAAACCATGCGGTGATCTTACCCCAATTAGTGATGATTAATCCAAGGGGCGTCCACTCAAACAGCTGCTTCAGCCCGTCCCATGCGTCTGAAGCTGTTTGCTTGATGCCTTCCCAAAGATTTTTCATCCACCCTTTAACAGTTTCCCAATTTTCAATAATCAGACCCAACGGCGTCCACTTAAATACCTCCTTAAAGGCTTTCCACAGATCGCCCACAACCTCCTGGATGCCTGCACACAGGTCGGGAAACCACTCTTCAAGGATGCTCCAGTTTCCCTCAATACTAGCCATTACGTCCCAATTAAATAGGGACTTTATGCCTTCCCAGGCGAGCGAAATCGCCTGCTTGATCCCCGCCCATGCGGCAACGCTTGCCCCCTTTATCCACTCCCACGCATCTACCAGCCAGGCGCTGACCACATCCCAGTTGTCATAGATAAGCCATGCGGCTGCAGCCAGAGCAGCCACCACGGCCACAACGATCAGGACAGGCCAGCCAACGGCGGCAATCCCGGCTCCCAACGCGATCAAACCAGTAGCCAACTGCACAAAACCGGCAGCAATTCCAGCAAGGGTGGACAGGATCGGTAAGGCAATCATAACGCCCACAAGGTTGTTCCAGCCGCCAAGCATGTCAGCAGCATAGGAAAGCCAGCCCCCGACACTTTCAAGGACAGCCCACAAACCAATCCCAAAGTCCCACAGGGCTTCCAGAGTTGTAATGATGTTGGCGCTGATCTCCTCGGCGAGTTCCAACAAGGAACCATCAGCTTTCATGGCGTTGAGCTTATCGAGAAACCCTTGCAGCTTCTCCTTTGCCCAGTCAAAGACACCGGCATCTGCAATCATAAGCTGGAAATCCAGCCAGCGCCCCATCACGTTGGACACCATACCATCCCATGTTTTGGAAAGTTTTTCTGAAGAACCAGCCGCTCTGTTTCCCATCAGCTCAACAAGCTTTGAGATCGCATCGCGGCCCAGCTCGCCTTTGGAGGCCATATCCATAAGAGCTTCGGTACTCTTACCGGTTGCTTTGGCGAACATATCCCAGACGGGGACGCCGCGTTCCATCAACTGATTGACTTCTTCGGCTTGTAGCTTTCCCTTAGCCCATGCTTGACCAACAGCAGTAACAATGCCCTGCAACTGCTCAGCACCGCCGCCGCTCATGGCCATAGTATCTGTCAGTGCCTGGAGACTTCCATTGGTGGGCTCGATCCCAAAGTTTTTGAGCTGGCGATAAGATTCAACAACATCGGGCAGCAATAAGGGGGTTTTATCCGCGAAGGTGTCAATCAGCATTGAAAATTGACCCACCTTTTGCATCCAAAATTGACCCACCCTGTGGGCGAAAAAGGCCCTGTCTGCGAGCGCTCGCAGACAGGGCCTTTTTTGGTTCTTCTGAAGTGT
>CANNAV010000169.1 GCA_947502585.1 uncultured Pseudovibrio sp.
CTCTTATCTCCCCGCAGCGGGAGATGTGGCATGGTAACTTCCTCCTTTCTCAAATTGCATTCCAAACATATGCCTTCTCAGAATACCCGAGACGAGGCGCACTATAGGTTATGTCAGCGAGCCAGACGGTGTTGGGAGTGTAGCGGTCAAACTCACGCTGCACTCGGTTCGCTGAGGGAGACTTCCTGTGATTACTAAGGGTTGTCACCGATGCAACCGATCCACGCTGTTGTGGCGAAATCCTGTTATCTTTCATAATTCTGGCAACGCACCGCTCACTGACAACCTCTTCTTTGACCTTGAGTTCCGCGTGGATCCGTTCAGAACCGTAACACCCCCCAGCACTTTTGAAAAATCGTTCGGACCATACTCAGGAGTTCCTGGTCCCGGCGCTCCGGCTGTGAAGACTGGAACCCGTAAAACCAGCTGCGGGAGACGCCCAACAGCCGACGCCTTCTGCGGAATCTCGTTTTCCTGTTCAAGACGCTTGTTTTCTTTGCGCAACCGGGTCAGTTCAGCTGCATCCGCCTGCTGGCGGCGTTTGGCCTCTTGTGATCCTGCTGCTTCTCTTTCAAGGCGCCACATCTTTAGCTGGCCCGGTGTTCGTCCAGGCTCCTTTGCACCCTTGCTCAATGTCGCCCCCGGCTCATAAAGTCGATCTGCAGCCGCTGTTTTATACTCTTCCGTGTACTTGCCCTGTTTGCTGCCCATTCACATCTTCTGAAACAATCAAAGTTACTATACTCGATTGTCCGGGATCAGGGAGGAACTCCACCTGCAAATTGTACGCATCTGATAGACAGTCTGTTGCAACCATCCGTACAGCAGAAGAAGTCGGCATATTGGGGAGGGTGTTCGGGCAAAGCAAACCTGCCCATCCGCCGAAAAATCTCGCCTTCACACTTCACCAAAAGCATTCATCAACTGCAGGAGTGTTTACTTGCTATCACTCAGCCGCTTGCTGCGGCTTGTAGCCCAGTTTTCCGTTGAGCTGGTGGATAAGCCCCTCAGCAGCCTTGGAAATCACTGTTCCCGGAGGGAAGATAGCGGATGCGCCAGAAGCATAAAGCTGATCATAATCCTGCGGCGGCACTACGCCTCCCACAACAATCATGATGTCCTCGCGGCCCTCATCAGTCAGCGCCTTTTTCAGAGACGGGACGAGGGTGAGGTGACCTGCAGCAAGGGAGGAAACGCCAACGATATGAACGTCGTTTTCGACCGCCTGACGGGCTGCTTCCTCAGGTGTGGCGAACAAGGGGCCAATATCCACGTCAAAGCCAAGGTCAGCAAAGGCAGAGGCAATCACCTTCTGCCCACGGTCATGACCATCCTGCCCCATCTTGGCAACAAGAATACGCGGTCGGCGGCCATCGTTTTCTTCAAACGCCTCAACCAGCCGCTCAATTTTGGAGATGCTCTGAGACATTTCACCAACCTCGCGCTTATAAACGCCGGCAATGGATTTGATTTCAGCCTTGTGGCGTCCAAACGCATTTTCCATTGCCAAAGAAATTTCGCCAACCGAAGCCTTTACACGCGCGGCTTTTACGCAGAGATCCAGCAGGTTGCCTTCACCAGAGCGAGCAGCCCCTTCCAGCGCACTCAATGCTGCTTGTGTTTCATCTTCGCTGCGCTCTTCACGCAGACGCTTCAGCTTTTCGATCTGTTTGGCACGAACTTCTTCGTTATCCACTTTCAGGACTTCAAGTTCTTCTTCGTGATCAGGGCGGAACTTGTTCACGCCCACAACAGTCTGGTGGCCACTATCGATACGGGCTTGTGTCTTCGCCGCCGCTTCTTCAATGCGAAGCTTCGGAATGCCTTTCTCAATCGCCTTCGCCATGCCACCAAGACTTTCGATCTCTTCAATATGCTTGAGAGCTTTGGCAGCCAGATCAGCGGTCAGGCGTTCAACATAATAAGACCCGCCCCATGGGTCTATGGTTTTGGTAGTGCCGCTTTCCTGTTGCAGGAACAGCTGTGTGTTGCGGGCAATACGAGCGGAAAAATCTGTCGGCAGCGCCAAAGCTTCATCAAGCGCGTTGGTATGCAGAGACTGCGTATGCCCCTGTGTTGCGGCCATAGCTTCAACAGTCGTGCGGATAACGTTGTTGAACACATCCTGCGCCGTCAAAGACCAGCCAGAGGTCTGGGAATGTGTGCGTAACGACAAGCTCTTCGGGTTCTTCGGCTGAAAGTTCTCCTGCATCAGCTTCGCCCAGATCAGGCGCGCAGCACGCAGTTTGGCGACTTCCATGAAGAAATTCATACCAATCGCCCAGAAGAACGACAGGCGGGGAGCAAAGGAATCAATATCCATGCCAGCAGCCACACCAGCGCGGGCATATTCAATGCCGTCTGCAATGGTAAAGGCCAGCTCCAGATCGGCCGTCGCACCTGCTTCCTGCATATGGTAGCCGGAAATAGAAATCGAGTTAAACTTTGGCATATTCTCTGATGTATATGCGAAAATATCGGAGATGATGCGCATGGAAGGTAAAGGGGGATAGATATATGTATTCCGCACCATGAACTCTTTCAGAATATCATTCTGAATGGTTCCGGAAAGTTTCTCAGAAGGTACGCCTTGCTCTTCCGCTGCCACGATATAAAGCGCCATGACGGGCAGTACCGCGCCGTTCATGGTCATGGACACACTCATCTTGTCCAGTGGAATGCCAGAGAAGAGCGTGCGCATATCATAAATGGAGTCAATGGCAACGCCTGCCATGCCCACATCACCGGAAACACGTGGGTGATCACTGTCATAACCGCGATGTGTTGCAAGATCGAAGGCGATGGAAAGACCTTTTTGACCAGATGCCAGATTACGGCGATAAAAGGCGTTGGAATCTTCAGCGGTCGAGAACCCGGCATACTGGCGCACGGTCCATGGTTGCTGCACATACATGGTCGGGTAGGGTCCGCGCATGAATGGCGGCAGGCCTGGCCATGTGTTCAGGTGTGTCAGACCATAAAGGTCGTGAGGTCCATAAGCAGGCTTAACTGCGATGCCTTCAGGTGTGTCCCATGTGGCTTGCGCCTCAGTGGAGGCAGACACGGCACAGTCTTTGTAATCAACGCGGGTGTAGTCAGGAAACAAGCTCATCAAAGTGCCTCCACTTCATCAGAGAGCGAAACGCCAGCCGCTTCAAAACATGTCTTCAGTTCAGCAAGCATATCACAGCCCTGGTATATGGTCCCGTCAAGGCCATTCTCGGTCAGCTCAGGCAGAAGATCCTCTGGATGCCCGGACAGCGTAATACGCTTAGCGCCAGCCACTTTCAGTTGTTTCAGAGCCGCAACAGCCTGTTCTTTATAAACCTTGTCAGAGGAGCACAGACACACAACCCTGGCATCACTGATGCGAAAACAGGAGATCATGTCATCAAGGCTGTTAAACTGCTTGCCACCGCTGCTGACAAAACCACCTGCTGCATAAAAATTGCTTGCAAATGTTGCGCGGGCGGTATGCTGAGCAACCGGCCCCAGCGTTGCCAGAAAGACCTTCGCTGGATCGCCTTGTGTTTCCTGGTGAGCCTCGGCTTTGTTCCGGAGAGTCTCAAACGGTGTCGCCAGTCGAGAGAGCTTCAGAGGCTTACAATTACTTTCACCCAGCTGCTTACGGCTGGCCTGAATATCGACAAGACCGACACCCTTAGTCAAAGCTTTGGCTACGGCCTCAATCAACTGCCCGTCTGTGCTTGGCTCCGGCAGCTCTATGCGTGTTGTGACCTCGCCAATCTGGTCAGCATTTTCCTTCAGCACATCAACATCAAGCTTCTCAAGACTGGGGAAGGCGCTTGTGCCAGTCAGAGGATGACGACCTGTCGCGACCAACCTGTCCTCTTCTCTTCTGGCCTTCATAACATCAGAATGGATGACGCCAGATGCCAGCGCTCCAGGCACGCCACCTTCCTTCTCTATCTTCTGGAAGTATGACCATGCTGCATTGGCAAGGTCTTCAGTGCGCTCTTCAACCAAACCACTTCCGGCAGCAGGATCACTCACCTGCGCCAGATTACTCTCTTCAATAAGAATGAGCTGCGTGTTTCGGGCAATACGTCGCGCAAATGCATTCGGTAAACCTAAAGGACTTGTGAATGGAAGAACGCATACGCTGTCAGCTCCGCCGATGCCTGCAGCAAATGTGGCAACTGTAGTGCGTAGCATATTTACCCACGGGTCGCGCTCGGTCATCATACGCCAGCTGGTCTCCATATGAAGATGGAGCGGTTGGAATGGCAACTGAGCAGCCTCCAGCAAGCGAGACCAGATTTGGCGCATCGCACGTGCTTTGATGATGGTGCCGAACTGGTCAGCACTGGCACTCAGGCAGGCCGAAACATGTTTCGTAAGGTCCTCGGCAGGCACGCTGCCTTTTTCCAGTGCACGCATATAGTAGAGCAAGCTGGAAAGGATAAGGCCAAGCTCCTGAACGCTATTGGCTCCCGCGTCGTGATAACAACGACCATCACCACGCAACAGACTGCCCTTTATACCGTTGCTACGGGCATAACCGGCAAGGTCTTGAGTTCGCAGTTCAAGCCGCCCGAAAGAATCACGAACTCGCCCGGAGTTGATGAGCACACTCAGCGGATCGGAGACACCATGAACAGTCAGCTGGTCTGGCTCGATACCCAGACGCTTGCAGGTTTCAACAAGAAGCGCGAGTGTTGCGCTGCCCTCATAACCACATTCAAGGCGGAAATCGATCAGGTCAGGTTTCACACCATCAAGAAGCCTTAGCATATCATCAATGCGCTGAACGCTCAGCCCGCCATGCAGACCACGCGGGGAGCCGGGAAGAACCAGCTCAATGCAGTCAGCACCTCCTTCAAGGTCTTCGAGCATCTGGACGTTAGCCCCGGAAATGATGGGATCATCACTGCGCTGAATGATCTTCCATGGGTGAGAGCACTCCCTCAATTGCAGTGGTGCACTGTCCGTGTACCCCTGGTATAATGGCTTAATCTCAAGGCCACCGGCAATTGGTGTAGATAATGCATCCAGTGTCACGCCCTTGAGAGCGCGCAGAGCAGATGCTTCCCAGTCTCTGTGCGTTGCTTCCAGAAAATCTTTTGGAAATTCAATGTTTTGCATGTCCATCCCATGTCCTTCTGCTAACTTTATACGAAGAAACCTTTGATGTTTTCAAGCTATGCGTTAGGACGAGACTGGAAAACAACTGCCTCAAACACCGCGTAAATTGCAAAACTGCTGATGTGACAATGGTTGGATAGTTTTTGCATTAGCTTAATTTATCCTAAACTTGTCGCAATTGACCCTAGGGCATGTAACGCTGTTACTATTGCGGAGAGCTAAGCAGTAGTTTCGTACTCTTACAATAGATATTTTGGTGTTTCTGCGAAATAGCTCATAGTCAAAACTGTTGGTCTAATGAATTTTCGGGCAACAGTTGCACTACTATTTACAAGTACTCTGAATACTTGGAGGTTAGTTGATCTACCTCCGAAAATGAGAATGACGGTATTGCCGAGATTGCTGTAATAACAAGTGATCTGAGAGTAATGCAAAATACAAAAGATGGTTACATCTTGTAGAAGCGAGGCAACTAAAAGAATTGCCAGCACACTACAAAATACAGCGATTAACAGGCATGCAATAACTTTTCTGAGTATGAGATAAGGCAACTGCCATAACTCCGCGATGATGCAGTCCTGCGCTGAAAAACCACTCAAGACGGAGAGTTTACGAATTTACCTACGCAAACCTTGGGTTTGCGAAAGTTAGTTGGCATGCCTTCGGTATGTCAGGTGGGCAAGTGCGTCTTCAATCCAGCAGCACACGAGCGAGTGCCACGCGGATAGAAACGGGAAGGCAGGGCAAATGAACGATACTTCAGATATCGAGGCAAAGGTAAAAGCGATTTCAGAAGCACGGGCAGCGAAACCGGTTCTGGATATTGTGGAATCCTATTTAAGGCGACTGGGTGCGTCCCATATCCTGATCACGGGTCTGCCTATGCCAAACAGGACAATTGACAGTTTGGTTCATAGGTTCAGATGGCCTGATGAAAGAAATGGCGGTGTCGAGCGTACAACGCTGAGTGCTGGTGACAGCGCGTTAATGCTCGGATTATCCGGCAATCGCCCGGTAGTATGGTCGGTATCCGGCCCGGATACCGGTAATTCTGAGCTCTTTGCCGCAATCGGTGAAGGTGCACGGGTCATGGTGATACCAGTGGATGCTCTTCATCCGTTCCAGGCAATGGTGGTTGGTGCAGGACATCAGGTCGCCGCTGAGCCTTATGATCTGGCGTCACTGGAAATTGTATGTTCTGCAGCGTTCCGGCGCCTGTTTGAACTCGGCGTTGTTTCTGATCAAAGACCGGGAGATTTGTCAGCACGCGAACGCCGTGTTCTGGAGCTGACGGCGCTGGGCAAAACGGCCCATGAGATCGCGGAACTTCTGGAGATTTCTCAACGAACGGTTCATGCGCACCTGCAAAACGCAAGTGCTAAGCTCAATGCATCAAATAAGACCCACACTGTGGTCGAGGCATTGCGTTACGGACAGATCAAAATCTGACCTACGTTCTTTCATTGCAGGTAGAAAGCAGGCTCACTTCAAAAGCGTCTGCTTTTTGCGTGAATGAAAGGATTGTTAAGGCTCATACCTCACGTAAACCACAAAAGTATCAGGAGGCTTATGTTATTTCAGCAAGCCCGGGTACACGTGCAACGATTTCATCGGTAATCTCCGGACCGACCTTTTCGCGGGTATACTGAACGGTCTCTTTCGCGACCTGCTGAATCTCTTCAACTGAGAGCCCAAGGCCGGTCATCTTGTTCAAGGCAGCCAACACGCCGACGCTTGCATTCATTTTACTGGCGAGACCACCCAGAAGGCCATTGTTCTCAGTAGCTTCATCAATAGCAAGAAAACCCTCAGCAGCAGGAAAGGCATCAAGCAAAGCCTCGACTTCTTCTGTACTGCTGTTTTTGGCGATGAAATTCAGCATGACGCCAACAGCAGGTTGAGCCTTCTCAGGGGGCAGCCCGGTTCTTTCGGTAATGCGATCAACAAGTACGTGCATTGCAATCTCCAGTCCCTGATTAATTCGCTAATGAACCTAATATGGTGATCATTGGGTGCAATGTTAGAGAGTATGGAACAGACTCAAGCCAATTACATTGCTGCACCGTTAACAATTGGCCTAAACCCGTGTGTTTCCTTCAAGTTCCGCATCCCAAAGTCTCTTATGTATGTATGTATGGACGACTCCTGTTTGCAAGGTGTTTTTCGGTTTTGGCATGTGGTTATTTGCATGTATGTATCCGGCC
>CANNAV010000170.1 GCA_947502585.1 uncultured Pseudovibrio sp.
TCGGGGGAATGTGTTGGTATTCACGCGTCCAAGGGGCAAAATCGGTGGGAGGCTCTGGAGCCAATCCGGCAGGGCATCAGGGATTATTTTGGAACCGCCCGGGAAAATATCGCTGACGGCCTGAGCTTGCGACATGATCACGGCACGCAATACATGGCACATGACTTTCAAAAAGAGATCAAATGGCTCGGCATCACCTCCTCGCCGGCCTTTGTTCGCATGCCAGAATGTAATGGGTGCGCTGAACGATTTATCCGCACCCTGAAAGAAAATCTGCTCTGGGTGAGGCACTTCAAATCCATAGAAGAACTTCGTCTGGCGCTAATTGAATTCCGCCAAACATACAACGAAAAATGGATCATGCAGAGGCATGGATACAAAACGCCTGCACAGTTCAGAAGGGATGCTATCGACAATCGAGCCATGGCAGCCTAAACACTATCAGATGTCTCAGAACTCCAGGGCACTACACCACCAGAGGAATGTTCGCGTGGCGTGAGCCCCAACCACGCAGCAAAGGATCGCGCCGAACCAAAGCACCCAGCCGTGCCGACACTGGCGACAATTGCAGAAGCAGTAAGCGGCCCAACTCCGGGAATACTGGCCAAACGCAGACTCGTTTCATTGCTTTTATGCCAAGCATGGATGCGCATCTCCAACGCCTTGATGCTTTTATTCAATGCATCGAGCTGATCGAACAAGAGATCCAACACACCCATTGCATTTTTGGGCAGCGCAGCTTGCTCATCAATCGCGTGCAGCTGAAAAACAGACTTGGCCAGATCAAGACCTATCGTTACTATCGGCATTGGATGGTTCCTCTCGTTTAGTAAGTGATTGCCAAGTCCCCACTATGGCGCATTCGACGCCGCAGGGAAGGAGCCGTCCATTCCATTACCTTTATTCGCCCCGACCTGTTGTAAATGCAAGCCTTGCAGGGGCTGAGAACAGTTACCGACAGGCATCGAGGAACCTGAACGCCGAAAAATTGCAGCCTGCCAATTTATCCCAGTTATTGAGGTCAAGTCCCAGGTATGCTGTAAATTCAGATTACAGGTTTGCCGGGTTAATCTATAGAATTCGCGACTTGATCTGACACCGCCCCCAATCAGCAGAGCTGAAAGAGGGCGGAAGATCTCTTGAACGAGATCGTGGTTATCTGTTTTGATGGTGGTGCTAACCCAACCTCAAAACGGAAGAGAACCACAATGTTGCATTCTACCGACAAGATCATCAAACATAAAGCAGGTCTACTGAACCTTGCCGAGGAGCCTGGCAATGTCTTCAAAGTCTGTCAGGTGATGGGATATTCACACGATACCTTCTATCGCTATAAGAACGCCGTGGAAGAAGATGGCGTCGAAGCTCTTTTAGAGAAGACCCGGCGCAAACCGAACCCGGCCAATCGGGTGGATGCGACCACCGAACAGGCTGTCATCAAATCTGCTCTGGACTTTCCGGCTTACGGTCAGGCCCGCACCTCCAACGAATTGCGCAAACAAGGAGTATTTGTTTCACCCTCCGGTGTTCGTTCCATTTGGCTCCGTCATGACATTGCCAACTTCAAGGACCGGCTGAAAGCGTTAGAGGCCAGGGTTGCTGAAGACGGTATCATTCTTACAGAAGCGCAGGTTCAAGCGCTTGAGAAGAAGAAACATGATGACAAGGCCTGCGGCGAGGTAGAAACGCCTCATCCTGGCTATCTCGGTAGTCAGGATACCTTTTATGCCGGCACCATCAAGGGCGTTGGTCGGGTCTGTCAGCAAACCTATGTCGACACCTATTGCAAGGTCGCCCACGCGAAGCTCTATACGACCAAAACACCGATCACCGCTGCTGATTTATTCAATGACCAGGTGCCGCCTTTCTATGAGGAACACGATCTGCCGGTTCTGCGCATCCTGACGGATAGGGGTACACAATATTGTGGCAGGCCGGACAAGCACGACTACCAGCTCTTTTTGGCCGTCAATGATATTGACCACACCAGGACCAGGGTAAAACACCCTCAAACCAATGGTATCTGTGAGCGGCTCCACAAGACCATCCTGCAGGAATTCTATCAGGTCACATTCCGAAAAAAGCTATATCAAAGCATCGAGCAATTGCAGGCCGATCTGGATGCATGGCTCCAGCACTACAACACAGAACGTACCCATCAAGGCAAAATGTGTTGCGGCAGAAAGCCGATGGAGACTATGCTTGAGGGGAAGAAGATCTGGAAGGAAAAATTCATAGATCAAATCTGATCTGACAAACCCCGCCGTCAAAACGGTAACTGTCAGATCAAGTCTGAACTTCTACAGGTGAGAAACGACCTCAAGCAGTACAGAGTAAGTGAGTTAGGATACTTCCGCAAAATTTCCGCAACCCCGATTTCATCGATATTAAACTTTGTCCATAGAGCGAAAAACTCAAGCAAATAAGCCAAAATAAGGGGGAGCATTGAACTTTGACAACGCCTTTTTCTTCCTCCCTCATTGGTCCGGTTCAAAACGCACTAAGTTTCGAGCGCTTAATTGTTTCTGTGGCCAAAACTTTAGATTCGTCGAGTGACAAATTTTTCCGGCCGCTTAAACGAGTATAACAGGAAAAGTTATCTACATGTTTCACAATAGGAGAACGAATTGAAATTAATCCATTTTTATTAGTAAGTTATTAGGTGTTGCGAATTTGGAACAAAGTGAGTACAAATAACTGACTTTGAAACTGCGCGTCCATCGTGGAATAAGGGATGAGAACGTATGGCACAAACTTCACTTCGCCTTGTTGAGGGCAATCAGATGGACAAGACTAAAGCACTGGATGCAGCGCTTTCACAAATTGAACGAGCCTTCGGTAAAGGCTCCATTATGCGCATGGGCCAGGGACAGGCCGTAGAAGTCCAGAGCGTTTCGACTGGTTCTCTCAGTCTTGATATCGGTCTTGGGATCGGCGGGCTTCCAAAAGGGCGTATCGTTGAGATCTATGGACCTGAAAGCTCCGGTAAAACCACATTGGCTTTGCACACAGTCGCCTGTGCGCAACAGGGCGGCGGGCTGTGCGCCTTTATTGATGCTGAACACGCGCTGGACCCTATTTATGCACGCAAACTCGGCGTGAATATAGACGATCTGCTTATTTCCCAGCCGGATGCTGGTGAACAGGCGCTAGAGATTGCCGATACGCTGGTTCGCTCTGGTGCGGTTGATGTATTGGTGATCGATTCCGTTGCTGCGCTGACACCAAAAGCTGAACTCGAAGGCGAGATGGGCGACTCGCTTCCAGGGCTGCAGGCTCGGTTGATGAGTCAGGCGCTGCGCAAGCTGACCGCCTCCATTTCCAAGTCCAACACCATGGTGATCTTCATCAACCAGATCCGCATGAAGATCGGTGTGATGTTTGGTTCGCCTGAAACGACAACTGGCGGTAATGCACTTAAGTTCTACGCTTCTGTTCGTCTGGATATTCGCCGTATCGGAGCGATTAAAGATCGTGACGAAATTGTTGGTAACCAGACCCGTGTAAAAGTAGTGAAAAACAAGTTGGCGCCTCCGTTCAAACAGGTTGAGTTTGACATAATCTACGGTGAAGGCATTTCCAAAATGGGGGAATTGCTTGACCTTGGTGTTAAAGGCGGCATTGTTGAGAAATCGGGTGCGTGGTTCTCTTATAACAGCCAGCGGCTGGGGCAGGGACGAGAGAACTCGAAAACCTTCCTGAAAGAGAATCCTGAGCTGGCGGACGAGATTGAACTTGCTATCCGACAGAACGCAGGTTTGATCGCTGAAGCGATTGATGACCCCAAAAAAGCTGCGGAAAAGCAATAGAGTTTAAAGAGGCTGGATTTATCCAGCCTCTTTTTTGCAGGGTTTTATGGACAGATTTGCTGCATATGGCTAAAACGCGGCAGATATAGATTTTTTGTTGCATCGGCTTTGATGCGCTTACCTTGCAATTTGGTAGCTGTGACTGTTGAAATAGCTGCCGCTAGAAAATGAGACGGACATCAGGACCTATGAGTGGCGTCAACGAAATTCGGTCGGCTTTTCTCGACTACTTTGCAAAGAACGGACACGAAGTTGTTCCTTCCAGTCCACTGGTGCCACGCAATGATCCGACATTGATGTTTATAAATGCGGGTATGGTGCCATTCAAAAACGTATTCACCGGTTTGGAAAAACGGGAATACGTGCGTGCAACATCTTCGCAAAAGTGTGTTCGTGCTGGTGGTAAGCACAATGATCTGGACAATGTCGGCTATACTGCGCGCCACCACACCTTCTTTGAAATGCTGGGCAATTTTTCCTTCGGTGATTACTTCAAGGAGTACGCTATTGAGCTGGCCTGGAATCTGATTACTAAAGAATATGGACTGCCAGCTGACAAACTGTTGATCACAGTTTATTCCGAGGATGATGAAGCTTTCAAATTATGGAAGAAGCTGACCGGTTTTGCTGATGAGAAGATCATTCGCATCCCAACCTCGGATAACTTCTGGGTTATGGGTGATACCGGTCCTTGTGGTCCATGCTCCGAGATCTTTTACGATCACGGTGAGCATATTGGGGGTGGTCCTCCAGGCTCTCCTGAAGAAGATGGTGACCGTTTTACTGAGATCTGGAACCTCGTGTTCATGCAGTACGAGCAGCTGCCAGAAAAACGCATCGACCTGCCGCGTCCGTCCATTGATACGGGCATGGGCCTTGAGCGTTTTGCTGCGATCATGCAGGGTGTGCATAACAACTACGAAATTGACCTGTTCAAGGCTTTGATCGCGAGCTCTGCGCACCTCACTGGTGTTGAAGCAGTTGGCAAAGCGCAGGCGAGCCATCGGGTGATTGCAGATCACTTGCGCTCTATGGCCTTCCTGATAGCTGATGGCGTTCTGCCGTCCAATGAGGGGCGTGGTTACGTTCTGCGCCGTATCATGCGTCGTGCCATGCGCCATGCAAACCTGTTAGGGGCGCAGGAGCCAGTCATCTTCAAGATGCTGCCGACGCTTGTGCGTGAAATGGGACAAGCCTTCCCCGAGCTGCCACGTGCGAAAAAGCTCATTGAAGAGACTGTACAGCTGGAAGAAAAACGTTTCATCAAAACTCTTGAGCGCGGTCTTGGCTTGCTGGAAGATGCAACCGGTTCTCTGGGCTCAGGCGATCAGCTGGACGGTGAAACGGCGTTTAAACTATATGACACCTTCGGCTTTCCGCTTGATCTGACACAGGATGCATTACGCAGCCGTGAGATTGCGGTTGATACGGATGGGTTCAACACCGCAATGGAGCGTCAGCGTGCTGAAGCTCGTGCAGCGTGGTCAGGTTCCGGCGATGCTGCAACTGATGCAATCTGGTTCTCCATCAAGGGAAAAGCAGGCGCTACAGAATTCCTTGGTTATGAGACCGAGAAAGCTGAAGGCGTTGTTCTGAACCTTGTGAAGGATGGTACAGAAGTTACATCCCTGGAGCAAGGGGAAGAGGGGGCTTTGATCCTTAACCAGACACCATTCTATGGTGAATCCGGTGGTCAGGTTGGTGACTGTGGCACCATGACTGCAGATGGTGTTTCTCTTGCCGTGACCAACACGCAGAAGAAAGCTGACGGTCTGTTTGTCCATTATGTTCGTGTTGAGAGCGGTGAAGTGAAGGTGGATGATGCACTTGAGTTAATCGTCGACCATGCTCGCCGCAGTGCAATCCGTTCCAACCACTCAGCGACACACCTGGTTCACGAAGCATTGCGTGAAGTGCTTGGTACTCACGTTGCTCAGAAGGGTTCTCTGGTTACGCCTGAACGTCTGCGTTTTGACTTTTCGCATCCCAGACCTGTCAGTGCTGAGGAAACTGTACGGGTTGAGGCTCTGGCGAATGAGATTGTGCTGCAGAACGGGGCAGTTCAGACTTCTTTGATGGAAGTTGATGAGGCGATTAAAGCAGGTGCAATGGCTCTCTTTGGTGAAAAGTATGGCGACGAGGTCCGTGTAGTTTCCATGGGTACGGCAACCAACGGCAAAAAATCTGGTAAGTCTTACTCCGTAGAACTTTGCGGTGGTACGCATGTGAAGCGCACTGGTGATATTGGCCTTGTGGCCGTTGTTTCTGAAGGTGCTGTTGCTGCTGGTGTTCGTCGTATTGAAGCGCTCACTGGTGGTGAAGCACGCAAGTATCTGGCAGAGCAGGATGCACTGATGCGTGAAACTGCTGGCTTGCTCAAGGTTGCTGCGGCTGATGTGCCATCACGTATTGCTGGCTTGCTGAATGAGCGGAAGAAGCTTGAACGCGAACTGACGGATGTGAAGAAGAAACTTGCGATGGGCGGTGGCACCTCTTGCGGGGAATCTGGTGTTACTGCAGCTGGCAAGTTCAAGCTGATGGCCCGCGTTATTGAAGGCATCAATCCGAAAGATCTCAAGTCCGTTGCTGATGAAGGCAAGACCGCGATTGGGTCTGGTGTTGTTGTGCTGATCAGCAAGGCAGAAGAAGGTAAAGCTGCGATTGTTGTTGGCGTTACCAAGGACGTGAGTGAAACGGCTAGTGCGGTTGAGCTTGTTCGCATTGGTTCTACTGCTCTTGGTGGTCGTGGTGGTGGTGGTCGTCCGGATATGGCGCAGGCCGGCGGCCCGGATGCTGATAAGGCTGATGAGGCAATTGCTGCGATCAAGGCTCATCTCGAAACGCTGTAATACCGGACTAAAGATCTAAGAGTGCAAAGGGGGAATTTCCATAGGCGCTAAGTTTGGAAGCTATATTTATGAACTTGTTGACGTTTTCCCCTTCTTGGGGGATCGCAGTTGCTGAAGACGGTATCATTCTTACAGAAGCGCAGGTTCAAGCGCTTGAGAAGAAACATGATGACGAGGCCTGCTGCGAGGTAGAAACGCCTCATCCTGGCTATCTCGGTAGTCAGGATACCTTTTATGTCGGCACCATCAAGGGCGTTGGTCGGGTCTGCCAGCAAACCTATGTCGACACCTATTGCAAGGTCGCCCACGCGAAGCTCTATACGACCAAAACGCCGATCACCACTGCTGATCCAGGTGCTGCCTTTCTATGAGGAACACGATCTGCCGATTCTGCGCATCCTGACGGATAGGGGTATACAATATTGTGGCAGGCCGGGCAGCACGACTACCAGCTCTTTTTGGCCGTCAATGCTGATTGACACTGATGGCGTTCAAAACAGCGCTCATGTTCTGCTATGACCGTCTTCCCGTCCGTGATGACAATCCGGTCCGCGTAGCTGCGTAAAGACACCTTGTGCAAACTATGGCTGCAGGGCACCGAATAGCTGTTGGTGTCGTACCGGG
>CANNAV010000171.1 GCA_947502585.1 uncultured Pseudovibrio sp.
TTTGGGTGTGAAACTCACTCTCACAATCATAGTATATCTTTATGCCGTCGGGCGGGGCATCCAATCCATCAACGCCAAAGACCAGTGGCTTTGTTGAAGGGCTCAACAACAAGATCAAGATTGTGAAGCGGCGCTGTTACGGGCTGAACAAACCGCAGACGATATTCCAGCGGTTATTTCTGGACCTTCAGGGTTATGCAAAGTTTGCCTGAACTGTTTCTACAGAATGGCGGGAGAGCCTGCTTTTTCCAGTGCTTCACGCTCAGATTTACGGAGACGCTCGGATGCTGACTTCAGCTGGCCGCAGGCTGCAAAGATATCACGTCCGCGTGGTGTGCGGATTGGAGAAGCATAACCTGCGCGGTTCACAACATCTGCAAACTCTTCAATTTGCTCCCAATCGGAGCACTCGTATGGAGAGCCAGGCCATGGGTTGAATGGCAGCAGGTTGATCTTTGCGGGGATGCCTTTGAGTAGCTGTACCAGCTGCTTTGCATCTTCCAGGCTGTCGTTGACGTCCTTCAGCATCACGTATTCAAAAGTGATGCGCTTTGCGTTTGACAGGCCCGGATAGTCACGACATGCCTGAAGCAGTGTTTCCAGGTTGTATTTTTTGTTGATCGGCACCAGCGTGTTCCGCAACTCGTCATTAACAGCGTGCAGAGAAATTGCCAGCATGCAGCCGATCTCATCACCTGTACGTACGATCTCTGGTGTCACACCAGATGTCGAAAGGGTGATGCGGCGTTTGGAGAGGGACAGGCCGTCTCCATCAGAGGCGATCAGAAGGGCTTTTTTGACATTCCCGAAATTATACAGCGGTTCGCCCATGCCCATCATCACGATATTGGTGATGCGACGACGATTGGACGTGGATGCACCCAGGCTACCTTCCGGTGCATCTGCATCAGGGAAGTCGTTGAGACGGTCTTTCGCAAGCATGAGCTGCCCAAGGATCTCTTCTGCCGTTAGGTTGCGGACCATCTTCTGTGTGCCCGTGTGGCAGAACGTACATGTGAGGGTACAGCCGACCTGAGAGGAGATGCAGAGCGTGCCGCGATCTTCCTCCGGAATGTAGACAGTTTCTATTTCAACCGGCTTGCCAGCACCGCGCGATGGAAAGCGAAACAGCCATTTACGGGTACCATCAACGGAGATCTGTTCAGTGACGATCTCTGGGCGGGCAATGGTAAAGGCAAATTCCAGTTTACTGCGCAAGTCTTTTGAAACGTTGCTCATTTTGCTAAAATCAGAAATGCCCCGGACATAGAGCCAGTGCCACAACTGGTTGACGCGCATGCGAATCTGGCGCGCAGGGACGCCAGCTGCAGCAAGAGCATTACCTAGTTCTTCACGGTTCAGGCCGATCAGAGATGGCTTTTCGTCCTGCACAGGAGTTGTTACAGTAGAAGCGAGTGCTGCGCTGGTTGCCGCCGGATAAGCGGCTTTTTGCGCGATGTCTAACGAAACCGCCATTGTCATTCACCAGTATTTTCAGATTCTTGGCTTTAAGCTTAATGTTCTTTGCGTATTCAGACCCGAAAAATGTGCCTCACTTTTCGACAATACGATCCAGCAGGAAAATAACAGGTTATGTGTACCTGTCGCTCTCTGCTAAAAATGCGAAAGGCGGTCGCCAGCAGCAACCGCCTACGTATTCGGCAGACTTATAGCCGAAATCGCTTCGTTTGAAAATCCCAGATCTCAAATTGCCTGGTGTCAAGCTGGCGCAGACAAGACATATCTGCAAATTCAAACCATTTCGGGCATCCGAACCTTATTGACAGGCGCTGGATGCGTCTCTGACAGCAGCAGTGATGCCGCTCAAAGAGAATTTGTAGGAAGTTTGGGTGCCTCGAGCGGACTGACCAGAAATAGACATGGAACTGCCTGCTTTCATTGCATCAACCAGGCGTTTTTCCTCCGCAGCGTTCTGAACCCATGCGCCGTCACCTTTGGTGAACATCGTAAACTGCTGACCATCAACACTGGTTGTGACCAGAGAGCCTTCTTTAAATGGATAACCCACTATAAAGCTTGGTTCATTGGAGACGCCTTCGCTAGGACGGGTAGAAACAAAGAAGAAAACTTCTCCATGGTTTCTATCAGTTGGCAGTGACTGTGTTGGTGCGGAAATAGCATAACAGACCTTACCACCACTTTGGGTGTTAAAAGTGTAAGTTGCCCAATCCTTATTTTCTTTCAAGAGGGCAGGAGACTGCGCATTTGCAGTCGCGCCCGAGATACCAAGAGCCATAAAGGCAGTTATCAGGATACGTGCTTGCATCTTCTCCAAACCGCGTTGCGTACGACAAAATCTGAGATTCTGTGCGAAACCCATAAAACTAAATGTTAGGGTTACTTTAAAGATGGTTACAAAAGGGTTGATACCCTGTTTTTACAGAGGCAAAATTTATTTGCCTTTGAACCGCTCTATGAATGCTGCCATCAGAAATCTGGCGGGAGTGTGGCACGCACAGCCATAATATCAAGCGTAAAGTCACCAATGAATCCCTGTTTTAAGTGATCGAAGAAAGTGGATGTGCAAGTTGACTGTTGGTTGTATTTAAAGCGCTGGTATATAATGGCTAATTGCTTTTACAAGTTCAGCTTTTTCGGCATTTATTCAAACCGATTGCAGCATTCCATCCAGTAAAATATGAGCACCTTTCCACATGGTTTGCACAGATTGAGAGAAATGCGAGGTGTGAAGCATCAAAGAATTACAATTTTGTAATGTGGAAGGGCCTGGTGTCGGAAAGGAAGACAGCTTAAAAATTTATGCAAGGCATCTGCTATAGCGTGAAATAAAGGTTCCCGTTCCAGGTTATCTACCAGAAATGGCGGATGAATTTCGAATCACTCATGAGTTACTTTTGAATCCCGGAATTTTTCGGCCACTTCGGAAAATAGGAGCGCCATGAACATGTTCCGGTAATGGATTTTTCGGGGCACCTGCGGTGAGAGAGCGTTCAGCGTACTTTCCGTGTGCCATATAGCGGTCGTACAAGACCAGAGCAGCCGCAACACCAACATTCAAGCAGAACCTGGTTGGGATTTTGACGATGTAATCGCAACGATTTTGCATCTCTTGCGACAGAGAGCCACGTTCCGGTCCGAGTATATAAGCTGCTTGCAACGGGTGCCCAAAGCTTGGCAAGTCAATAGCATCGTCGGTGAGCTCAACGCCCACCATTTTACAGCCACGCGGGAACTGCATTTCATCAACTGAGTTCCATGCGAAGTAGGGCAGGTGGTCGGGGCTCTTGGAAGTGTCCGCCTTCATCGCTTTACCCAGGTCTTTGATGTGTGCGTCGACTGTGAAAAAGTAACTTGCTCCGAATGCATGACCTGTACGCATCAGCGTGCCAACGTTCATGGATTTGGAAAGCCCTTCAGAGCCAATTGCAAAATAACCGCGCATACCTGGTTTTCTCGTTGTTAATGCTGTGCGCTTCATACCTCCAACAGCGGCGTTCCTGCAAGTGGGCTGCCTGTATGGGTGATTTAATTACAAAGTGACACCATAGGCGACTTTGAGTTTGTGGTTGCGCGTGTAATTTTGTAGGTCAAAGTGAGGGCCGCATTTTATGAAAGCTGTTATCTGCGAAAAACTTGGGGGACCGGGTGATCTGGTCGTCCGGGAGTTGGACGCCCCGAGTGTCGGAGCCGGAGAGGTGTTGGTCCGCGTTAAGGCGGCAGCCCTCAATTACTTTGATACACTGATCATTCAGGGGAAGTACCAGTTTAAACCGGAGATTCCGTTTTCTCCCTCAGGTGAAATGGCTGGTATTGTTGAAGCTGTCGGTGATGGCGTTTTGCGTTTCAATGTTGGGGATCGGGTGGCGTCCTACTCGAAATGGGGAGCTGCCAGAGAGCTATGTATTGCTCCTGAAAATGAACTGGTGCAGGTACCGGATGAGGTTTCTCTCAAGCATGCAGCAGGGCTTTTGATCACTTACGGAACGGCTATGCATGGCCTTCGCAGCCGGGCGCGGTTACAGGCAGGGGAGACAGTAGCCGTTCTAGGCGCCTCTGGCGGTGCAGGGCAGGCTGCTGTGGAAGTTGCAAAGTTATTGGGCGCCCGGGTGATTGCCTGTGCGTCTTCGGAAGATAAACTTGCCCATGCAAAGGAGTGCGGCGCTGATGTTCTGGTCAACTATTCTGAAGGAGCCCTGAAGCAGAAGCTGAAGGATCTGACGGATGGCAAAGGGCTTGAGGTGGTCTTCGACGTTATTGGCGGTGATCGCGCTGATGAGGCGTTGCGTGCAACGGGATGGCGTGGGCGTTATCTGGTTGTTGGATTTGCCTCTGGGACTATCCAGAAAATCCCCGCGAACCTTACTCTGCTAAAAGGCTGTGACATCCTCGGTGTGTTCTGGGGAGAAGCCGTCGTTCGTGAGCCTGAAGAGCATCACAAAGATTGTGAGCAACTGTTCCGATGGATAGCTGACGGGAAGTTGAAGCCGCATATCCATGCGGAGTATCCGCTCGAAGACATTGCGCTGGGATTGGAGGAGATCTCCAGCCGCAAAGCCAAGGGTAAAGTGCTGCTCATCCCTTAATAGGTTGATATGAATAAAACGGGAGATTTTCCCGCTTTTCATCGTCAAATGACAAGTCTGATCCCGTGAGATCAGGCTTCCAGAATAGCCATGACTGGTGCGTGGTCGGATGGTTTTTCCCAACCGCGTGCGTCACGTATAATCTGGACGTCTTTGGTGTACTGCGCTGTTTCCGGGGTCATCCAGACGTGGTCGAGACGGCGGCCTTTGTTGGATGCAGACCAGTCTTTGGCGCGGTAGCTCCACCAAGTGTAAATCTTCTCATCCATTGGCACGTGCTTGCGCATGGTGTCGACGTAGTTGCCCGCTTTACGCACATCTTCGAGGCGCTGGCATTC
Source organism: uncultured Pseudovibrio sp. (assembly GCA_947502585.1). GTDB lineage: Bacteria > Pseudomonadota > Alphaproteobacteria > Rhizobiales > Stappiaceae > Pseudovibrio. The sequence goes on from CANNAV010000171.1 coordinate 4,904, forward strand.
AAGTGGTGTGTGCGACACGACTTTGATGAGCTGCTTATGAGACCAAACGTCATTCTCGTAAGGCGCGATGTTCAGGTCTCCCACAACAACTGACTGACCATCGAAGCCTTTGAACCAGTTCTCCATTTCATCCAGGAACTTGAGTTTGTGAGCGAACTTGTCATTCACTTCCGGGTCCGGCACGTCGCCGCCTGCAGGCACGTAGAAATTATGGATGCGGACTTTGCCATCATTAAAAGCCACATCGGCGGCGATATGACGTGTATCGCCCATCTCGCAGAACTCTTTGCGCTCAATATTCTCCAGTGGCACGTGTGAGAGAAGAGCAACGCCGTGGTAACCTTTTTGACCGTGTACTTCTACATGTCGATAACCCAGCTTATTGATTGCAGCAGTCGGGAAGCTTCCATCCGGGCACTTTGTTTCCTGCAGGCACAAAATGTCAGGGGCGTGATCCAGTAACATTTTTTCGACAATAGGGAGGCGGAGGCGGACTGAGTTAATGTTCCACGTTACAATCTTAAGGCGGTTTGTCATGGGGGCGTGTTTACCTGCTTTGGAGAATCATCCCACAAACCTAGGGCCCTGGCGGGGTTTTGGCTAGAAAAACTGACGAGAACCATAAATATGTTCACGTTATATTCTTCAAGGCAAGACATAAATTGCTTCTAAAACCCGATGTTTTGTCAGCGTACGTTGTTAGTCCCTTGTTGGTAATCTTCTATTGATTACGCTGGCTGTTGGTTTTGGCCAGCCTGCAATTAGGACTAAGGTCAAATGAAATACGCAATGCCTGCAGGTTGTTGTGTTGCAACAGGTGCAGTGTCTCAATTTGTGAGAACAAGTCGCTTATCTGCACGTTTCGTGTCTGTTGACTATCCCGGATTTCACCAGGTTCAGTTCAATGGGTGCACTAATATTATCCCGCCCATTAAGCCTTCAGATCGTCCGGTTGAACCGGGAGAGAGTTTGAGGCCGGGACAAGCGCAGCCTTACTTGTCAACGGATCGGGATGCGGTTCATTCGCAGTTTACCCCACCTCCGGGTGCTTATCGTGCAGGCTCTGGACGTCCGGGGGCATTGTCACCGCCACTTCCGGGGCCTTCCGGCCCTCTATCTGCAGCTCCACCGATTACAGGTTTGCCCCCAGCTCCTGGTTCGCCGGGATTTAGTGGGCCACCCAATGGAGGTTTTTCTTATGACCGATAATACCTTAAAGAAACCGGAGGGGAGCATTATGAAAACTTTGGTCTGGGGGATAGTCGGTTTCGTTCTTCTGAATGTCCTTGCAAATTCCAATGCTGCCTTCGCGCAGCGTGGGCATGCCGGCTACACGACTAACAGTGTGAACATGAGAACAGGGCCAAGTACCAGATATCCGGTCATCACGACAATACCGGCGGGCGGCCTGATTTTTCTTAATTACTGTACCAGGGACGGTTCGTGGTGCGACCTCACATTTCGGGGTGCCCCGGGGTGGGTTTCGGCCAGATATATTCGATATGGAGTTCAGGGTCCGTACTATTCCCGTGCGCTTCCTAACGCGGCGCCATATGTTGGACTGCCGTTTGCTTATCGACGCCACTCTATTTACCCGCGTTATCCGCGTTGGCGCCCACATCGGCACCAGCGGCGAGCGATCCCCGCGTATCCAGTGTTGCCGTCCCGGCCAAGGGAAGTACCTGCTATGCCATTGGGGCCATCACAGTCGGTTGCTCCGCCTGTACGGCCCGCTATTCCGCTAACACCATCACAGCCGATTGCGCCGCCGTCAGTACCAGCAATGCCGTTGTCTCCTGCCCGATAGGGGAGAGGTGACAAGATGTCTCGTGAGCTGCGGTTCCTCAACAGCTTATATTGCCAGCTGACTTCGTGATATTCAAAGGCGTTGCCAGCCTTGCGAACATGGCCTAAACCGGGGAAGTCATGGTGGATGCCGACGACTGGTGTTCTATCTGCTGAAACCTGATCCAGTATTCTGCGCCGTGTTTGCCGAGCTGCTTCCTGATCTATGTCGAATGCGATTGTCCAATCCGGATTGGCGAACTGGAGTCCGATGGAGTGGATCAAGTCGCCCCAGATCAGTACTTCCTCATTATGGGAATGAATGCGGATGCCCATATGTCCGGGTGTGTGACCAGGGAGAAAGATAGCATCGAGCCCCTCGGTGTTTGTCAAGTAAGTTGTCCGCTTGTTTCATGCACTCTCTCTGATTTCAGTGATGCCGGTTTCGCGTTCCGGG
>CANNAV010000172.1 GCA_947502585.1 uncultured Pseudovibrio sp.
TGGGTGTGAAACTCACTCTCACAATCATAGTATATCTTTATGCCGTCGGGCGGGGCATCCAATCCATCAACGCCATAGCCCAACCTCAAACCATTACATCAGTCGGCATGCGAAAATGGTCTCCTAAGTTCTGATTTATGCCGATTGGTATAAGGCAGTAGCGCTGCTCATGGCTCATGGCAGCTGGGTCCTTTTCCCGGCTGCTTACAGCCCCGACTTTAATCCCATCGAAATGGCTTCTTCAAAATTCAAGGCACACTTCAAGCGTATTGTAGCCAGAACCCTGGTCAGCTCATCGAAGCCATCGGTGAAATCTGCGACCTCTTCACACCTGAAGAGGGCCGGAGTTATTCAAAGCCGCTGTATATGCCTCATGAATAACTTGAGATGTTGTAATCCTGAAATCCAGAGGAATCTATGTGACCGGCAGGTATATTTGCCACGCCTGTGAGAATAGCCTGGCCGAATTCAGTGCACGTCCAGTCCGTATTTACGGAAGGTTTCTTTCGCTGCTTCAGTCTCTTCAGCAGATGGCTCGCGGGTGTCTTTGAGCTGATAGGACTTACCCATGGACTGCCATTTGTGTTCGCCCATTTTGTGGAAGGGCAGCACATCAACGCGCTTTACGTTGCCTAGTACGGATACAAATTTTGCGACACCTTCAACGTTTTCAGGTGCGTCTGTGAGCCCTGGTACGAGTACGAAGCGGATCCAGACGTCTTTTTCCATGCGTTCCAGACGTTTTGCAAATTCAAGGGTTGGGCCAACTTCAACGCCGGTGACCTTCCTGTAGGTTTCCGGAACCCAGGACTTGATATCGAGCAGATAAAGATCTGCCATGTCGATGGTTTCGTCATCAAGGTTGGCGTGCAGGTAACCGGAGGTATCCACGGTGGTGTGTACGCCCATCTGGTTGCAGCCCCAGAGCAGGGTTTTCAGGAATTCTTTTTGCGCCATAGGTTCACCGCCACTCACAGTCAGGCCGCCGCCACCAGTTTCAAAATAGGTGCGGTACGTGGCGATGTCTTTCAAGAGATCATATGCAGAGGATTGCTTGCCAGCTTTCAGCTTCAAGGTATCCGGATTGTGGCAGTACAGGCAACGCAGCGGACAGCCAGAAGTGAACACAATGTAGCGCAAGCCTGGACCGTCTACGGTTCCGCCTGTTTCTACTGAGTGAACATAGCCCATGGTGTCTTGCATGGCAGGCGTCCTTTATCATTGATTGTGCGCGGCCTGATTTGAAAGAGAGCGAGGATCTATCCCCGAGCCGCCTTTTCTTTTGAAATAAGGTCTTTAACATTGTTTTTAAAGATGAGACTGTGCAAAGCAGCCATTCATTTTCTGGTCATGTGCGGTCCTGTCGCATAACAAAGGCTTTTTATCGCAGCAAAGAAGGCGCAGGACTGTGCCCCGCGCCTTGTCTTGGAGTCTCAGAGGTCAGCGTTTTCAGTGGTGACCATTGGCCTGAGCGTTATTAACGCTGACCGTGGAATGTACGGGTGATCACATCCATCTGCTGCTCACGGGTCAGTTTGATGAAGTTAACTGCGTAACCGGAGACACGAACGGTGAGCTGTGGGTACAGTTCAGGATGTTCCATTGCGTCTTCCAGGGTCTTGCGGTCGAACACGTTCACGTTGATGTGGTGACCCATGTCATGCATGTAACCGTCGAGCAGGTTGGACAGGTTGTCGATCCGTTCATCTTCGTCCTTGCCCAGTGCGCCCGGGATGATGGAGAAGGTGTAGGAGATACCGTCCTGGCTGTCTTCGTAAGGAAGCTTGCAAAGAGACTTCATGGAAGCAACTGCACCTTTCTGGTCGCGGCCATGCATTGGGTTTGCACCCGGTGCAAATGGCTCACCTGCTTTACGCCCATCAGGAGTAGAGCCAGTCTTCTTACCGTACACAACATTGGAAGTGATGGTCAGAACAGACTGGGTAGGTGTCGCATTGCGGTATATTGGCTGATTGCGAATCTTACCCATGAATTTCTTCATGATGTCTTCTGCAATCACATCAACGCTGTCGTTGTTGTTTCCGAAGCAAGGGAAGCTGCCTTCCACTTCGTAATCAACTGCGAGACCTGCTTCGTTGCGGATGATTTTGACCTTCGCGTTTTTGATTGCGGAGATACTGTCAGCAACAACAGACAGACCAGCAATACCACACGCCATGGTGCGCAGGATGTCACGGTCATGCAACGCCATTTCGACGCGCTCGTAGTTGTACTTGTCGTGGCTGAAATGGATGCAGTTCAGCGCCTGAACGTAGACCTTCGCGATCCAGTCGAGCATCTGGTCGTAAAGTGGTTCCAGTTCATCCCATTCCAGCACGTCGCCGGTGATTGGGTGTGCTTTTGGACCAACCTGTTTGCCAGTTTTCTCGTCGATGCCGCCATTGATTGCGTAAAGCATTGCTTTTGCAAGGTTTGCACGAGCTCCGAAGAACTGCATCTGCTTACCAATGCGCATTGCAGATACACAGCATGCGATACCGTAGTCATCGCCCCAGTAACGACGCATCAGGTCATCATTTTCGTACTGAACAGAAGATGTCTCAATGGAGATCTTTGAGCAGTAGTCTTTGAAGCCCTTAGGCATGTGCTCGGACCACAGAACAGTCAGGTTTGGTTCTGGTGCAGGGCCGAGGTTAACAAGGGTCTGCAGCACGCGGAAGGAGCTTTTGGTGACCAGAGTACGGCCATCTACGCCCATGCCGCCGATGGATTCAGTTACCCATACCGGATCGCCGGAGAACAGTGCGTTGTAGTCCGGAGTACGCATGAAGCGAACCATACGGAGCTTCATGACGAAGTGGTCCATCAGCTCCTGTGCTTCAGCTTCCGTGATGACGCCTTTGTCCAGATCGCGCTGGATGTAGATGTCAAGGAAGGTGGTTGTACGGCCCAGAGACATGGCTGCACCGTTCTGCTCTTTGATCGCAGCAAGGTAGCCAAGATAAAGCCACTGAATAGCTTCGCGAGCGTTTTCTGCAGGGCGGCTGATGTCGCAGCCATGTGCAGCGCCCATTTCCTTCAGTTCAGCGAGGGAGCGGTACTGTTCAGAGATTTCTTCACGAAGGCGCAGTGTTTCTTCGCTCAGGACGTTGCCGTCAAGGGAAGCGTGCTGTGCTTTCTTGTCTTCCATTAGCTTGTCGATGCCGTACAGCGCAACGCGGCGGTAATCACCGATGATGCGGCCACGGCCATACGCATCCGGAAGGCCGGTTACGATGCCAGCGGAACGAGCGCGGCGAATTTCGGGAGTGTAGAGATCAAATACACCGTCATTGTGTGTTTTGCGGTGCTTAGAGAAAATTTCAGCAGTTTTCTCTGAAAGTTTGTAACCATTGCTCTCCAGAGCGGCAGAGGCCATTTTCAGGCCGCCGTAAGGCATCAGGGCGCGCTTCAACGGGGCATCGGTTTGCAAACCAATAATCTTCTCGAGATCTTTGTTGATGTAGCCTGGTGCGTGAGAAACGATAGAAGAAACAACTTCAGTGTCAGCGTCGAGAACGCCTTTCCTGTTTTCTTCCTTCATCAACTCAAGAACGTTGTTCCAGAGTTTGGTTGTTGCAGCTGTTGGGCCAGCAAGGAAGTCGCCAGCACCTTCATAAGGGGTGTAGTTGAGCTGAATGAAATTGCGCACGTCAATTTCTTTGTTCCAGTCACCCTTTTTGAAACCAGCGTAAGCCCTAGGTCCGTTCTCTTCCAGAAAGGGAAGAGTGTCGGCGGTAGCTTTATCGATGTTCGCGTGAACGCCCATTTTATGTCCTTCATCATTTGAGCAAATCAGCGTTGCGCTACAAGTAAATTCCAAGGGCTTGCAGAGTGTTACGCTTCCTTGCCTCCAGTGCTTGTTGGCAATAACTGTATCCCTCGAGTGGGGCGGTATCTTGACTTACATCAAATCAGTCGTGGTTGGCAGACCTGCAAAAAATGCAAGGCAGAGTTATACAAATGCATACATTTAGGGTATTGGTCGAACAATTGCAGGTGGTGACATTACCCGTTCAGATTGTATTCATTGAAATAGGGTAAGAAATGGCTCTAGTGCCATGAATTTATTCAGGAAATTGTGCCTTAAGAAGTGCGGGGTTTCTGCATTTGCGAAACAGTGGAACAGGGCGCCGCGTTTTCACCCAAGTACATTCTAAGTACATTATAGTAAGTATAATGTAGGTAAGTCAAATTTGCATGGCTGATATGCTATGTATGAAATATTAGTCGCGGGGGTGGAAAATCGACTTTTGCGGTTCCGGAAGGTGCATAGAGTTGGATGAAAAGACACAGTTCAGCCACCGGTTCTGATCGGTAAACAGTGATATCCGTGGGAAATTCAGCATGTCGCAATCTGAAAAACTTTTGGCAATCAATTTCATAGTGCGCCAATCTGTAGGGCTCACAGAGATGTGACCGATATAAATGATGGAAGGGGTTGACCTACCACCTGTTGCAGCGCGGCCACCATTCTCCTTCGTGGTCACCTCCGACCATATGGTAGCCCTCATAGGCGGCGACAGTCATGCAGGAGTGGTTGGGCAAAACACGGAGCTGTGATCCCAGAGGGTACAGTTCAAAGGGAAGAGAGCTGTCATCTCTGGTGGTGATGTAGCCATGCTCCTGGCTCACACCTTGCACGTAAATCAGTGGGTCCACGTGTCCGTCAACATCGCTCAGTAGGCCGAAGCCGCAGTCATTGCATTGGCTAGCGCAGGAGCGATCTTTTGAGAGTGCCAGTCCGCCAGCGTCAATGATAATGCGGTTGAAATGCGGTGCGTGGCTGATAACGCTGGTTAGTACGGTTGCGGCCACATCTTCCACAGTGCACATGCCAAGGTTTGCCTGAAACACATCCTGAAAGACGTAAACTCCTGCGCGTACGTCAGAAACCCCGTCGAAGGATGTTCCAAAGAGAGCGGTTGGTGTTGAACCAATGCTGACGAAAGGGCAGGGAATGCCTGCTTGCTGAATGGCATTTTTCACGGCGAGGGTTGCGGTGCGCTCCTGTTCAGCTGCAGCTTCCAGTTCCCGCTTGCCGTTTGCTGCATAACTCACGCCACCGCCGTGGGCCATGACGCCGGCAAAGTCCAGAGTGGATGCATTTGCAAGTAGTCTGGCTACATCTACGGCACGCTGTTGATTTGCCTGCACGCCGGTGCGGTGACCATCCACATCGACCTCCAGATAGACGCGCGGTTCAGGGCCATCCAGGGTCATGGAAGACAGGTGCGTTGCCATTTCGGTACTGTCCAGACAGATGGACATTTGAGCGCCAGTTCGGTTAAGGTGCATGATGCGCTCCATCTTTTGCGGGATAATGGAGACGGCATAGAGGATATCTTTGAGGCGATGAGAGGAAAAGTACTCTGCTTCCTTCAAAGTGGAGACGGTCCAGCGGTCTGCACCATGCTCCTGCAGAATGCGGGCGACATCGATGGATTTGGCTGTTTTGAGGTGAGGGCGCAGCGGAACGCCGATCTGTCTGAATCTGTCTGCCATGCCTTTGATGTTTCGGCGCATTGCAGTCTCATCCAGCAAAAGGCAGGGGGTTTGAAGGTCTTCACGCATTGAGCGTCTCCGCAATCCAGTTTGTTCCTCATAAAAATGCCTGGCAGAACTCCGCCGGGTTATATTCTGGCTTTGGCCGGGAGCGGCATTTTTTCATAATTTCAGTCACTTATGCGGACTTATGGGTTCCGGACCGACCCTGGCTGAGGGAGCAGACATAACGCTTACAGCAATCCCGTTAACGTCTCAATGAATTATCAGGAGGCGGCGGAAAGGTCATCCTGATCGGGGTTAAAGGAGGTTCCGGGCACTGTAATGTGGAGTACGGGCCGAATGTCCGCACTCGTTTGTCTTCAAATCAGCCTTACTTCTTCTTTGCCGGGCGGGAAAGCCCTTCGAGTTCGGAAGATTGTGCCCAGAGGTTGATGTTGGTTTCTGTTGCGTACTGATCAATGATGGTCAGTTCTTCCTGTGTGAATTCAAGATTTTTAATGGTAGCTGCGCAGTCTGTCACCTGCTCCTTACGGCTTGCGCCGATCAGAGCGGAGGTGACACGGCCTTTGCGCAGTACCCACGCCAGAGCCATCTGGGCCAGTGTCTGCCCACGGTTTCCGGCGATCTCATTGAGGGAGCGGATGTGGCTCAGCGTGGTCTCGTTGAGGAAGCTTGTCCGAAAAGAACCGACGTGCTTGCCCGCGCGGCTGTCCTGCGGAACGCCGCCAAGATATTTGCTGGTCAGCATGCCCTGTGCGAGCGGGGAAAAGACGATGGAACCGATGCCTTCTTCTTCCAGCGTGTCGAGCAGGCCATCCTCTTCCACCCAGCGGTTGAGCATGGAGTAGCTTGGCTGATGTATCAGGCATGGGGTGCCCAGCTCCTTCAGGATGTTCGCTGCTTCTCTGGTACGCCTGGCATTGTAAGAGGAGATGCCCGCGTAAAGCGCTTTGCCCTAACGAACGATCTGATCGAGGGCCATCATGGTTTCTTCCAGTGGCGTGTCCGGGTCGAAACGGTGGGAATAAAAGATGTCCACGTATTCCAGACCCATGCGCTTCAGGGACTGGTCGCAGCTGGCAATAAGATACTTGCGGCTGCCCCATTCTCCATAAGGGCCGGGCCACATGTCATAACCCGCTTTAGAGGAAATGATGAGTTCGTCGCGGTATCCGGCAAAGTCCGTATGCAGGATTTCACCGAGGGCTATTTCCGCGCTGCCCGGAGGTGGGCCGTAGTTGTTGGCCAGATCAAAGTGAGTGATCCCCAGATCAAAAGCTGTGCGACACATCTCGCGTTTGGTTTGATCCGGCGTTGTTTCACCGAAGTTGTGCCACAGACCAAGGGAAATGGCAGGTAGCTTAAGTCCACTCCTGCTGCAACGGTTGTACTTCATAGTGTCATAACGATTTTCAGCTGGTGAGCTCTAGAGTGAAGTGCAACGCCGTTGGCCATGTGTTAATGGCCATGATGTTTCATCCAGATATAGGAGGTT
>CANNAV010000173.1 GCA_947502585.1 uncultured Pseudovibrio sp.
TCCTAACAAACAAGGCGGGTCATTTTTAAATGCAAATTATCCCGCCAGGTGGGTCAATTTTGCATGCTGATCAACATGGCAGGTTGGAAGATCCTGTCAGGAATTCGTCGATTGATCGAGCTGCCTGACGACCTTCGCGGATAGCCCAGACCACAAGGGACTGGCCTTTGCGCACGTCACCTGCTGCAAAGACCTTTTTGATGGAGGTCTTGTAGTCTTTGGTGTTGGCTTTCACGTTGGTACGTGGGTCCAGCTCAAGATTGTCACCAGCTTCTTTGACGTAGGTTTCCATGTTTGGGCCTGAGAAGCCAATTGCCGCAAGAACTAGATCTGCTTTGAGAATGAACCCGGTTCCTTCAATCGGAACACGTTTTTCATCAACACGAGCACATTTCACGCCTGTTACGTGACCGTCTTCATCACCTACAATTTCGAGCGTTGCCGCAGAGAACTCACGTTCTGCGCCTTCTGCCTGTGAGGTTGAGGTACGAAATTTTGTTGGCCAGTATGGCCAGAACTGATTCTTATCTTCTTTCAATGGAGGCATTGATCGAATGTCCATCTGGGTTACAGACAGAGCGCCCTGACGGAAGGATGTACCAACGCAATCAGATGCGGTATCACCACCGCCGACAACAACTATGTGTTTGCCGCCAGCCCAGTATGGCTCTTCGCCTGATACATCCTCGCCGCCAATACGACGGTTCTGTTGTACGAGGAATGGCATGGCGTACATCGCACCTTTGAGGTCCATGCCCGGAATGCCGGGATCACGCGGGCGTTCTGCTCCCGTGCAAAGCAGTGTTGCATCATGGCGTGTGTGGATCTCTTCAAACTCTACGTCTTTGCCGATTTCACAGCCGTAGTGAAAGGTTACACCCTCTCCTTCAAGTTGCTCGACACGGCGGTCAATGTAGTGTTTTTCCATCTTAAAGTCTGGAATACCATAACGAAGCAGGCCCCCGGCATTTGGTTCACGTTCGTAAACGTGAACAGTGTGGCCTGCGCGTGCCAACTGCTGAGCAGCTGCCATACCTGCAGGACCAGAGCCAATGACCGCAACAGTTTTACCTGTCTTGGTGGCTGCTGGTTCTGGCTTGATCCAACCTTCCTTGAAGGCACGGTCTACGATTGCCTGTTCGACAGTTTTAATCGCAACGGGAATGTCTTCCAGATTAAGTGTACAAGCTTCCTCGCATGGCGCGGGACAGATGCGTCCGGTGAAGTCAGGGAAATTGTTGGTTGAATGCAGGTTGCGTGATGCTTCTTCCCAATCGCCAGCGAAAACCAGATCATTCCAATCGGGGATCTGGTTATTTACCGGACATCCAGCCAGACCGTGACAAAACGGGACACCGCAATCCATACAACGAGCTGCCTGACGTTCCACTTCCGGCAGCGAGAGCGGGACAGTGAATTCGCGAAAATGGCGAATGCGATCTGATGCCGGCTGGTATTTTTGCTCCTGCCGATCGATCTCCAAAAAGCCAGTTACCTTACCCATGTCTTCCCCTCTTATTCTGCAGCCGCGAGGCCCAGGCGCGCTGCTTTCATTTCCTGAAGTGCGCGACGGTATTCAACCGGCATTACTTTCACAAACTTCGGGCGCCAGTTCTCCCAGTCACTCAGAATGTCCTGAGCTTTTGTAGAACCAGTATACTTCACGTGGTTTTCAAGAATGAGACGCAACCGTTCGTCGTCGTAGCGCGTCATATCAGCAGACAGATCCACACGTCCTTTGTACTCAATGTCGCCGCCATGGTGGTGTAGCTTTTCAAGCAGGTCATCTTCTTCCTGTACCGGCTGAATGTCTACCATTGCCAGGTTACAACGGGAGTTAAAGGTTTTGTCCTCGTCGAGAACATAAGCAACACCACCGGACATGCCTGCTGCGAAGTTACGACCAGTCTGGCCGATTACAACGACAACACCGCCAGTCATGTACTCACATCCGTGATCACCAACACCTTCAACAACTGCAGTTGCCCCGGAGTTACGAACTGCGAAACGCTCGCCGCTGACACCGCGTAAGTACACTTCACCGCTGGTCGCTCCGTAAAGGACGGTGTTTCCAACGATGATGGAGTTTTCCGGTACAATGCCTGAGTTTTCTGGTGGACGTACAATAATGCGTCCACCTGCCAGGCCTTTGCCTACGTAGTCGTTTGCATCGCCTTCAAGATCTATCGTCATACCTTTGGCAATAAAGGCACCAAATGCCTGACCAGCCGTACCTGTCATTGAGATATGGATGGTGTCGTCTTTGAGGCCTTTCGCACCATAGCGTTTAGCAATTTGCCCGGAAAGCATTGCGCCAACGGAGCGATCGACGGATTTGATCTTTGCAGAGAATATGACTTTTTCTTTGCTTTCCAGTGCTGGCATCGCATTACGAATGAGCTCGCGATCGAGAACGTCGTTTATTGGATGCTCCTGAAGCTGTGACCTGCGGCTTTCTTTTTGGGTCGCATCTGGACGATAGAAGATCCTTGAAAAATCAAGGCCTTCAGATTTCCAGTGATTGATCGCAGTTTTCTTGTCCAGCATGCTGGAGCGACCAATAATGTCGTCCAGCTTTCTGACGCCGAGTTCTGCCATCAGGCCACGAAGCTCTTCAGCTACATAGAAGAAATAGTTGATGACGTGTTCCGGAGTGCCTCGAAAGCGCTTCCGCAGCACCGGATCCTGGGTCGCGATACCAACCGGGCAGGTGTTAAGGTGACACTTACGCATCATCAGGCAACCAGCTGCGATTAATGGAGCAGTTGAAAACCCGTACTCATCTGCGCCCAGAAGCGCACCGATAAGTACATCACGGCCAGTGCGAAGACCACCGTCAACCTGCAACGCGATACGCGAGCGAAGGCCATTGAGAACGAGCGTTTGCTGGGTTTCAGCAAGGCCCATCTCCCATGGAGAACCTGCATGCTTCAAAGAGGTGAGCGGGGATGCACCTGTTCCGCCGTCAAAGCCAGAAATCGTGATGTGATCTGCGCGTGCCTTGGCAACACCTGCTGCAACTGTTCCAACGCCAACTTCTGACACAAGCTTGACGGAGATATCTGCCTCGGGATTTACGTTCTTCAGATCGTAAATCAGCTGTGCCAGATCTTCGATCGAGTAGATGTCATGGTGCGGAGGAGGTGAAATCAAGCCTACGCCCTGTGTGGAGTGGCGTGTCTTTGCTATCACCGCATCCACTTTATGGCCGGGTAGCTGTCCGCCTTCACCTGGCTTTGCACCCTGGGCGACCTTAATCTGGATCATATCAGAGTTGACCAGATACTCGGTTGTTACGCCAAAGCGACCTGATGCAACCTGCTTGATAGCAGAACGCATTGGGTTCGAAGATCCGTCCGGTAATGGGGTGTAGCGTTCGGCTTCTTCGCCACCTTCACCCGTGTTGGACTTACCGCCAATTTTGTTCATAGCAATTGCAAGTGATGTATGAGCTTCGCGCGAGATTGAGCCGAACGACATCGCGCCAGTTGAGAAGCGCTTGACGATTTCTTCAGCGGGTTCAACTTCGCTGATGCTGACCGGGCAGCGTCCCAGCTCTTCTGCCGACTTGATGCGGAACATACCCCGGATTGTATAACGGCCAGAGGTTTCGTTCACTTCCCTGGCGAATTCCTGATACTTTTCCGGCAGGTTGTTGCGTACTGCATGTTGAAGTGTGGCTATGCTGTCCGGGGTCCACATGTGGTTTTCGCCACGGATCCGATAGGCATACTCACCGCCAACGTCCAAAGAGCGACGCAGAACAGGGATGTCCTCAAACGCATCGTGGTGGCGAACAACCGTCTCTGCTGCAACTTCTTTCAGGCCGATACCTTCGATGGTTGTTGCTGTACCGAAGAAGAATTTTTCTACAAAATCTGAGTTCAGGCCCACCGCATCAAAGATCTGCGCACCACAGTAGGACTGAAAGGTGGAGATACCCATCTTGGACATGACTTTGAGCATGCCTTTGTTGATGGCTTTGATGTAGCGAGAGACAACCTCGTGCTCATCCACCTCCTCAGGGAAGGATCCTTCAGAGTGCATTGAACGGATTGTTTCGAATGCGAGGTATGGGTTGATTGCCTCAGCGCCATAACCGGCCAGAACGCAGAAGTGATGAACTTCGCGTGCTTCACCAGTTTCAACCACGAGCCCTACTGAAGTACGAAGACCTTTGCGGATCAGGTAGTTATGGACAGCAGCCGTAGCCAGCAATGCAGGAATTGCGATGCGGGCACGTGAGATGACGCGGTCAGACAGGATGATGATGTTGTAACCACCATGAACAGCCTTTTCCGCGCGTGCGCACAGGCGCTCCAATGCATCTTCCATGCCCTCGGTACCCTTCTCAGCAGAGTAGGTGATGTCAAGGGTTTTGGTCTGGAACTGATTGTCTTCAATGTCACCAATGGCCCGGATCTTTTCCAGATCAGCGTTGGTGAGGATCGGCTGTCGCACTTCCAGACGTTTGGAAGTGGAGAGGCCTTTCAGATCAAACAGGTTTGGACGTGGCCCGATGAAAGACACGAGGCTCATCACCAGCTCTTCACGAATCGGATCTATCGGCGGATTGGTGACCTGCGCGAAATTTTGCTTGAAGTAGGTATACAGAAGTTTGGACTTATCTGAGAGGACGGACACAGGTGTGTCAGTCCCCATAGATCCGAGAGCTTCCTGACCAACGGTTGCCATTGGCTGCATGAGAAGTTTTATGTCTTCCTGCGTGTAACCAAAAGCTTGCTGACGATCGAGGAGGGTTTCACCAGCAACCGGAGCGCGCTCACGAACAGGTGGCAGATCTTCAAGTACCATCTGGGTGCGATGCAGCCAGTCTTTATACGGGTTGGCAGTGGAGAGTTGGCGCTTGATTTCTTCGTCAGAAACAATACGGCCCTCTTCCAGGTCGATCAGAAGCATTTTACCCGGCTGGAGACGCCATTTTCGGATGATCTTCTCTTCTGGGATGTTGAGAACACCAACTTCAGAAGACATGACCACGAAGTCGTCATTGGTGACAATGTAACGAGCAGGGCGCAGACCGTTACGATCAAGTGTGGCACCAATCTGACGGCCATCTGTGAAGGCTACAGCTGCAGGTCCGTCCCAGGGTTCCATGATAGAGGCATGGTACTGGTAGAACGAACGGCGGTTTTCGTCCATCAACGGGTTACCGGCCCATGCTTCCGGGATCAGCATCATAGCTGCATGTGCAAGGGAATAGCCGCCAGTAACAAGGAATTCCAAAGCGTTATCGAAGCATGCTGTGTCAGACTGGCCTTCGTAAGAGATAGGCCACAGCTTATTGATGTCGTCACCAAATGCAGGAGAAGACACAGTTGCCTGACGGGCTGCCATCCAGTTTACGTTGCCGCGCAGGGTGTTGATCTCACCATTGTGAGCAACCATACGATATGGGTGAGCCAGATCCCATGACGGGAAAGTGTTGGTTGAAAAGCGCTGGTGAACCAAGGCCAGCGCAGAGACAAATCGCTCGTCGCGCAAATCGTTATAGTAGGCGCCGAGCTGATAAGAGAGGAACATGCCCTTATAGACGATTGTGCGGCTTGAGAATGAGACGACGTAGAAACCCTTTTCCACACCCTCGGACTTCTCACGTACTACATTAGAGATCACTTTGCGCAGGATGAAGAGGCGACGCTCCAGAATATCGCCATCAGTATTGTCTGGCAGAATTACAAACAATTGACGGGACACAGGTTCTGTCGCTGCAATATCCGGCGCTTTGGATAAAGAGGAGTTATCGACTGGAACATCACGCCAGCCTAATACTTTAAGACCTTCATCAGAAACACATTCCGCAACGATGCTTTCGCACTGCTCACGGAGCCCTTTATCTTGTGGAAGGAAGAAGAATGCAACGCCGTATTCGCCAGATTCGGGAAGATCGAATCCAATCTTCATGCATTCTTCTTTGAAAAACTCGTGTGGGACCTGGGTCAGCATCCCTGCACCGTCACCCATCAATGGGTCGGCGCCAACTGCGCCACGGTGTGTCAGGTTTTCAACGATCTGGAGGCCGCTTTGTACCACGTGGTGAGATTGTGCGCCTTTTAGGTTAGCTATAAAGCCGACGCCACAGGCGTCGTGCTCTTTGGCTGGATTGTAAAGCCCCTCAGTGGCAGCTGCGCGGAGTTTTTCCGTAACGGTGCTAGCGGTGGCAGCTCGGGTTTTCATAGTATCCCCCCCACTCATATGCATCGTGTTTCCTCCTTTTTCTGCCATCTTTGGCCTCACTTTCGCTCATCTCACTGTGACTGGTTAAGGTCACTTCGTCGTTCGGGTCGCGGGGAGGTCTTCCTCGCGGCTCGTTCGAAGCCCGGCACGGCTTGCCCCGGATCTGTCGAATGAAGCATGGCCTCTTTATATACAGGATATACAGGGCCTCCCATTCGGAGTTTCCTCCGATCTATCTTACCCCTTTGGCGAGTGCATTGCGATATGTCCGCCTGGCACACATTTAGGGGAGAATGTGGCGGCGTTTGGAACGCGCCTACATCTCTCTCTTTTACGTTGTGTGTATCACCTGGAAGCTGTCTTCCGGATTGTTATCAACGCATGCGGTATAGTAAGGACAGCGATCCTGTCCTTTTCCGCGTCGCGAACATGCCAGATTTCAAAGGGTAGAGCAAGAGCGTTTCAGAAAGTCCTTATTTCTATTCTTTTAATTTTATCAGGCTGATTATCGCATTGGCATCGAAAACTCAAGTTAAATGCAATAATATTTCAACTATTCATGACCCTGTTAGGACGGTGATCCCTTTTTATTGATTTAGTCTCGTGAAAATAACATGTGTTTGATTTTCTATTGATCGCTTTTTTATCAGAGTTGTCCGCTGCTGTAGCTAGCGCTGTAGCTGTAGCGGCATTGTCAGGTTGTTTTGGTTCGGGTGCAGAGAGGGTCTGCAGGCCTCGTTATGCACACAATTCGCCCGTGT
>CANNAV010000174.1 GCA_947502585.1 uncultured Pseudovibrio sp.
CGTTCGAGCCCATCAGTGCGACCTGAGTTAAGCGGGTAAAGGCGAGCTGTACCCAGAACTACCTTTGTGCAACACGGTCCTGTAGATGCACTTATTGCGGCATTTAGTGCAATAAGTGCGCTTTTGTTTTGAGTGTTGCCAGTCTTGGTGTGGGCTAATCTGAGTTAAGAATTTGCAAATTTTTTGTGGTATTTCTGTGACTGGTTACTTCTCCATAGTTATAGATATTTTTAACTTGAAATATGCCGGAGACAAAACTAGTTTGCACGAAAACTGAGCGTCACTGGAAATAAAATGACTTAAAAGTACATTTAATACATAAAGTTCCTCGAGTGCTTTTGGGGTGCCTGATCATTTGAGGGCAACACTGCCATACTTAATAATGTGTGCTCGACTGCCTTTATCAGTAATGAAGGGTGGGTGCAAAATTGTAGTGAGGTGTTATATCTGCTACCAGGTGCATGAGAAGTTACGCGAAGAAGACGCGGCAAAAAAAAGTATCAAAAAAGTATACAGCATGTCAAACTTTAGAAAAAAGCCGACCCTAGACAAAGACTTAGATAAGTTTTCCAGGCTAGAGCTGGCTGGCAACGCAATGTCACGTCCATTGGTTGCCCCTGCCGTCGCATTTGTTTTTCTAATGTTCGCTATGGCGGTGGCTGGTTTTTATGTCTCTGACCATCCAAACGCTATTATTATTGTCGCTGCTGCGGGTATCGGAGCCTATTTGGCGATCAATATCGGCGCAAATGATGTCGCAAACAATGTGGGCCCATCCGTTGGCTCAAAAGCTCTTACAATTGGCGGCGCCCTGGTGCTTGCAGCCATATTTGAGAGTGCCGGCGCTTTGATTGCCGGTGGTGAAGTTGTAAAGACGGTTTCCAAAGGCATTATCGACGCAACGCAAGTAACAGACTACACAGACTTTGTTAAGCTGATGCTTGCAGCACTGATCTCTGCGGCGGTCTGGTTGAACCTTGCAACATGGATCGGGGCTCCGGTTTCCACGACCCACTCCATCGTCGGGGGGGTGATGGGAGGCGGTATTGCTGCTGCCGGATTTGACTCCGTCAGCTGGGGCACTATGTCCAGCATTGCTGCAAGCTGGGTCATCTCCCCGGTTCTGGGCGGTATTATTGCAGCCTTGTTCCTGGCCTTCATCAAGTCCTTCATCATTTACCAACAAGATAAGATTGCCGCTGCCCGTCGCTGGGTGCCACTGCTTATCGCAATAATGGCCGGTGCATTTGCCACTTATCTGGCAATGAAGGGCCTGAAAAAGATCGTAAAGATTGACATCGGTGTAGCTCTTTTGCTCGGCGCAGTTGCCTTTGTTGCTGCGCTTGCTATTTGCCGTCCCTTGATACGCATGCAATCTGAAGGCATGGAAAACAGAAATCAGTCTCTGCGTGTTCTGTTTCGCTGGCCTTTAATTTTCTCTGCAGCTCTTCTTTCCTTCGCGCATGGTGCAAACGATGTTGCGAATGCGATTGGCCCTCTTGCTGCCATAGTCCACACCGTTCAGGAAGGTGGCATTGCGAAAGCTGTGGGTATTCCTCTCTGGGTTATGCTGATTGGTGCGTTTGGTATTTCTTTTGGCCTGATGCTGTTTGGGCCTAAGCTGATCCGTATGGTTGGAGAAAAGATCACCAAGTTGAATCCGATGCGAGCTTTCTGTGTTTCACTCTCTGCTGCGACCACAGTGATCTTTGCGAGTTGGTTGGGGCTTCCAGTGAGCTCCACCCACATTGCAGTTGGTGCAATCTTCGGTGTTGGATTCTTTCGTGAGTGGTACACGATGAAGTCCAGGCGCCGTATCGCTTTCGTAAAAGAAAGCACTGGTATGGAAAGCTATAAGCAGAACACTGTGAAAGAAGATGAGAAGCGTCGCATGTTGGTACGTCGCTCGCACTTCATGACCATCATTGCTGCGTGGGTGATTACAGTTCCATTGGCTGCAGTCTTGTCAGCCGCTCTGTTCTACGTACTGGATCTTTTTGTGTTCTAAGCTGGAGTTCACCCCTGATCCCGGACAATCGGGTATATTCACATAGATTGTTGCGAGAAGACAAGGAATGGGCACGAAGGGGGGCAAGTACACGGAAGAGTTTAAAAAAGGTGCGGTCGACCTGCTTTATGGGCCGGGCAACATTGAGCAAGGTAGCAAAGGAACCTGGGCTCACGCCAACCCGGCTCAAGATGTGGCGTCCTGAAAGGGAAGCGGCAGGATCACAGGAGGCCTGGCGCCGCCAGGAAGCGAATGCAGCTGACCTGACCCGGTTGCGCACTGCTGCGCCCTTGAAATGGCTCTGGCTAGACACAGCCCTGTTCCAGACCTCATTTTACATTGTAACAGAGGCAGCCAATATTGCTCTGAGGAATATTGCACACAGCTACGGGGCGTGGGCATCAGGCAGTCCATGAGCCGCAGGGGACAGTGTCTGGACAACGCCCCGATGGAGAGCTTTTTTGCTTCCCGCAAAAAAGAACTGGTCCACCACACAATATTTGCCACAAGAGAACAGGCGAAGGCATTCGTCTATCGGTTATAAGAGGCCATGCAAGGCATTTGAACAAAGGGCCTGGAAAATGACGGCATAAAAGCTTTAATCAAACTGTCCGGGATCAGGGGTGAACTCCAACCTTCTGCATGGGTAAGGTTTCAAGGTAGACGTCAAAATGGCCTCTCTCAGCAATTAAACTTGTAAATGTTGATAGGGAAAACTCTATCTGTGCCCTATTAAAGCCACTAATCGGTTGAAAGAGGTAGATAAAGAGGTTTGCCTGCGGCTCTCTTAGTTTTAATGTGACGCCGCCCATTGGGATACCACGAACTTAAGAATCGTTGCTGCAGGAACATTTGAAGTTATGTCCGACATTTTTCGCGAAGTCGATGAAGAAGTAAGAAGCGACCAGTTTTCAAAGCTTTGGAAGCGCTTTGCTCCAGTTGTATACCTGACAGCAGGTCTCATCGTTGTGGGGACCGCAGGTTTTCGCGGCTATGAGTACTGGCAGAACAAACAGTCTCAGGCAGCAGGCACAGAATTTCTGGAAGCCGTCAAGCTTTCAGAGGCAGGCGACTACACCGAAGCGCAGGCTGCTCTGGTTTCCATGGACGGCAGCATTGGCGGCTATCCTATGATGGCTAAGATGCGGATCGGAACCGAACTGGCCCTGGAAGGTAAAGCCAGCGAAGCCATCAAGGCTTTTGAGGCGGTCGCCGCTGACAATTCGACACCAGTCCTTTACAAAGGCCTTGCCAACATCCGCGCAGCTTACCTGCTGCTCGATAATGGCGACCTTGCTGCGGTGAAAAAACACACAGAAGTACTGGCTGTTGCTGGTAACACATGGCGCTTTTCTGCTTTGGAAATTCTGGGCGCAGCAGAATATAAAGCTGGCAACCTTGATGCGGCACGCAGCCGCTTCAGCGAAATTGTGAATGATGCAGCCGCTCCGTCAGATGTTTCCGGACGCGCACAAATTTATCTTGGACTAATTACCTCTGTATTGGGCAAAGTCGAAAAGGGGACTAAATAAGTGAGCGAGACCAAAAGAAAGTCTTGGAAGGCTTTGATTGGAACAGGTGCACTTGCGCTGACGCTGGCTGGTTGTTCTTCTCTTTCCAGCCTGAATCCATTCGGCGGCGACGATGAGTTTCTCGAAGGAGATCGTCAACCTCTGTACCAGGGCGCATTAAAGCCGTCCGGGACGGGTAAAGATGCAAGGATCGGTGAGGCGACAGGTGGGTCAACCTGGCCAACCGCAGCTGGCCCCAAGAACAATGATCCGGGCAATATCGCAGTCAATGTCAGCGGTAGCCTTGCATGGTCTTCGAGTATTGGACAGGTCCGCTCTCCGGGCTTCTTTGGTATTGGCTCCAGAAATCCGCGCACAGCAGCACGTCCGGTTTCTGATGGTCAACGCATCTACGTTTATAAGTCAGATGGCAATCTTGTTGCTCTGACAACAGGCGGTGCCAGCGTCTTTACAAAGAACCTGGGTCTGGAAGGCGAGAACGAGGTAGCTGCTGGTGGCGGTGTCGTGCTTGATGGAGACAAAATCTTCGTCGCAACCGCTTACCGCAATGTTTATGCGCTTGATAAAGGCGGCAATATCCTTTGGGCCAGGACGCTGGAAACGCCGGTTCGCAGTGCGCCAGCAGCATCCAACGGCAAAGTTGTCGTTGTAACACAAGACAATGAAGTGATCGGCCTCAATCAGTCAGATGGGGAACAGGCGTGGTCTTTCGCTGGTATCGCAGAGCAGGCAGGCCTGCTGTCCTCAGCAAATCCGGCAATTTCAGGCAACACTGTTGTTGTGCCGTTTTCCTCAGGTGAGGTTATGGCACTTGACATCAACAGCGGTGAGCCTAAATGGATCGATACCGTTGCACGGTCTTTCCGTACACGCGCTCTTTCTGGCCTGACAGATGTTTCAGCAAGTCCTGTCATTGAAGGCAACAAGGTAATTGCAACCTCAGTTGCCGGCCGCACACTGGGCATTGCGCTGAAAGATGGCGAGCGTTTGTGGGAGGCTGATTTTGGTGCAGTACATACCCCGGTTGTCTCCGGTGGTACGGTGTTCTTAATTGGCCTGGATGATAAATTGCATGCAATCTCTGGCAAGACGGGCAATCTTATCTGGAGCGCCAGATTGGCAACCGGCAAAAGTGACGACAAGAATGTCAACTGGACAGGTCCAATTCTGGCCAACGGCCAGCTGATCGCCGTATCCAGCAATGGTTATCTTGCATCTGTGAATGCAAAAACGGGTCAGGCGTCCGCATCGCGGAAAGTGACCAGTGGCGTATTTGTATCACCAATTGTTGCTGGTGGACGTATGGTCGTCCTTACCAGCGACGGAGCGGTTGCAGCGCTGAACTAAACGTATCCCGGGAAAAGTGGATATCGGTTTCCCGGGATACGTTAAAAATAAAGGCTTAGAGTAGAGCACATGAGGTGAACTACTCTAAATGCTGCATACCAGACGAGGAGTATTCGCGTGACTGCGACAGTCGCCATTATTGGCAGACCGAATGTTGGCAAGTCGACGCTCTTCAATCGCCTTGTAGGCAAGCGCCTGGCGCTTGTTGATGATACCCCAGGGGTGACCCGTGACCGTCGGTCCGGTGATGCACGCTTGGGCGATCTGCGATTCAGGATCGTTGATACTGCTGGCCTGGAAGAAGCAGAGGCAGCAAGCCTCGAAGGGCGAATGCGCGCCCAATCAGAAGAAGCAATCCGGGATGCGGATGCATGCTTATTTCTTATTGATGCACGCGCTGGCTTAACGCCACTTGATGAGCACTTTGCGAACCTTCTTCGCCGTGCTGATACCCCTGTAATTCTTTGCGCCAACAAGGCGGAAGGCAAAGCAGGCGATGGCGGCCTTTATGATGCGTTCATGCTGGGTTTAGGTGATCCTGTTCCCCTCTCTGCGGAACACGGAGAAGGCCTCTCCGAGCTATATGACTTTCTGCGCCCGATTGTAGATGCTGCAGAAGAGATGGAGAGTTCTTCAGAATTTACCGAAGCGCGTACAGACGTCAATGTCGAGGACGAGGAAATTGATGAGCCGGTTGGCACCGTCGAACGTCCTTTGCGCATGGCAATTGTGGGCCGTCCAAATGCAGGAAAATCGACCCTCATCAATCAGATGTTGGGTGAAGAGCGCCTTCTGACAGGCCCCGAAGCTGGCATCACCCGCGACAGTATCGCTGTTGAGTGGGAATGGCAGAAACATCATGTAAAGGTGTTCGATACAGCAGGTATCCGCAAAAAGGCACGTGTGCAGGAAAAGCTGGAAAAGCTCTCCGTTGCTGACGCCCTTCGCGCTGTTAAGTTCGCTGAAGTTGTTGTTGTAACACTCGACGCCACCATCTCCTTTGAGAAGCAGGATTTGCAGATCATTGATCTGTGTGCCCGTGAAGGTCGCGCAATCGTTATTGCACTTAATAAGTGGGATTTGATTGAGGATCGTGAAGACGCATGGGGCCATATCAGAGATTCTCAGGCGCACTACCTCAATCAGTTGCGCGGTGTTGAGATTGTCACCCTGTCTGGTATCAACGGACAGGGTCTTGATAAGCTCATGCAGGCCGTTTTCCGTGCCTATGAGATGTGGAACAAACGTGTCGGCACATCCGGCCTGAATCGCTGGCTGGAAGGCGTTCTGATTCATCATCCGCCGCCAGCAGTATCTGGACGTCGTGTTCGCCTGCGTTTTATGACCCAGCCCAAAACACGACCGCCGCACTTTGTGGTGTTCTGCTCCAAGCCAGATAATCTGCCCGAGAGCTACACCCGTTATCTTGTGAATGGTATTCGTGAGCGTTTTGACATCAAAGGAACGCCCATTCGTTTGTCCTATAGAAAGGGTGACAATCCATATCACAGGAAGAAAAAGTGATTTCGCTTTTACTTGATTTCAAAAAGGGCAGCTCAATGCTGCCCTTATCCCTTATATTGTAAGTAAAGCAGTCCTTCACCGGAGTGTGGGCGAAAAAAATGAACAACGAGGTGCAAAATAGCGTTCACCTGGTACCTGTGAATATCCAAGGCCAAACGGGCGTTAGTGCAGATCCGAAACACCACTTTCTTATGCCTTTGTTTACGTCCTGTTGTCGTTCAAAGAATCGCTTACAAAGAACCATTAAAAACATATGGCTCTCCTTTCATTGTGTAGAATCTTTAGTCATTGTAATATACGGACTATTGCAGTTAAACTCAGTTTTTGAATAATCAGATTGTCGCGTATTTATGAGCTAAATCATCCTCCCTTTTGATATAGATTCCCTTCAAATTACTGCTCAGACTATTGATAATGAAGATCGCGGATTCAACTCGCTAGTGCAACAGGTTGTTAAGTGCCCAAGAATAGCTGATTAGTGCTTTTGTAGCCAAGGCATTTTCTCGGCCGGTTGTTTATCTTTTCCATGATCT
>CANNAV010000175.1 GCA_947502585.1 uncultured Pseudovibrio sp.
GACAGGGCCTTTTTCGCCCACAGGGTGGGTCAGTTTTGGATGCAAAAGGTGGGTCAATTTTCAATGCTGATTGACACGCAAGGCGTTAGAAGCGCGGTTCAACATAGAGCGCCTCAACGCAGACGTGCCGGTTGTGCAGGCTAAAGCGCCCACAAAAGTGAACATACCCCTTAGCGAGGCGGATGGCGCACAGCGCCGAGCTGCAGAAGCGCGCAAGCAGATTTTACAGATGGTGGAGCAGCTGGTTATGCGCGGCATGGCCTATGACAAAGCTGTGTGTGGCCTGACCGCTAAGGTGAAAGTGCTGCTAGGCCAAGACGTTCTAACGCCCGATGAAGAGCAGTTGCTTAAGTTGGTGCGGACTGCCAAGGACAAAGGCACCGGGATCTCCCGCCGCGCTATCTACAACTGGCGCAAAGCGTTTAAGGAAAGCGGCTTTGCTGGCTTGATCCCCGGCAAACGCAAACAGGATGCGCTTAATGCTTCCCGTTACGAATGGGCACCGGGCTTCCTGAAGTTTTATGCAGACCCGCGCAAGCCAACCGTTGCCTTAGCCCTGGACCAATACCGGGCCAGCCTGAACGATCCTGCGCAGGCTCCAAGTTACGATCAGGTGAAACGATATCTGACCAAGCTGAAGAAGGCCGATCCGATTGCTGCCTATAAGGGCCGCGAAGGTGTACTGGCTCTCAAAGCCCGCAAAGTCTATGTGAGCCGGTCTGTTGAGGGTCTGGAACCCACCGATATCTATACCGGTGATGGCAAGACTTTTGATGCCTTTGTCGCACACCCATTTTCCGGCAACCCGATACGCCCGGAAATCACCAGCATTTTGGATGTAGTAACCCGCAAATGCGTTGGTTATTCCATCGGGCTCAATGAGAAGGCCTACGACGTTGCTGAAGCACTGCGCAATGCCAGCATGGCAAACGGGGTAGCTGCAATCTTCTACGTTGATAACGGCAAGGGCTACAAAAACTTGCTGCTGGATGAAGCTGCCGTGGGCATGCTGTCCCGCCTTGGTACGCATAAAGAACACAGCATTGCCTACAACTCGCAGGCTCGTGGCATTATCGAACGTTTCAATGGATCGGTTTACACCCGCCTTGCCAAAACCTTGCCAAGCTATGCAGGCCGGGATCTGGACCGGGAAGCGGCGCTGAAGCTGCACAAGAAAATCAAAAGTGACCTCAAAGAAACCGGTGGTTCCGATGATCTTGTAAGCTGGAACCAGTTCCTCAAAATTTTCGATGGAGCTTTGCAATACTATAACGACCGCCCACACTCTGGCCTTGCAGAAATGCGCGATCCGGTTACTGGCCGCAAGCGGCACATGTCACCCAATGAATGCTGGGCTACGTTCGAGGCAAATGGTTTTCGGGCTGTCACTCTTGCCAGAGACGACGCCGACGACCTGTCCCGTCCTGCGGTTCGGCGTAAGGTTTCTCGCGGCCTCGTAAAAATAGAAAAGAACCGCTACTTCGCACTGGAGCTTGAGCGTTATGACCGCCGGGAGGTCATGGTTTGTTACGACATGCTGGATGCCCATCAGGTTTGGGTGCGCGAGCTTGATTATGTGGACGGTGTTGAGACACCCGGCGCACTGATTTGCACCGCCAAGTTTGAAGGCAACAGCCAAGCCTACTTCCCTAAACCGGTTATCGAAAGCGCCCGTGAGAAGAAAGCCAAGACTGCCGCAAAACGGCTGGAAGACAGGTTACGCCGTGTCGAGCAGGAACAGCGTCCCGGTCATTTACTGGAACATTCCGGCGAACAGCCCATGGAAGTTTTTGCTTCGGCTCCCGGCTTTGAAGAGGGCGCAGACGATGAACTCGTATCAATTGCACCAGAACTTTCTAGAGACGCGCAGAACGTGGTTCATATGGCCGAACCAATTGAAGTTCAAGAGCCGCGACCTCAACCCATAACCAAATCCGGCAGGCCAGTATTTAAGTCCAAGGAAGAGCTTGCCGTCTGGGTCCTGGATAATCCTGAAAAGATGACTGATCTGTACAAAAAAATCCTGTCGGACTGTCTGACCAACAGGACTTATCTGGACCTTTTTGAAGCGATTGGCATCGACGCGGAGAGCCTTCGAACTCTCCTCCGTGCCGCTGCCTGACGCCCCTTTAAACGCACTTAAGGAATTAACAGATGCGGAATGACTTTGTAAAGACCTCCAACGTGCAGCGCTTTTTGAACGCGCTGACTGCCCTGGATGAACGGGGTGCACAAGAGGCTTGTCTGGTGGTCGTGGACGGACTGCCGGGACTTGGCAAAACAACAACTTTAAGAAAATGGGTCGCCCAAACGGGCAGCATATACCTGCGGGCCAAAAAAGAATGGACGCCAAGCTGGTTTATGAATGAGCTGCTGGAGGCCTTACGCGTGCACCCACCCCACGCTTTCCAGAAAAAGTACCGGAAGGCACTTGAGGAACTGGCCGGGCGGCAAGCCTCGGCTGGCATCGAGAGTAAAACGTTTGGTCTGGTGATTGATGAGGCCGATCATGTCTCCAGTAAATCAGCTATTTTGGAGACCATCCGCGACATCTCCGACATGATTGAACTTCCCGTCATTTTGGTAGGCATGGGAAAGGTCAACGATAATCTGACCCGCTTTCCGCAGGTTGCCTCCCGTGTCTCTCAAAAAGTTCGTTTTGAAAAGTGCAGCGAAGACGACGTGCGGGCTCTTATTGACGGACGCTGCGAAGTACCGGTCGCCGATGATCTTTTAAAGTTCGTTCGCAAAGTATCCGGTGGCTACAACCGGGAAATCCTTGAAGCCATCGCCAATATTGAACGGCATGGCTTCCTCAATCCCCCGGGCGAAGGGGGATTGACCATGGCAGAGATGGCCGGTGTGACAATCATCAACGACCGCTCCTCAAACCGGCCAATCATGGTTCCGGGGGCGCTGTGATGAGCAATTTACCTAGAGCCATTCCCACCGCTGTCATGAACAGCCTTGCTGATGGCACCTGCCGCACCATGGAGCAATTGAACGAAACACTTGATTTGAACCGACGTCAAATCAGTCAAGGCGCAACAAAGCTAATCTTTCGCGGGTTGCTGGAGCGGGTTGAAGTTGGCTGCTATCAGCTGACGGCGGCGGGGAAAGAAGCGGTTGCAGAAGGTGTACAGCTCACCAGCGGCCCGATCAAACCTGACCGTGGCAAGTGCCGCGTTCCACAACGTGACACACTGCGCCAGAGAGCATGGAATACCATACGCATGGGCAGTGCGGTCACCATTACTGACCTTTTGATGGCCGCAAAAATGGGCGGGGAGCGAACTGCAGAAAACAACCTTCATGGCTATTTACGTGCACTTGTGAAGTTTGGTTATTTGATTGAACTGCCTTGCCGTGCATCAGGCACAAAACGAAACTCAAATGGGTTTAAGCGGTGGCGGATTTTAAAAGATACCGGCCCTATTGCTCCAGTATGGAGGGCCGCCTCCAACACCTTATTCGACCATAACCTCGGTGATACTGGGGAGGTCGTGTCATGCAAATAAACGTTCGCGACCTAATTGATGAGCAGGTGGTGGTGCTCGGAAGCAGACAAGCTGTTGCGGATGTCCTGGGCGTATCACGGACCGCTGTCAGTCTTTATCTGACTGGAAAGCTTGAGGCCAATGGTGGGCGAGTAGACCGCTTTGAGCGCCGTGCTGTTGAGCGGTTTTGTGACCGTGTGCTGTGCCCGCATCTGGGATCAGACATTAGCCGGGCAAACTGCCAGAGCAACTGTGAACGCGCCATCCCAACCAGCGACCCGGCAGCCCTGCGTCATTGGGCGGCCTGCCAGCGCTGCTCCTTGAACGCCTCCCGAACCAGTCAGGAGGCGGCATGTTAAGCGGCCTCCTGAAAGAACTGCGTGTTTTGTTTCTCGCTTCACGCTGCAATGAGGTCATGGAGCCTGAGGCTCATGACTTGTTCGCCCAAACGTTGCTAACGGGAACCGAACTGGCCGAACAGTTGGAACGACTTGCTAAAAGCAAGATGACACCACTGGAAGCCGCTCATTTCAACGACCCAAAAATTGCTGTGTTCCCGACCCTGAGCCGGGACCCGAAATGTATTCAAAAAGGACTTGATCATGACAAATGAACTAGGCATTCGCCTTGATCCGAACCAATACTGGGAAGACCCGAAGGGTGGCATGATCCCGGTTTCCGCTATTAAACCTGAGCATCAGGAAGAAGATGCACTTGTCAAAGGCGTTGTGGCCAAAGCCCGCGAGCTAAACGGCCTCCTTGGGACATTTAAAAGCCGCAGCATGGGCGACGTTGAAGCATTTCGTGAGTTGATTGCCGAGAAATATGGCGCTCAAAAAGGCGGCAAGAAGGGCAATATGACCTTGCGCAGTTTTGACGGCAGGCTGGAGCTGCAAATTGCTATTTCTGAAAACATAAGTTTCGGCCCGGAGCTGGAAGCGGCCAAAGCGCTGATTGATAGCTGTATTCACAAGTGGAGCCAAGGTGCGAACGCCAACCTTCAGGTGCTCGTGGATGATGCCTTCCAGGTCGATAAGGAAGGGCAAATCTCCACTGGGCGCGTGCTGGGTCTGCGCCGTCATGCCATTGAAGACGACGAATGGCTCAAGGCCATGGATGCAATCTCTGATGCCGTGCGCGTGACAGGTTCAAAAACTTACCTGCGGCTCTATGAGCGCGATCCAGCGTCCGGGCAACGCACCCCGATCTCTCTTGATCTTGCGGCTGTCTAGGAGGCCATCATGAATAAGCAACAAATGGGATACGACCAGCACCGTGAGCAAGAGCGCTTCGAGATCATCAGGGACTATTGGAGCCGCCGAGGCCATCAGGTCTGCGGGGCTGTATCAGTGAACCATGAGGACGGCCCAACCCCGCTTTACACCACAACTACTGATATGAAAAACGGGTGCCCTGTGGGGTATCTGGCTAACCACCGGGGGTGATGTAGTGACCCGTTTTCTTGCACAAATTCATATCGCGAAAAAGGATCTGGCGCTTGATGAAGACAGCTACCGGGCTGTCTTGAAGCGGGTGACCGGAAAGGAAAGTGCCAAGGACTTGAGTGAAGGGCAGCGCTTGCGTGTGGTCACCGAATTCAAGCGCCTTGGCTGGGAACCTAAAAAGCAGGGCGGCGAGTTCCGCCCCGCTTCCAACAAGGGCTATGTGCGCAAGCTCTACGCTCTGGCAAAAAGTCTTGATGACTTAGGCTATTGGAAGGCCCCTTACAAAGACGCTTTACGCGCCTTTGTCAAAAACCGTAGCGGCGTTGATGACCCAGAGTGGCTGACTTACGACCAGGCCACCCCTTTGATTGAAGCTTTGAAGGAGATTGAAGGGAGGTTATCGGGATGAGTTTAGTAACAGCGGCCAACTTCAAGCGATTTTTCTGTACCAGTTTGAAATACGATCACTACAAAACTGTGGTCCTTCGGCTTTTTGATGTCACGAAGAAACTGTTTGCAAATAACTTGATCAATTACAAGATACCAATCAATCCATGCTTCAGAGGAGAACAGCTGAAGGATGTGCTCACTATTCCATTGCGCATGTTCGATGCGCTTGTATTCATAAACTTTTTCAAGGGCCTCTTCTTGCCACGGTACAAGCTTTGTTTCAGCCTGAACGTTAGAGGCAACCAACAAAGCAGCAAGGGCGAGCATAAAACGCATAAACATAGCCTCCTCATCAAGCAGTGCAATTATTGCCATGCACTCTCTCAGGTTGCGGTGATCTTCGCAATAGATCTCGCAATTACAGGAGGGGCCAATGGCTGATTTTGTTCCTGTAACCGACCATGCGGTTCTGCGCTATCTGGAACGGGTACTGGACGTTGATGTCCAGATGGTGCGCCAGCACATTTACCGCGAAACCGAAGCGGCCTTGCATGTTGGTGCAAAGGGTTTGCGACGTGATGGTGTGCGTTATGTCCTGGAAGGCGGTGCTGTGGTGACGGTGATGGTGTCTGACGCTCAGCTTACCACCAACAAGGAGGCCCGCCATGCCTGACCAACTTGTACTGCTGCACCTGACAGAAGACATGGAGGACGTTCAGGCTATTTGCGGTGAAGATGTGGCGCGGGAACTTATGGAAAAGCTCCCCGGCGTTGAGGTTAAGGTGCCCGCCCGCTGGAGTGCCAGTAATCCACTTGCCCGCATTGACCGGGATAAAGCGGAACGGCTGATTAAAGATCTGGCGGGCAATAAATTCTATGTCCCAACTCATATTGGCCGAACAGATACACGCCGGGCAGCTCTTGCGCTTCGCAATGAGGGACAAAGTACAATTGAGATTGCACTTGAGCTAAAGGTCTCAGAACGCCATGTGCGCAATCTGCTTTCCGGCAAGCCATTGCCAAGACGGAAAATCCATGATGAGCGTCAGATTGATCTGGAGGATTTTTTGAATTCCTCTCATGACTAGAACAGGACTTGCGGAACAGTTCCGTCGCATAAATTGCAAGAAAATATGAGGCTCGCTCCAGCACTTATCAAACTGAGGCGGGCCTCATGTCTATTGTTCGACAATTACGCCGTAGCAACGGCGCTGTAACACCTACAGACCATCTCTTGCGCCGTGAGGCTGACCGGCTTGGCTGCGAGATGGCTGTGTTACAAGCCGTTTTGGAAGTTGAAAGCAAGGGCGCTGCTTATGACAGCGAAGGCCGCCTGATCCTTCTTCCCGAAAAGCACATTTTCTATCGCAAACTCCCCAAGTCCAAACGCGCCAAAGCTATCTTGCAGGGGCTTGCGGCAAAACGCTGGAAGAAGGCCAACTACAAAGGACTTGGTAAATCTGGGGCTGATGCCCGCTGGGACCGCTTACAAGCAATGGCGAAGCGTGTCAATCAGCATTGAAAATTGACACACCTTTTGCATCCAAAACTGACCCACCCTGTGGGCGAAAAAGGCCCTGTCTGCGAGCGCTCGCAGACAGGGCCTTT
>CANNAV010000176.1 GCA_947502585.1 uncultured Pseudovibrio sp.
GAACAGATACAGGGGGCCTGTTGCCAACTATTTCAAGGCCAGAAAGAACAGTGGTTTTGTGGAAGGGCTCAACAACAGGATCAAGGTCCTCAAACGCAGATGTTATGGCCTCTTCAACACCAGGACAATATTCCAACGAATGTTCCTGGGCTTACAGGCTTACAAGCTTACGAAAAATACGCTTGTGTACCATTCCTACAGAATGGACGGAGAACGAAAAATTTTCTGGCCCGGGCAGCTTCAACCTTCACATGTCCTGCTGTAGGTGTTTCGGTCAGGTGCAAGGTATATCATTTGAATTTGTCTCGATGCAGCCCAGTCCGAAAGGGTGCTTTATGAAGTTTACCATCGTTGTCCCGACGAGAAATCGTACAGAGCAGTTGGCATGCACGCTTACGGGACTGGCTGAGCTCAACCACGAGAACTACGAAATCATGGTGTCGGACAATTCAAGCCCTGAAGCCGCCGCGCAGAACAAGGAGGTGGTGGATCACCTACTGTCGCAGACCCCGCACCGTTACGTAATGCCGCCCTCGCAACTGGATATGGTGGATCACTGGAATTTCGCCGTTGAGCATGCCAGCGGAGATTATATTGGCATTGTAACAGATCGTCTCACGCTCCAGTCGGACACGCTCAAAGCGGTTGAACATGTCATTGACCAAGAAGCGGTCGAATGCGTGAGCTATCGCAACACGACCGTCGTTCCCAAAGAAAGCCACTGGACATTCAAGGACCCGCTGAAGGAGTCTATCTATTCGGTTGAAAAGAGCCAAAAGATTCTGGAGCTGTTTTCACGGTCCAAACTCACCAAGATCTGCCCGAGATTTTTGAACTCGTTCTGTTCGCGGACCGTAGTAAACGAAATAAAGGCTGCCTATGGCACGGTATTCGGCGGGATCGCGCCAGATTACGGTTTCTGCTTCAGGTATCTGTCCTTGCTTGACAGGTTCGGCAACCTGAGCGCCCCTTACCTGATAGACCATTCTCCCAGCGTTTCAAACGGAATGGCGATAGCCGGAAACAGATCAAACGCAGCGTCACGCGACTTTCTGCAACGTGTAAAGCAGAACCAGCGCGACATGCTTGAAATCGGGCCTCTTGAAAACGAATTCATGCTGCTTCCCAACGTCATCATGCGCGAATACGAACAATGCAGACAACTTGTAAAAGGGAAAATTCCGTTCCCACCTGTTTCAGCGCAAAATTTCATTGCAGCCTGTGTTCCGCATCTCAGGAAAACCGTGCGTTTTCATGATAATACAAGTACCGACTCGCTGCATGCAGTCGAAAAATATGCAAAAGAAAACAACCTCCCGGCACCGAGGCTATCGAGTGGAAGCGTCTTGTTCAGGGCCATGCTGAGGAATGCAGTGAAGTTCACGCTCGCAAATGCAGCAAACCTTGGGCGTCGCCCCTCGCCCGTGCCGTCGATCGGGGCCGAGGACCTGAACCGTTTACTCATGGATCACGTCATCGAATTCAACAGATTGAACTTCGCGAAACCACATAAACAACAGCAAGTGCAGGACACATGAAAGCAATCATCCTGGCTGGTGGGTTGGGCACAAGGATAAGCGAAGAATCGCATCTGAAGCCGAAACCGATGATTGAAATCGGCGGCAGGCCGATCCTCTGGCATATCATGAAGATCTATGCTGCCAACGGCATAACGGAGTTCGTCATCTGCTGCGGTTACAAGGGCTATGTGATCAAGGAGTATTTCGCCAACTACTTCCTGCACATGTCAGATGTCACATTCCACATGGACGAAAACCGGATGGAAGTACACCGTCAGCAAGCCGAACCCTGGAAAGTCACGCTTGTCGACACTGGTGAAGAAACGATGACCGGCGGACGCATCAAGCGCATCGGCGACTATATCGACGGCCAGTTTTGCCTGACTTACGGCGATGGCGTTGCGGACGTTCCCGTGAACGCCCTGGTGGAGTACCACAAGGCCAGCGGGCTTGAGGCAACGGTTACCGCGATCCAACCTCCGGGGAGATACGGCGCGCTTGAAATATCCCAGGGCAAAGTCAACAGTTTCCTTGAAAAGCCGCAAGGGGACGGACAATGGATCAATGGCGGCTTTTTCGTCTGTGAACCATCGGTCCTGGCGCACATAGAGGGTGACGCAACGCCGTGGGAAGCCGAACCGCTCGAAGGCCTCGCCGCGGATGGTCAATTGGGCGTCTTCAAGCATGTCGGGTTCTGGGCCGCCATGGATACGCTCCGGGACAAGAACAATCTTGAGAAACTGTGGCAATCCGGAAATGCACCCTGGAGAGTTTGGTAGCCAATGACTTTCTGGAAAGACAAGCGCGTTCTTATGACCGGCCACACAGGCTTCAAGGGTGCTTGGCTCTGCGAATTGCTGCTTGCTCGTGGAGCCATCGTGTCCGGCGTTGCCTTACCGCCCGAGGGCCAAGTCAGCCTGTTCGGACAACTCGCGCTCAGCGATCGCATGGCAAGCGCTTTTTTGGACATCCGCGATGCCACCGCAATCGCACGCTCGGTTGAGGCTTTCGAGCCAAACATTGTGCTTCATCTGGCGGCGCAGTCTCTCGTTCGCCGGTCTTACCAAGATCCGGTTGCCAACTGGGCGACCAACGTGATGGGCACAGTGCACCTGCTCGACGCCACGCGGCGCTTAAATGCGCCGGTGACTATCATAGTGGTGACCACCGACAAGGTGTACGAAAACTTCGAGTGGGCCTACGCCTACAGGGAAAACGACCCGCTTGGCGGATACGATCCCTACTCCGCCTCCAAAGCTGCCACTGAGCTGGTCTCGACGAGCTGGCGCCGGTCTTTCGGCTGCGATGGCCTCAAGATCGCGACGGCGCGCGCAGGCAATGTCATTGGCGGTGGCGACTGGGCGCAGGACAGGTTGCTGCCGGACATCATCCGTGCCTTGAAGGACGGCAAACCCGTAGAGATACGCAACCCGGCCGCGATCCGCCCGTGGCAGCACGTGCTCGATCCGCTGTTTGGCTATCTGCAACTGGCCGAAAAGGTGTATGGCGCGGCTGGAGAGGCGTATCAGTCCAGCTACAATTTCGGTCCGGAGCCGATAGATGTTGTTTCGGTCCGTGATCTGGCCGAGACAATTTTTCAGCATTGGCCCGGGGAATGGATCGATGCCTCCGATCCAAAGACTGAGTACGAGTCTGGACGTCTTGCCCTGTCGATCGACAAGGCGCGGAACGAACTGGGCTGGACGCCGGTCTGGCGTTTCACCGAAGCGATCATCAGAACAGTCGAATGGTACCACCTTGTCGACGGTGGTAACGATGCGGCCGGCATAACACGAGAGCAGATCGCCGCATTCGAGGCTGCACGATGAATTTCACCAAACTTCCCCTTGCCGGGGCATTCAGGATCGATCTGGAGCCGCGCGGCGATGACCGTGGTTTTTTTGCCCGTCTTTTTTGCCAGGACGAATTCCGTCAGCATGGTCTCAATGACGTCTGGACCCAGTGCAATGTGTCACACAACAATTTGACGGGGACGCTTCGCGGCATGCACTTTCAAAGACCACCCAGGGCAGATGCAAAGCTCGTCAAGTGCATGGCCGGTTCCGTCTATGACGTCCTTGTCGACCTGAGGCGCGGTTCCCGGTCCTATGGCAAATGGACCGCCGTTGAGCTGACGCCCGACGGCGGGGAAATGGTTTACGTGCCGCAAGGGTTCGCGCATGGCTTTCAAACCCTGTCACCGCACGCGGAGCTCCTGTACTTTCACTCAGAGAACTACAGCCCGGAGCATGAGGGCGGTCTGCGCCACGATGATCCAGACGTGAATATCGCCTGGCCGATCGAGATCAGCAATTTGTCAGACCGTGACAGAGCCCTGCCGCCACTGTCCAAGGTAGAGCCGATTTCATGACACAAACCTGCCGCCATTGTGGAACAAAGCTGACCCGGCAATTTCTCGATCTGGGCTATGCGCCGCCCTCGAACGCCTACCTGTCCGCGGCTGACCTGGCTGCACCCGAGATCACATATCCTTTGCGCCTCATGGTTTGCGAAGCCTGTTTTCTCGTGCAGACGCAAGACTATGCGCAAGCCGACAGCCTGTTCGACAAAGATTATGCCTATTTCTCGTCGACCTCAAAGAGCTGGCTGGATCATGCAGCTGCCTACACCGAAATGATCAGAGAGCGGCTTAACCTGTGCTCCGACAGTTACGTGGTCGAGATCGCCTCGAACGATGGCTATCTCTTGAAGAACTTTCTCGCAGCCGGAATCCCCTGCCTCGGCATCGAGCCGACCGACTCCACCGCTGCGGCCGCGGAAGCGCTCGGTGTTCCGGTCGAGCGCGCATTCTTCGGCGAGGCAATGGCGGAAGATCTCGTCTCGCGCGGGAGGTCTGCCGACCTCATCATGGGCAACAACGTTTACGCCCACGTGCCGGACATAAACGACTTTACCCGCGGCCTTGCAAAACTGCTCAAGGCGAACGGTGTCGTGACCCTTGAGTTTCCGCATCTCATGAGACTGGTCGAGTTCTGCCAATTCGACACTGTCTATCACGAACACTATTCCTATCTCTCGCTCGGGACCGTCGCCCGGATTTTCGCGGCAGCCGGCCTCAGGGTCTTCGATGTGGAAGAACTGCCCACACATGGAGGCAGCCTCAGGGTGTATGGTTCCCTTACGACCGCGGACGCAACTCCTTCCAAGGCTGTGCTGGACTTGTTATCGGAGGAGACCCGCCGGGGTATGGACAGCTTGGACTACTACACCGATTTTCAAAAACGCGCCGAGAATGTCAAAAACCAGTTCCTCTCCTTTCTTTTGGACGCCAAATCAGCCGGAAAGACGGTTGTCGCCTACGGGGCTGCAGCAAAGGGCAACACGTTGCTCAATTTTGCCGGCGTGAAACCGGACCTCCTTCCGTTTGTCTGTGACGCGGCAGCGGCCAAGCAGGGAAAGTTCCTGCCCGGCAGCCATATTCCCGTTCTGCCGCCGTCACAACTGACGGACTCACGGCATGACTACATTCTGATCCTGCCGTGGAACATCGCGCCTGAAATATGTCAGCAGCTCGACGGTCTCGCGGCATCCGGAACGGGCTTTGCAACAGCAATTCCGGAGCTGAAAATCCTATGACCAGAGTCCTGATCACCGGCGCGACAGGCTTCGTCGGCCGACAGGTCGCTTATGCGCTGGTTGCACAAGGGGCCAGCGTGACACCGGTCATTCGAAGCAGAGACGGTCTTCCCGAGGGCCTCGGTGACCCCATCCTGACAGACGATCTTTTTGCCGAAGACGCAGCGTTCTGGAGCGACACCTGTACAGGCTTCGACACCGTTGTGCACGTCGCCTGGTATACCGAACCGGGCAAGTATCTGTTATCGGAGAAAAACCTCGATTGCCTTGCAGGCAGTATCGCGCTTGCCAGGGGCGCGGCGCAGGCTGGCGTGAAAAAGATCGTGGGTGTCGGAACCTGTTTTGAATATGGCCTGTCCATGAGCGGCCGGAATGCCGCTCCCCTGACCGTCCAATCGCCTCTCGCGCCCACAACGTTCTATGGCGCTGCAAAGGCCTCGACCTGGATGACACTGTCCGAACTGCTCAAAAACCGCTCGGTGGATTTCGCGTGGTGCCGCCTGTTTTATTTGTACGGTGAAGGTGAGGACGAGCGAAGGCTCGTTCCGTATCTGCGGTTAAGACTGGCGGCAGGAGCGGATGTGGAATTGACTTCAGGAACGCAGATCCGGGACTACATGGATGTCCGTACGGCTGGCGCAACTATTGCCCATGCGGCCCTTGGCGGATACACAGGCGCTCTCAACATCTGTTCAGGACAGCCTGTCACGATAGCCGAATTCGCAAGAATGATAGCGGACGAATGCGGAAAGGCGCATCTGCTGAAATTCCGCGCAAGAGCAGACAAGCCGAACGATCCTCCCTACGTGGTTGGCGCTCCGAGTCTCCCGGCAGTCGCAATGCCCGAAATTCCCGCCTAGGCGGCGTCTAAACAATATCAAAGTTTAAAGAGCATTCACCATGACAAGTTTCGACCGTGAAACCGAAGACCGTATAAACAGCAACGCCCAAAATGCCAATCTTAAATCGGCTGCAAATGACTTCTTTCTAAAGTCCTTTCTGCCGAAATATTCCTATAACTTCCGCTGGCTCGGCCGCCCGATCATCCAGTATCCGCAGGACATGGTAGCGTTTCAGGAAGTTATCTGGGACGTCAAACCCGACATCATCATCGAAACGGGTATCGCCCATGGCGGCTCGCTCATCCTGAGCGCCTCGCTGCTGGCGATGCTCGATTATTGTGACGCGATCGAACAGGGGGAAATTCTGGACCCCAGAACCCCCAAAAGACGGGTCCTCGGCATCGACATCGACATCCGGGCGCACAATCGGGTCGCCATCGAAAACCATCCGATGGCCAACAGAATTGACATGATCGAGGGATCTTCTATCGATCATGATATCGTCGCCAGTGTCCATGAAGCCGCGTCAAACCACGAACGCGTTCTTGTCTGTCTCGACAGCAACCACACACATGACCATGTGCTCGCGGAACTGGAGGCTTATGCGCCCCTGGTCACCCCGGACAGCTATTGCGTTGTTTTCGATACGGTCATCGAAGACCTGCCGGCAGACATATTCCCAGATCGGCCCTGGGGCCCGGGCAACAACGCCAGGACCGCCGTTCATTCCTATCTGAAGTCCCATCCTGAATTTGAGATCGACAAAAGCATCGACAACAAGCTGTTGATCTCGGTCGCACCCGAGGGCTGGCTTAAGCGGGTGGCGTTGATGGATTGGATGCCCCGCCCGACGGCATAAAGATATACTATGATTGTGAGAGTGAGTTTCACACCCAA
>CANNAV010000177.1 GCA_947502585.1 uncultured Pseudovibrio sp.
GGATGGAATTGAACAGCCAGAACCCGATCAAAAAGCTGCTTAAGCAAAAGCTCATACACCAGAATTGACAATACCTCTCCGCCCCATGATCCCAGGCCCACTTGAGCGGGACTAGATGATCGACATCGAGCTCACCGGCTTCCAAAAAGACCTTGTTAGTGTATGGGTCCAGCCACCGCCCGCGAACTACCCGGCACCCGTTGGAAGTGTATGTTGGAGGAACACTGCTTATCTGTGCTAGTAGCTCATGTCTTGTGTTTTGACAGTCGCCATCCTCATCACTCCAAGATCCGAAATCGTTGCGGTTATATTGGATAGATGTTGAGCGTATGGCTGATGAGGAACTATTGCTATGCCCAGTGTATCTATAGTTCTTGGGCAACCGACCAACTTGCAAACAATCTGGCTCTCCGTCCGTTCTGTAGGAATGGTGTCAATTTTGCATGCTGATTGACACCCCACCCATTGAATCTATCTATACTCAGCTCCTCTGAAAACCCGAATGTTTAGTGAAGAGTGGTTTCGTAAATATTAGGCGTATTGGCCAAGAAAGTTACATTACACTTTTCGGGTTTTGGAGGGGCGGGAGTATAATGCGGCTAACTATTCAGAATTTGCGCGAAAATAGTCAATTGCTTCTGATACTCTTGCCCTTATTGCAGCTGCAACACGATCATAGCCCATTGCTCGGGCAATTGCATTAACAGGGTCTTGTTCGTTGAGTAAGTGAGGTTGGGCATCAATGAGGCCAGCGATTTCTGAAATCGGGATATCCGTCACAGAACGTCTGTAATTTTTGTTGATCGCTTGCCTGAAGGTAATGAGCTGCTTTTCGCTATCTTTCGCCCAAACGAATGTCCCTGTTGTTTCCTCGTAAAGATCAAAGTTCTTGAAGTGCTTTTCAATTTCGCGCCGTAATACCGCGCCAGTTCGGCTCCAGCCGTGTGCTTTGGTTATGCGCTGCGCCAAGGCTGTATCTTTTATTGGCCCTTCATCTAGGATAATTTTGTTGATCATCTCTGACAAAATCGGAGCGTAGTCAGGATCGTGAAATTTCTCTGGATTTGGAGAAAGATCAGATAGGTCTGTCCACTCGTAGGGCTTTGATGAATGCGAGGAAGCACTCACTGCTGGGGCTATAGAAGAGTTACTGTGCAACTGTGTACTCTGTTCACGCTGATCGATGTCAGTCTCCGCAACCTCCTCTGGCACCTCAGGGAGTGCTATTGAGGAGTTGTCGTCAAGTTGAGGTTTAGAAGCAAGACGCTCTTCTTCACTTTTTGCTGCCTCCACAGCTTCCTCTTCCTTCAATTTATCAGAGGCACGGCTATCGGCTAACAAGTCTCGCAATTTTTGGTGGATCTCGTCAGCTACATGTTGAGAGTCATACCACCAATCTGGAGACCAAATACGAAGGATTTCCCAACCTAGATTGCGGAGTACCTGCTCGCGTACTTTATCGCGATCACGAGCAGTTGCTGAACTATGGTATGTTGCTCCATCGCATTCGACACCAGCAATAAACGCGCCCGGTTTATCGGGGTGCACAATGCCTAGATCAATCCTAAAGCCTGACACTCCAACTTGTGGAACTATTGCCCAGCCACGCATATGAAGTGCTTCAGAAACGGCTTCTTCGAATGGGCTATCATAGCCTCCTACAGAACCATCGTCAGAAGCTGCTAGTGCAATAGATCCTTTTTCAGCGAAGCTCAGAAACTCTTTCAGATGCTTTACACCAAGGGCTTTGGTTCGGGATGTATCAATGACATCCGCTGTCACTGTGCTGAATACGAGTAGTTCTTCGCGTGCACGGGTCACAGCAACGTTCAATCTGCGTTCACCGCCGTCTCTGTTGATTGCACCAAATGACATAGACATTTTACCAGCAAGGTCAGGCGCAAACGTTATTGAGAACATCATGACATCGCGTTCATCCCCCTGAACGTTTTCAAGGTTACGTACGATGACCGGCTCAATGCGTTCGTCAGCAAAGAACCATTCCAATTCAGGATGATTGCGCAATTCAGCGTCGAACAAATCCTGAATCAAACTTTGCTGTTGCTGGTTGAAGGTAATGACGCCAAGTGTGGGGCGGCCTTCTTCCGGCAACTCGATCCACTGACGCAGACGTTTTACAGCTTTTTTGACAATGTTTTGAGCTTCAAGCTTGTTTGTTCTGCTTTTGCCTCGGTCATAGATTGCATCAGGAGTATGAACGAGTTTTACCGCGCGGTCCGCCACAACTGGCGAAGGAAATGTAATCAAACGGTTACCGTAGTAATGCCAGTTTGAGAATGCGATGAGTGACTCGTGGCGACTACGGTAGTGCCAGTTCAACTGTAGATTTGGCAAACCAGAAGCTTTTGCTTCTTCAAGGATGCTTTCCAGATCCTTTTCGTAGGCTTCCAGTTCTTCGTCATCATCCTGCTCTGAGCGGCCAAAGAAATTGGTTGGAGGCAACTGTTTGGGATCGCCTACAATAATAGTTTGCTTGCCACGCGCGATTGCACCGACCGCATCCCAAGTTGTGATCTGCGAAGCCTCATCGAAAATGACAACATCAAATTGTGATTGACCCACTGGTAGATAATGCGAAATCGACAGAGGAGACATGAGAAGGCAGGGAGCCAGCTTACTAAATGTTCCGGGCATCGCCGAGATAACGTCCCGAATAGACTTGCTTGGCCGTTTCAGATTCATTTGGTGACGAAGTGTTCCGAGTTCTGAGCTTTTCGGAACAGCATGTTGCGATGGTAGCTTATGGTTTAGGGCAGATTGTACTTTGTACGCTGCGGTAGCTCGGGCTTGGTCATCCAGCTTTCGGAACTGCTGTAGCATTTCCTCGTGCTTAAAGCGTTTAAAGTTGCGAAGAACAGGAGTGCTATCAATCGCCTCAGGAAGCCACCAGTTTGCAAAAGCGACAGAAAAACGCTTCACTAGGTCGTCATGAGGGATAAGCTGGTTCTCAATAGCTTCGATAAAGCACATAAGATCCTGATTTTCTGCTGTCGTTTTGACTTTCTGCCATTCAGTCCAAACTTTAAGCTGTTTCGCATTTTCTTTCAAGACACTGAGATCATCCTGCAGTCTTTGCAAGATCCCGGCTCCTTGAAAGTGATCTTTGCTAGAATCGGTAACTTCGTAGAACCGACCTAGCTCGACACGAAAGAGTTTTGCTGCCTCAATAAGCTTCGATGCTTGCAAGCGTAATGGATCATCTACTCTTCCCTCAGATAGGCAGGAATAGAGCTTTTCGTTCTTGAAAACCGTCGCGTTGCTAAGGTGATTGATATTGCGGAAGGCCGCATTAATTTTGCCTGCTAGGTCGAAATACGACAGAAACTGCTTGGCATCAGTGCCAGTTCCATTCCAATCAGGGAAGAACTTTGTTTCCTCCTGACTTTCCAGAGAGGTCAATACGTCTTGCATTTCTCGTAGGCGTGAAATGTCAGTTTCTGGGTTAGCCTCCCCTGCGCGTGTGTAAGTTTGAAGAAGCTTTTTCACTTTCCCCTTGGCAAACACTGAGAATGGCCACATTTTTGAACAAGCTTCTCGCCAGTTGTGATCGAGAGAATCGATAGGCAGTCTCAATATTGTTTTTTCGTCATAAGACGCACTGAGTGATTGCTCTGCAGCTTTGAAGAGGATCAGATCCTCCTCAAGCCCCCGAACCGACTCCTTGATTTCATCGATGCGTTCTTCAAAGATGACACCCAGCTTGGTGTCTTGTGTTGACAGCAGTAACTCAGCTAGGGAGCAGATATCTTCAATATCGGATAGCCCAAGTTCAGCACTTGCTTTGAAATCAGCTAACTTATTAAAAGTATCGATTTGGTTTAGAAGTTCATGAATCGCTTTTGAAACATCACCAACCACGTTTAAGAGATCACTCGCCCAACGCACTGACCAATCTTGGTGCTTTACGAGATTAAGAGCAGGAATTGGTTTTACTTCACGATGCACGCTGGCGATGTCGCTTACTGTGTCTTGAAGCTGTGCAAGTGTTTCCTTCCCAATGCTTCTGGTGTGATCCCAATTGAGCTTTGGGGTGTATTCATTGGCATGTTTTACAGCCAAACCCAGAGCATCAAATACGGTAAGCCCGCAAACTGAAGGCGTATGGAGAGCAACAATGTAGTCGTTGAGGTGGTCACGGCGAACTTTGAGTTGCTCATTGATGCGCACCCATTCGCCTGTATCTGGCTTTGTGCTTTGCTCCCATGAAGTCTTGAGTTGCGCCAGAAACTGCTTTCGTTCAGCTTTGTTTGAGTGCAATTCCAAGCAAAACTCGCCTAAACCATGCTCCCGCAAGCGACGATAAACAACGTCCAAAGCAGCGGTCTTTTCAGCTACAAACAAGACACTTTTGTTGTTAGCCAAACACTGGGCGATCATGTTCGTGATCGTTTGGCTTTTACCAGTGCCAGGGGGACCAACAAGAATGAAATCTTGGCCTTCTGCTGCAGCCATAACAGCGCTTAGCTGAGATGAATCAGCGGGTAACGGGGTGATGATATCTTTGGGGTCGTATTTTACATCAACATCGCGTTCAGATGGGAAGGCAGTTGAAACACCTGGTTCGAATGCCTTGTCTGGATTGTCAATTAAGTGCTTTACGACGCGATTCTTGCGCAGATCATCAGTGCGATCAACAAGATCCTTCCACATAAGGAACTTGGCAAAAGAGAAGGTTGAAAGCGCTGTTTCATCGACAACCTCAAAGCCCGGTACGTCACGCACTGCCATGCGAACCATCTCAAAAACGTAAGGAACGTCAATGCCACTTTCATCGGTTGGAAGTTCTGTGTCAAATCGCGGCAGAGAAAGATTGTAGTCCTTTTTGAGAAACTCCATCAGGGTTGCGTTGAAATGTACTTCGTCTTCATGGTGTTCCAGATTGAAGCGAGATGCAGCGCTCTTACGCGTCAACTTTACTGGGATAAGCAACAGCGGGGCTTTGTAAGCCTTTTCGCCATCTGCAGATTTCTTCCAGCGAAGGAAGCCTACTGCAAGGAACAAAGTGTTGGAGCCGCCCTCGTTCAGGTCGTTCTTCGCACGCCTAAAGAGCTCTGTAAGACGCTTATCTAGCTCTCGTTTTTCCAACGTGGAAGAAAGTTCGTTTCTTGCAATGGCTTGCGCAGCGAACTCTTGGTCCAGATCTTGTCCGGTCTTTTTGAGATGCAGTTCTTCATCGCGTTCCCCATGCGGGTTTTCTTCTGGCAGAGAAATGACCCGAATTTTCTTCCGCTCAGCGAGACGATCTTCCAGAAGCGGAACGTCCGTACACAAGAATGGAACTGTCTGTTTGGTGGACCTAAAATTTAAAAGTCGGTTCCTCAACGACAGATCAAGCAATTTGTTCTGCCAGCGTTCGATCCGGTCTTTAGGATTACGCGGGGACTCTTCTGCTTCATCCGCAGGAAGTGCTTCATAGCTAGGCGCTTTAGGCAGAGGTAGAGTTGTTGCTTCAAACTCCTGTGCTTCAGCATGGCTTTCTGAAGATGGTGCTTGGTGTGAAGCCATGGGACGAATTTGAGAGGCTCTGGCGCGCGCAATATCAATCGCACCTATAAAATTCGCTTCGTTCTCCTCGTTTGTGTAGCTTTTGGCAATAGCAATTGCTTTTTCAAACTGGTCTGCTGGGCGACGGGTAATTCCTGTTGTTTCGAAGACAACAAGTTCGCGTGCAGCAAGCGCTTTTCTGATTTCAGTTGGGTCTTGTTCAATAAGGGACGGAAGTGTCGTGTCTCGTAGCCAGAAGCCGCAATAACTATGCCCCTCGATGATGAGTACGACAGGATTTAAGCCAATGGCTTCTAAGGCAGATGCAAAGAAGAGTGTACTGTCAAAGCAAGTGGCAAGACCCTGCTCTCGAACTGTAGAGGGACGCCGAACTTTCTGACCGTGAATTTCAAAACTCCTGGGTGGCTCGGCGTACAGCAAGCCCATACCAGCCACAGCAGACCAGAGCGCAGCACCTAGCATATAAACTCTCTTGGGGTCCTTGCTTTGGTATCCGTCCAATGCTGGTGAGTGTCCGAATTTAGCGAGGAGCTCTCCCGCATCTCGCTGAACTTGAGCAATCGCAGGGTCATTTGGCATAACAAAAGCTGCCGCGATGCTTGCCATTCCAGCAAAACCGCCCCACTCATCACGTGCAAGCAGTCGCAGCTCTTTTCTGTACTCAGTTAACAGCTCACCTTCAGAGCCTCGCAGCTGAAAAATGGCAACACCTTTTTCAGCTTCATCCAGCCCCTGCAGGTAGTCTGGGTCTAGAGTCACCTCGAGATTGGAAAGGCTGAGCGTCTCATCCGCTGGCAAGCGATCAATCTTCCAGCTCTTAGACTTTGCAAATGACGGAGTAAAACTAAGTTCCAGATTAAGGTTATTTTGGGCCTCCTCCGCTGAGTTGTAAAGCTCAACAGAAGAAAGGAGCGGAACTGAATTTTGCCAACTTGCGTAGTTCACGACGCTGGAGATCTTCACTTCGAATGAGATACTGCAACTCGTCTCCTCAGAGCGTGTTTCTTGGGTGATCTCCAGCATCTTTGCCCCCTAATAAACGAAATGATTTTAAGTTAAACTTTAATATTCAATTAACACGTTGGACGTTTACCACAACCCTATTTTGCGTCAAAATTATTTAATAATAGCGGCTCCGTTGCAAACTATGTTTGAGCATACAATTCACCCTTCAGCGAGCGCATTTCAGGCATAAACGGCTCTCCGTCCGTTCTGTAGGAATGGTACTCAAGCAAATTTTTCGTAGCCTTGTAAGTCCAGGATCATCCGCTGGAAGATGGTCCTGGTGTTGAAGAGGCCATAGCATCTGCGTTTGAGGA
>CANNAV010000178.1 GCA_947502585.1 uncultured Pseudovibrio sp.
AGGTACAGGACAATCGGAATGCAGCTATTTCATTCCTGAAAAACGAAAACAGCCCGAACTTTCATTGAATCACCCTGATTGGGGGATTTGTCTATACTCCGGTTCTGCCGTATATGTTACAGAACGGCACTTTGAATGAGGTCAACGCGGGCTTTGTCGCCTCCTCCAACTATCTTGGTTATTTGCTCGGGGCGTTGTTGGCAGCCCGAGCACCCCTGCCCGGCGGCCCTTACCGTATCTTTCTGGTCGCGATGATTACCAGCTCTGTAGCTACCTTTCTTATGGCGCCTGGCCATGGTTTCTACTGGTTCGTTGTCATTCGCTTCCTGGCCGGGCTGGCAAGCGCTTATGCATTTGTGTTGGTCGCAAATATAGTCATGCAACGGCTGGCAGAGACACATTGCCTTCATCTCTTTCCAATACATTTCACTGGTGTTGGTATCGGCATTGCCGGATCATCCGTTATGATTGAATGGCTCGGCACAAGCCTGGAAAGCGCGTCTCTGCTTTGGATCGCCAGCGGTGTGCTTGGTCTCCTGCTTTCGTTATGCGTGCCGTTTCTTCTGCCGCCGCGCAAAGAGCCTTCTCCTCAAACGGCTCCTCATGCCACTCAGACAAAGACTTCAGCCAAACCGCTGAACCTGAGTGCCTGGCGCCTGATCTTTGCTTACGGTTGCTTCGGTTTTGGCTACGTCGTTACCGCGACATTCCTCGGCGCTCTGGCAAGTCTTACACCCGAGC
Source organism: uncultured Pseudovibrio sp. (assembly GCA_947502585.1). GTDB lineage: Bacteria > Pseudomonadota > Alphaproteobacteria > Rhizobiales > Stappiaceae > Pseudovibrio. Next base: position 742 of record CANNAV010000178.1, read on the forward strand.
TGGCACCGATGAAGTCTCTGGGCTGGCTGCTGGTCGGGCTTGCGGTCATTCCCTCTGTCTTCTTTTGGGAAAGGTTGGCAGTCCGTATAGGATATGGACGTGCAATTGCACTGGCCTGTACGCTGGAGGCTGTTGGCGTGGCTATGAGCGTTCTCGTGCCGACGATTGCCGGGCTCTCTGCTGCTGCGATTCTGTTGGGTGGAACATTTGTTGGGATTACGTCGATCGGGCTTATCGAAGCACGCCGTATTGCAAGTTCCGATCCGCTCCAAATTGTTGGCCTGATGACCGCTGCCTTTGGTTTAGGGCAAATGTTTGGCCCGGGCTTTGCTGGTTACCTCTATGAGCTGAATGGTGACTTTTTGCTCGCTTCGCTTGTAGCTGCAGGCGCTCTCATTCTTGCTGCACTGCTCACGATAAAACGTTTCACTCCCGCTTAAAAAGGAGGCTACAGCCTCCTTTTGTCACATCCAGTCACGATGCGTTTATGCAGGTACTTTTGCGTGTGCGAACTCCCAATAAAGCTCTTTTGCTTTGGCCGCGACAGGACCATGGTCCATTGTTCGATCATCCAGTTTATGCACCGGAACCACCTTACCATAGTTGCCGGTTGAGAAGATCTCATCAGCTTCAAAGAAATCCTTATAGGTCAGCGTTGTTTCATGAACACTATAACCGACGTCACTCAGTAGTTTGATGATACGCTGACGGGTGATGCCATTCAGGAAGGTACCATTCCAGTAAGGGGTGAGCACCTCACCACCCTTGACCATAAAGATGTTGGCTGAGGTCAGTTCTGCAACATTGCCCAGTGCGTCCAGCATGATTGCATTGTCAAAACCACGAGACTTTGCTTCACGAGATGCACGCGCATTGTTCGGGTACAAGCAGCCAGCCTTCGCGTTGACTGGCATGGACTCCATTGTTGGCCGACGGAATGGAGACAATGTCAGGCTGTTAGATGCGCCTTCCGGCGGCATCGCTGCCTCAAACAAGCATATGCAGAAGCGAGTAGATTCAGGGTCTCCAGCAACAATGCCCGGACCATCATTTTCTGCCCAGTACATTGGACGGATGTAGACGGCTTCATCAGCTTCAAACTTAGTCATACCTTCTGTGGCGAGCTCTACCATCTCCTCAAAGCGCATGGTTGGCGTCATGCCAAGGTTTATGGCGGACCGGTTCAGGCGCTCACAATGCAAGTCAAGGTCAGGCATAACGCCCTCAAATCCACGGGCACCATCAAATACGTTCGAACCCAACCAAAAAGAATGCGTACGCGGACCAATCAGCAACGGGTTGCCTTCGTACCATCTGCCTTCAACCCATGTCCTTGACTTCGACATTTCGGCCATAATTAATCTCTCCTCAAAAGTAGGCTTATGAGCCGGGAGGCCCCCGCCCAATTATCTCTGGCAGTCGACCTGAGAATTTAAATGGGGTCAACCATACTCTTGACAAAGAAGACAAAGCACCAAGGTGCGGTCATCATGTCCAAAACGGAAGCGTTTAAAGTAATATTCAACAGAAAATAAACCCCCGAACGCAACTAAATATCACCGTGTCCGAATGTCAGGTTACAGAACGCAATTAAATTGCGATTAGCGGCATGCACGTATTTTACAGGCAAGACGCCTTGTCTTTGTTTTTTGCACAGTTTTAACGCACCGGCGTTCTGAGGACCTTTGAGATTGCAGCAATCTTTGCAAGAGCTGGCCAAGGTTTCCTGACGTGTTTTGCCGCGCACAAGCGGGTTCAGAGTGAAATGTTGTTTTCATGGAACATTTGTCAAATTATTGCACCCAAAACATAAGGAGCACGTATTTCCCATGCCTTGACGAACACTCTTAATATCGCTTTCTTAAGGGTATTGGAATTTGCCAATCTTCACGCTTGGTGCAAAGCCGGAGAGCAGAGATGAGCCACTCAGTTTACGTTTTTGATGCCTATGGAACTCTTTTTGACGTGCACGCTGCCGCCAGAAAACACATGAGTGCAGTAGGTCCTGAAGGCAAAAAACTCTCATCAATCTGGCGCGAGAAGCAGCTGGAATACTCTTGGGTTCGCTCCCTCATGGGGCAGTATGTGGACTTTTGGGAGCTGACAGTCCAGGCTCTGGACACTGCATTTGCGCTTGTTCCAGAGGCAAACAAACGTGCACGCGATGAGCTTCTGGCTGCCTATTGGGAGCTGGACTGTTATCCTGAAGTTCCCCAGCTTTTAAAAGATCTGCGTGAGCGCGGTTCCAAACTTGCGATCCTGTCTAACGCTCCGATGAAAATGATGGATGGCGCCCTCAAAAACGCAGGTATCACTGATTGCTTTGACGAAGTTTTCTCGGTTGATCCGGTACAAACTTATAAGCCGCATCCGGAAGTTTATGATCTTGTGACAACTCATTTCCGTTTGTATCCTGAAGCGATTTCATTCCAGTCCAGTAACCGCTGGGATATCGCTGGGGCAACTAAATACGGCATGCGGACCGTCTGGATCAACCGCTTGCAGATGCCAGATGAATATGCAGACCTTACGCCGTCCGCTGTTTTAAAAGACCTGAGTGGACTCCCTGCTCTCGGTTGAACCTTAAGTGCGCTTGACTCCGCTTTGGCATAAACATCTCTAATGGCGCGTTTTCTGTGGTCATCTGAGCTCGAACTCAGCAGGTTAACGGAAGAAACTTGCTCTTATTCCGTGTATCTACCATAATTGTAGTGGCATTGAGGCCAAAGCCTATTTCAAAGTAGATGCAATCAGCGTTACTAAGACTTCATGTATCATGGATTTAAAAGCCACACGTTTGTGAGACTGTTTGCATTGGGGTTGGGTGCTGCCTGTTTCGGAAGCATCCCTTACTTTGCAAATATTGGCTTTGCCGCTGGAATTTCACCCGGGGGTGCCGTGCTTTTGCGCTATATTCTACCAGCTGTTCTGCTTGCTCCCTACCTGCCACAAGCGCTTAAATCCGGTCCAATCAGTCGACATTACCTGTTGTCTGGTATGATTATGGGGCTTGGGGCGTGGGGTTATTTTTATGCTCTGAGCGTTTTGCCGATCTATCTGGCAGCAAGCCTATTCTTCTCTTATCCTGCGCTTCTGGTGGTCCTGAAAGCTATTGGCGGCGAAAGACTGAGAGGCAGTGACAGGCTCACGCTTGGACTGGTACCTGGAGCGCTGCTGATCATTATTGCCTCAACACCTTTGAACCATGTGGATTTTGTCGCCGTGGCACTCGGGTTGGTTGGGCCTTTGTGTTATGGCGGTTTGCAAATGGTTAGCCGTAAAACACCAAGTTATTTGCCTTCTCTTTCCATCGCCGCCTGTATTTTTACCGGGGCGGTTGCGACCGCGTTTCCGTTTGCTCTGATCGAACTCAAGGTGTGGCATGGTGAGGGTTCCATGCCGAGTACCCTGCCAATTGTGGGGCTGCTACTGATTGCTGGATTACTGCCACAGCTTTTGCTTGCCTATGGAAGCTCTGACAAGTCTGGAAGGAAGACAGCTTATACCACCGGGTTTATTGAATTCGGACTGGCTATCCTGACCGGATATTGGTTTTTTGCAGAACCTTTGGGTATTGGACAGATTACCGGCTTCGTCTTTTTACTGAGTGCGCTTTACCTGACAAACGAGCCTTCACGCCTTCCGCGATATTTGCAGGACTAATCAGGAGATAATCAGCCCTGCAGAGTGTCCGAACATCGGGTTTCCGCCCGTGTGATCCACTTGTGATCCGTCGGAGCCTGATAGTTTTCAATCTGGTCCAGTAGCTGGGTCGGATTGTCGCCAATCAACAACATCTCACGATGTGTTTTCTTCATGAACTCTTCATCTTCCATGAAGTCCAGAAATGCCAGCATGCGGCCGTAAAAGCCATTTGCGTTGTAAAGACCGCATGGCTTTTTGTGATAGCCCAGCTGTCCCCATGTCCAGACCTCAAAGAACTCTTCCATGGTACCGATGCCGCCTGGCAGCGCCACGAAGGCATCGGACAGATCAGCCATCAAAGCCTTACGTTCGTGCATGGAGCCGACGATGTGAAGTTCCGTCAGAGACCTATGCGCAAGTTCTTTGGCTGCAAGCGTTTCTGGCAAAACGCCAACGACTTCACCACCTGCTTCCAACACAGCATTTGCCACGACGCCCATCAGGCCGACCTCAGCACCGCCAAAAACGAGACGATTGCCGCGCCTGGCAATCTCAGAGCCCAAAACGCAGGCAGCAGATTTATATTCCGGGCGTTTCCCGAGTGATGATCCGCAAAACACACAGATAGATGATATTTCAATTCCCCAGTCAGTTGAGCGCAAAATACAACTTTAAGTTTAAAAATGCTGACTCTGAACTGACCAGGCCAGAGCCAGAAATTCAATAGTTGATTACTTCGCCAGCTCTTCCAGAACACGCGCCCAGGAACGAATTCCTTTGTGGAAGCTCTTAAGCTCGTATTTTTCGTTTGGTGAGTGGATCTGGTCTTCATCCAGACCGAACCCGATCAGCAAGCTGTCCATGTCAAGTGTGCGCTTAAAGCTGCCAACGATCGGAATGGAACCACCACAGCCAACCAAAACTGCTGGCTTGTACCATTCTGCGGTGAGCGCAGCACGGCCTTTGGCCAGAGCTGGCGCGTCAAAATCCATGCGCAGTGCACGGTCACCACCATGCGGATGCAGTTCCAACTCAAAGTCTGCCGGAGTTTTGGACTTGAGGTAAGAGCGGAATGCATCTCTGATTTTCTCAGGGTCCTGATCGCCAACCAGACGGAAAGAAACTTTTGCATGGGCTTTTGCAGGGATAACTGTTTTGAAGCCAGCACCGATATACCCACCCCACATGCCGTTCACTTCGCAGGTTGGGCGTGCCCAGATCTGCTCCAGACCAGAACGGTCTTTTTCGCCGCCAAGATCCTTCAGGCCAACGCCACCGAGGAATTCTTCAGTTGAAAAACCAAGATTATCCCATATTTCTTTAACGTCCTGCGGAAGTTCCAGAACGCCATCGTAGAAGCCAGGAAGCGTAATGTGCCCGTTCTCGTCGTGCAGACCAGCAATCATATCAGAAAGTACGTGAAGCGGGTTGCGTGCGGCACCGCCATACATGCCGGAGTGAAGGTCTTTGTTTGGGCCATTCAGCGTAATTTCTTCACCAACCAGACCACGCAGCATAACTGAAATTGCAGGAGTGTCTTTATTCCACATGGATGTATCACAAACAAGTGCCAGGTCCTTAGACAGCTCTCCTTTGTTTGCATCCAGGAACGGCTGAAGGGATGGAGATCCGCTCTCTTCCTCGCCTTCCAACAGAACGGAGATGTTAATTGGAACATCACCTGTTTCTTCAACCCATGCGCGGACAGCTTCGACAAAGGTCATCAACTGGCCTTTGTCGTCGTTTGCACCACGCGCAACGATCATTTTAGAGCCGTCTTCGCGGGTAACAATCTGCGGGTCAAACGGATCCGCATTCCAAAGTTCAATCGGATCTACTGGTTGTACGTCATAGTGACCATAAAACAGAACGTGTGGTCCGGGCTTTCCATCAGCAACACGATGACCAACAACCATTGGATGGCCAGTGGCATCTCTGACCTCAGAAGGAATGCCAATTGCTGTCAGTTCTCTGGCCATCCACTCGGCTGCTTCGCGGCAATCACTCTTATATTCGGGGTCTGTAGAAATACTTTTGATGCGCAGGAGGGCAAACAGCCGACCGAGACTCTGATCAAAATTTTGGTCAACACGATCAAGCACTTTGTCGAGATTCGGCATAGCTTATTCCTTTGTAATGCAGGTTCGGGTTTATCGCCTGAGGGGTGGGAGAACGAAAGTCACTGTGTAGATATGAGGCTGTTAGAATCTCTAACATGAATTCCAAAGCCAAAGCTACGGCTTTCCCGCCGGTAACCACTTGAAATTCGGCTGCGCTGTTTAAGCTGATCGGTTAAACTCTTTTAAGGTGCGCGAGCGATGCTTTGCAGAGCGAAGGTAATGGAATGGACGGCTCCTTCCCTGCGGCGTCGAAAGCGCCATAGTGGGGACTTGGCAATCACTTACTAAAC
>CANNAV010000179.1 GCA_947502585.1 uncultured Pseudovibrio sp.
TTTTACAGATCGACGATGGTCATTTCCATCAATAGTATCTTAATAACCCCAACTCCCCGGAACCCATAAAGAGCCATTATTAAACACAACCTATGTGAATTCATAGGAAAAAACGCCAGCGAAAGCAAAAGAAACGTTGACACACTGCCAATTGACACCTAGCAAAAACTCTCTTGCAATCCCTTGGAGCAACACTCAGATCGCCTTCACAACACCTCGGAAGAAAACATGACTGAGACCGCCAGCGCTAAACCGGAGAAGACTTCGAATATCTCACCCTCAACACAAGCCAGCGTTGCAGCGGAACAGATGGATATGCCTGCCAGCAAGCTCATGCGATTTGGTTCAGAAAATCCCCTTCCGCTTGATGAAGGCACAAAACTAGCGCCCTGGCAGATTGCCTATGAGACCTATGGCGAGCTGAATGAAGACAAGACCAACGCTATTCTCGTCTGCCATGCCCTTACCGGTGATCAATATGTTGCATCTGAAAACCCTGTAACCGGCAAACCCGGCTGGTGGTCCATTATGGTCGGCCCAGGACAGCCAGTGGACACCGACAAATTCTTCGTCATCTGCGCAAACGTGCTTGGCGGTTGCCTCGGCACCACCGGCCCTGCGTGTACCAATCCGGCAACCAGTGAGGTTTACGGGCTCGAACTGCCTGTCGTCACAATCGGCGATATGGTGCGCTCCCAGGCAAAACTGGTAGAAGCGCTTGGCATTGAAACTCTGTTCGCAGTAATCGGTGGCTCCATGGGCGGCATGCAAGTGCTGCAATGGGCATCTGCCTATCCAGAGAAAGTATTTGCAGCTGTCCCAATCGCCACTGGCCCGCGCCATTCCAGCCAAAACATTGCCTTCCACGAAGTAGGCCGCCAGGCAGTCATGGCTGATCCGGACTGGTGTCACGGCAAATATGCAAAAGAAGGCAAACGTCCTACGAAGGGCCTGTCAGTTGCCCGCATGGCTGCGCACATCACCTATATGTCTGATGAAAGCCTTCACAGTAAGTTTGGCCGCAACCTGCAAGACCGCTCAACCATCACTTTCGGCTTCGATGCAGACTTTCAGATCGAGAGCTATCTGCGCCATCAAGGCATGACTTTCGTGGATCGCTTCGACGCGAATTCGTATCTCTATGTGACCCGCGCAATGGATTATTTCGATCTCGCAGCAGCCCATGGCGGCAAACTGGCCAACGCGTTCCTGCATAGCACAACCCGTTTCTGCGTCATCTCTTTCACGACGGACTGGCTTTTCCCAACCTCGGAAAGCAAGGACATCGTAAGAGCCCTTAACGCGGCTGGCGCAAACGTCTCCTTTGTTGAGATCGAGAGCTCCCGGGGACACGATGCATTCCTTCTTGATGAACCTGAACTGTTTAAAACAATGCGTGGCTTTCTGACCGGAGCAGCAAAAGCCAGAGGCATTCCCGTGCCGGAAAGTCGTGATTGACCGTAACACCGGGCACTAAGCTTCATCAGAAAGCAGAACCATTATGACAAAACATGATTTGAGTAATGTACGCGGCGATCACCGTATCCTCTGCGATTTTGTCGCATCAGGCTCCCGGGTTCTGGATATCGGTTGCGGCACAGGCGAACTGCTGGAACTGCTGATCGATACACGCGGTGTTGATGGCCGGGGTTTCGACACTTCACAAGAGGGCGTGAATGAAGCGGTTGCACGCGGGCTCTCAGTTGTTCAGGGCGATGCAGACAACGATCTTGCCGCCTACCCGGACGACGCTTTTGATTACGCAATTCTAAGCCATACACTTCAGGCGACGATGGATCCGAAACAGGTTCTTGAACAGTTACTACGCATAGGCCAAAAGGTCGTCGTGTCCTTCCCCAATTTCGGACACTGGCGCAACCGTTTACAACTGCTCTTTAACGGCAGGATGCCAGTCACCGACTATCTGCCTTATGAATGGTACGACACACCAAACATCCACTTCTGTACAATCCGTGACTTTGTTGCCCTGTCAGAAGAGGTCCACGCCAAAGTCATCAAAGCAGAAGCACTGGATGCAAGAGGCCAGCGCATTGGGTTCAACGCACCATGGTGGGTCTGGAACCTGATCGGCGATCAGGCTGTCTTCCTTCTGGAGCGAAAATAACTGAAATTCAACTTTCTCCCTCCTTGGCGAAAGTTCTTTCCTGTTGGCTGCGATGCCCGTTCATTGCCTGCGCCCCGGCGGTTTTGCCATTAGGCAGAAAAACTGGCCGCAACACTCGCGTTACATGATTCGCTTTCATCGGAGTGCCTCTGTACACCTGCTTCTCAGCTTCAGTGACCAGCAATCCCGCAAACGCAGACCAGGCTACCGCACCTAAACGCTCAAAACTACGTGCATTCTTCAAAACCATTCGCGAATTCGTCGGCGGCACAAACAGCGCCTCTTCCCGCGATACAACTGAAAGATGGTGATTACTCAGAAAGCTATCAATCTGTGGCCTTGAATAAGGGCGACCATATCCAAACGGCGAGACCTCTGATCGCGCCCACGCTCCACGTCGATTAGGCACAATCACAATCACCCGTCCACCCGGAGACAAGACACGGTAGACATCATCCAGCAATGCCTCAGGCTGTCCTGCCATCTCCAGCGAATGCACTAGTAAAATACGATCAATGCAGGAGTCCGGAAACGGCAGTTGCCCGTCTTCCATGAGGAAAGCCTTGTTGGGCACGTCCACTTCACGCGGCCACTTCACAACGCCTTGCGCAGCGGGCATTCCGGCAAACACCCTATTGGTCTTCTTCAGGTAAGGCCGCAGATAAGGAGCAGCATATCCAATACCCAGCAAACTCTGACCATGCATCTCAGGCCATAGCATTTTCACGCGGCTTCCAACCAGCACCCGAAGCATCCGCCCAAGTGGCAGGTCGTAGAACTCTTTTAAGTGAGTAACATCAAGATACAACTGGTTCTCCGCATGTTGCCTTCTCATATCATGGGGTGCAGGAGCCCTAAGCGCAACGCTTCTTCCTGACGATTTGCAAGCTTAAATCAACCACACCCGGAGTTTTGTGAATTTGCAGTTGAATTTGACAGCTTGTCCTTTCATGATCTCATAAAGATATACTATACGCTTGGGAGCTGGTTTATGATTGAAGTTGAAGTTCGGCAGTTTGCTTGTCTTAAAGATAATTTCGGCGTTCTTATCCACCATCCCGACAGCGGTTGCACAGTTGCAATTGATGTTCCAGAAGCTGCACCATACCTGCAGGTTCTGGAAGAGACCGGATGGAATCTGTCCGACATTCTCATCACGCATCACCACTGGGACCATATCGGCGGAATGTCTGAACTCGTCGAAAAGACCGGCGCAAAAGTAACCGGGCCGGAACGCTCCCGCCAACACATCACAGGCATGAACCGTTTTGTCGAGGATGGAGATGATATCCTCGTCGGCCCAATCGCAGTCAAAGCCATTGGTACACCGGGCCATACACTTGACCACATCTCCTGGTGGTTCCAGGAGGCTGGCATTGCTCACACAGGCGACACACTCTTCGCCCTCGGCTGCGGCCGTGTTTTTGAAGGCGATCCGGAGATGATGTGGGCCTCTCTAAGCCACCTTGCAAACACGCTGCCACCAGAAACAAGGATCTATTGCGGTCACGAATACACACTTGCCAACGCCCGGTTTGCTCTCACCATAGACCCGGCCAACCGGGCACTACAGGAGCGCGCGCACCGTATTGAATCGCTCTGCGAAGTCGGTCGCCCTACTCTGCCGACATCCATGGCAGCCGAACTTTCAACCAACCCGTTTTTGAGAGTTGGAGATCCTGAAATTCAGAAGAACCTCAATATGATCAACGCTGAACCAGTTGATATCTTCACAGAAATCCGCCGCCGCAAGGATAATTTCTGATGTCACTTGACCAGATCTCCTCCTTTGCAACGGCTGAAGAGATCATTACAGAACTGCAGATGAAAGAACATCCGGAAGGTGGTTATTACACTGAAACCTTCCGGGATACAGAAGGGCCTGCAGAACGGGGCTATTCAACGGCAATATACTATCTCCTCAAGAAGGGCCAAAAATCTCATTGGCACCGGATTGATGCAATTGAGACGTGGCACTACTACGGGGGTGCCCCGCTCCGGCTCTCTATCGGCTCCGATGACGGCAACCAGTATGATATCATCCTCGGTATGGATGTGCTGAACAACCAGCGCCCTCAAGGTGTTGTACCACGCCATGCATGGCAGTCCGCACAAAGCCTCGGCGAGTGGACACTGGTCGGCTGCACCGTTGCTCCGGGTTTCCTGTTCGATGGTTTCCAGCTTGCGCCACCAGGCTGGAAACCTTGAGCCTGGGCATCGAATCTCGCAATAAAAACTTCGGGAAGCCTCACCAAATCTCAAAGAAATTTACACGCAATTTTTGAAAAGACGCCAGGATTTGCCGGAAATCCTCGTGGATACAGATATTGTCAGTTAACCACAGGACCCCGCAAAAGTTTTCTGCGCATAAACTCTATGGTTTTTCCGCAGATTTAGTTGAGAGATCATGAAGTTTAGCAACACGCTGCCCGTACTCAGAATATGCAAATTTTACAGCATCAAAGCATCACGTTGTAGTCATTGACTTCGCGTTATCAAAACCTTAAACACCAAACAGCAGAAGCTGACAATAACATCCGCTCATCCCTTTCATCAGAAACACCTGTAAGCAGCTCAACTATCCGGTTTAATAATTCAGAACTTAATCCTCAATCATCACTTGCGTTGCTGGCTCTCCCCGGTAGATTGCGCCCATAGGCGCTTTATGCGCCCGAACAAACATTTGGAAACTAATCTATGGCCCAGGGCGACATCAAAAAGGTTGTGCTTGCCTATTCTGGCGGGCTCGACACCTCGATTATTCTAAAGTGGTTGCAGGCGGAATACGGCTGCGAGGTAGTAACTTTTACCGCTGATTTAGGTCAGGGTGAAGAGTTGGAACCAGCACGACGAAAAGCTGAACTGCTTGGTATTCGAGAAATCTACATTGATGATCTCCGTGAGGAATTCATTCGGGACTTCGTGTTCCCAATGTTCCGGGCCAATGCAGTTTACGAAGGCGTTTATCTCCTTGGTACCTCTATCGCCCGTCCGCTCATTTCCAGGCGTCTCATCGAGATCGCTGAAGAAACGGGCGCTGACGCAGTTGCGCACGGTGCAACCGGTAAAGGGAACGACCAGGTACGCTTTGAACTGGCTTGCTACGCGCTGAACCCAGACATCACGGTGATTGCACCATGGCGTGACTGGACGCTGAAGTCCCGTACTGACCTGATTGAGTTCGCTGAACAACATCAGATACCGGTACCAAAGGACAAGCGCGGCGAAGCTCCGTTCTCTGTTGACGCAAACATGCTGCATTCCTCTTCCGAAGGTAAAGTTCTGGAAGATCCGAATAAAGAAGCGCCAGAATACGTCTTCCAGCGGACCCTTGACCCGCTCAACGCGCCAGACGAAGTTACCGAGATCGAAATTGGCTTTGAAAAAGGTGATGCATGCTCTATCAATGGTGTACATATGTCTCCGGCAACACTGTTTGCCAGGCTGAACGATTACGGTCGTGATAACGGCATTGGCCGCCTCGATCTGGTAGAAAACCGCTTCGTTGGCATGAAGTCCCGCGGTATCTACGAAACACCAGGCGGAACCATCCTCCTGTCAGCACACAGAGCGATGGAATCCATCACACTGGACCGTGATGCAGCTCACCTCAAAGACGAGTTGATGCCGCGTTACGCAAAGCTGATTTACAATGGATTCTGGTTTTCTCCTGAGCGCGAAATGCTTCAGGCAATGATTGACAAGTCGCAGGAGCTTGTAACAGGCACCGTCAAGCTGAAGCTTTACAAAGGCAACGTTATCGTTGTTGGTCGTGCGTCTCCTTATTCTCTCTATTCAGAAGAGCTTGTAACCTTTGAGGACGACCATGGCGCTTACGACCAGAAAGACGCAGCCGGCTTCATCCGCCTCAACGCTCTGCGTCTGCGCACATTGGCGAAGCGAAACCAGATAACCAAAGCAAAAGAACTGACAAACGCCTGAAAGGGTAACAATTCCTAAGCTTTACATCAGTCACTAAACCCGCAGTCAAGATGCTGCGGGTTTTATTTCGAAAAATTCCTGGCAACAAAATAAAACTACTTTCCATTGCTTACCTAAAATATCTCAACCAAGAGAGGTTTACTGTTCATTAATTTTTCATGGCTCAATCATGTCAGTATTCAAAAATGATAATACTACAGATTACACTACGATACTACACAGTGATGAAGAACGACAAAGAAGAACAAGAATTCAACCCCATTACAGATTTCCTCCGTCATTTCATGATTTATGATCATGTACTCGACCTCAAAGAGGCCGGAGAGTTCAACGGAGCTGCCGATCAATTGCTAAATCTTCTTCGGCAAGGGTGCTCTGAAAACTCAAAGGAAACCATTGATCTGCGAAGAACAACAGCGAACTCAGAAAATCTGGACAGTTTGCCAGCGGAGTATGTTTCCGCTCTGTTTGACCAAAAAGCTAAGGTTTTCGATATAAAACTGCTGGAAATCCTCCAATACAGCCTACTAGCTAATACCAATCTGCATAATCATTGACCTGTTATTGCCCAGTCCCGTGATGCAATTGTTTTGATCCGCCCTGTTTCA
>CANNAV010000180.1 GCA_947502585.1 uncultured Pseudovibrio sp.
ATTAATTCAGATGCATACGGCATTTGCTTCAAATCAAAGCATGATCTATGGGAGAAAGTCGAATACTGCAACAACGCACATATATATTACTGTCATAATGGCGTAGTATTTATTGTATATAGTCCCATTATTCAGCGTATTTGGGGTAAAGATGAGCCAATTTGATACGGGCATCCTTAGTTGAGAAGCGCCAGTTTACCTTTACCTCTGCGGTGTTTCGTTCGATTTCCAATGCCAGAACTTCAGTGTCCAAGGCGTCCTGGTCGGGGATGCGCATATCGAGGCACTGTCGTGCGAGAGTGCTCAGTTCGCATTCTGCGATGTTGAGCCATGAACCATGTTTGGGTGTGTAGTGCCACTCAAAACGGTTGGCGATGCGGCGAGCCCCGGCGGGGGGAAGGCCTTGTATAAGGAGGCCGGACTGTGGGTGTTGAGATTGTCCTGAACCAGCACGATCTTATCTGCGCCGGGAAAGACAGTATCGGAAAGGTCTTTGAGGATAAGAGCGTAATCGATCGCGGTACGGCGCTCGCGAACGGGGACATGGCGCCAGCCTTCAGGCGGGGCAAACAGCATGAACAAGCTGGCCACACCGGCGCGCTCGTATTCATAGTCGAAGCGCACTTCGCGCCCGGGCCGCATCGGGATCGGCGTGCGATTCTCGCGGGTCAACTGCTTGCTGGTCTCGTCCAGGCAGACCAGCGGCTGGGACTCGTTTTGCCACATCAAATCTGGGAGGCCGTGATTTAGAAAAACAACACATTGTCGAACTACGTGAAGCGAAGCACTAGTATCTAAAACAAGAAACAATAACCGTTGGAGGGTTAAATGCATAAAGTTTATTTTGGTCTCACACTGTTTCTAGGCCTAATCGCCAGCTCTGTCGCTTTCGCTGGCGCTGGTGCCAATATAAATGCCTGTGTGTATTTGGCAGTCGCCCCTGCCGAACCGATCACTTTCAAGTTCAAGGCAGGTGGCAGCGTTGATCATTGCATGAACGCTACTGGCGAGGATTCATCCATCACTGTCAGCAAAGCCGGGGTTTCCTGCATCAGTGTCGGTTATGTGGAGGCCAAGGCCTCAAGCACTGGTGGCGACATTTGTGAGACCGACACTTCGACATGGATCCTGAGTTACTCTTCCAGTAGCGGCGGCTATTCGGGCTCCACACAGGCTCACATGTCCCACCCATTCCTGAGTTCCAATCACATTAGTTTGTCTGACAGCTCCCCGAAAACTTTCGTTTGCGGATCATCCAATTTGTGCGACTCCACCAAACAGATTTGGGATGCCGGTACAATTGGCCCGCTCTACATCATCTTCCAACCCGGAGCAGACATTTAAACATCTACTTTAACAAACCAATGCCGCTTCAGAGGTGAAACGGCATTGGTCATGGTACAAATCTATCGGTTTTTCAGGGGTGTAAAATGGCTTCATCACAATATCAGGGTTCGCAAGCATACAACCAATCACTGCTAGGCAACGAATATGTCAACAAGAGCACCGGTACTCTAGTGGTCTCCATCGCACTTGTGCAGCTGCGCGGTATCACTGATGCCATGGGGCTAAACCTGACACTCAATTTTGTCGCTGGCACGGATGGTCAGCTAGGACTACCGGAAGGCTGGGGACTAGGCATCTCCTTTGTCGCCGACGGCCAGTCCCTGACGGTTGACGGAAAAACCTTTGTCATCGATCCCAATTGGACCGATAGTTCGGGCTATCAGTCCGGGCTGAAATACCTAAACGACCATGGGCGGAAGTTTGAAACCGTAATACCGCCTCAACCCATACCCGGCGGTGGGGGCAACTACCAGTACCGGCTGCGCTATGACGACGGAGCTGTGAGCTATTACGATGCGTTGGGTAAGCTGATGGCCCATGCCGACCTGTTCGGCAATACGATCTGTTATTCCTATGCAAATCCCCTCAGTGACGTGTTCACCAATCGGCTGGCGACTATCACGGATACGTTTGGTCAGGTGATAACATTCGGCTATCTGGAGAACGAAATCCGAATCACGCTGCCGGATCAGTCCACAGTCTCCATTTTCCACTCCTCACAAACAGTCCAGTATGTGGAGAACCAGCTTGGTGCGGTTACCGAGTTTCAGTATGTTCAGGCCGCCGGAAGTAGCTCCATCGGTCGCATTAATTATCCCACCGGGCAGCGCACCACCATCACCTATTCTGCACTCGACTATCTCGACCAAAACGGCAACGCGGGGACGCGCCCGGCAGTTAAAAATCTGTACCGCAGTAATGCCAGTGGTAACTTCCTGAGCAGCAGCACCTACTCCTACGGAACCGACTCCGGTGGCCAGACTTATACAGGCTACGCTGGCGGATATCGCATGGGCAGCGCCTCAGACGGCTTGATGGACAGCAACAATACCGCCTACGTCTATGACGTTTTGGAGCAACGGCTGGATGAAAATGGCGAGCAGATTGCAGCAAGCCGAACCTACTTCGATTTCCTGCATAATCCGATCTCCGAACACTCCTACCTGATTAATTCAGCCGGACATACCGAATTAGCTCACCGCAACACCTACACCTATGATCTAGTGCTCGACGCCCATGCGCGAAGTGTCAATACCAATAAACCAGTCAAGACCGTGCACAGTGTCTATGATGCTGCAATCGGCGACTGGCAGCAGAACTCAATTGCAGAAACCTCATACAATCTGTTTGGGAACATTGTCACAAGCAAGCAATACGAGGTTAGCGAAGGCACGCCGCAACAGGTCGGGGCCCGTGACCACACCTATGTTGATGCGAGCTGGGGGGGGCAGATGCCACAGCGCACCGAATATTCCGACCTGGTCACCAACACCGTGAAGCGACTAGACTTCACCCTTAGCAGCGACCAGAAATCCGTCTCCTCGGTTACCATCAGCAGAGCTCTCAACGGAGCAAAAGAACTCTCCCCTTATAAAACAAAAAACTACGAGTACGACGTACAGGGCAGACAAACCTCCTGGACCTTGACCTGGGCCCCCGGTTACGTTGGTGAGAAGGGAAATATCAGCCAGGTCAGCGAGCAAACGACATTTGCCTATGACGAGAATAAATACCAACTGACAACCGACACCACCGATGCAAACGGACACACCCGCACCGCCGTGTTCGACACCAGCTTGCCGGGCGGGCCATGCCTGTTGCAGACCAAACCAACCGGTGCTCAGCGAAGTTTCGAGTACGATGCAATGGGCCGGCTGACCAAAGAAACAGATCCGCTTGGCAATGTGGCACTCACAGCCTACAAACTCTACAGCCTGGACGGCAGCAACAGTTCCACCACTACACAGGCCAACAAGTATGCGGTCCGAACCACTTATGATGCCCGTGGCCGGGCTATTGAGATGGAAGACAATGGCGACCCAACCCGGTCTGGGACTGACATCACCCGCATTTTACGCAGAGTCAGCTTTAACGGGCTGGATATGAAAGCGAGTGAAACCGACGCCACGGGCCAGATCGCAACCTATGAATATGACGGGTTGGCGCGTCAGATCCTGCAAACCGATTCCCTCGGCAACACACGAATGACGAGCTATGACGACGTAGACCGCAAAATCACGACGCACTTGAATGGAGACCTGCGCACCGTAATCAGCCGTGATGGGCTGGGCAATATCTTGTCGACCGACACCTATGCTGACAGTTCTTCGGCCCAGGCCGGACATGTTCAGCAGGTCCAGTCGACATATGACGGCTTCGGCCAGACTCTGACCGAAATCCATGCCACTTTCATCAATGGCAACAGAACACAAAATTCCGAAAAAACCTTCATTTATACGATGGAAGGTGACGTGGCATCCTTCAGCTTCACCGGAACGCCGGAGGATACGGCTCAGACTGCCACGAAGACGATCACCCAGAACCGCGATTTGAACGACAATGTCACGCTTGTCACACGCGAAGTGAGCTATGACGGTACCGCCCACCCCCCCGTAAAAAGTGAGCAATTGACCTATGATCCGGTGGGCAACCTGATTGAGATCGTCAACCAGACGGGCCAGACCGAGCTTCTGACCTACACCGCCGACAGCGCTTTGGCCACCCGCACCCGTTATGACGGCACAGTTATCAGCTACACCTATGATGCAGCCGGCCAGTTTATCCAGCAAAGAATAGACGACCACATCCAGACAACCAATGTCTATGCATCCAACGGGCTGGTTGAAACGATCACGGATGCACAAGGCACCGTCCACTATGCCTATTCACTGGACGGCTCCGCCGCAAAAGTCACCTATGCCGATGGTAAAGAGCTGTTAGTGACCCAGGACGGACACGGTCGGGTGACCAGAATAGTGCTTCCCGATGGCACCACCGGAACATACACATACAACGAGCTGAACCAAATCACCTCCCAAACCATGGGCGAGCTGAAACTGGAGAACACTTGGGGCACTGTCAACCACAGTCACGGCATTCTGGTACAGCAAAATCTGTCCGGTCCGGTGGCCCAAACCACTCGGCTCGGTTATGACGGTTTTGGCGATAACGATGCCGTCACCGTCACCAATAATCAGGGCAAACAGCTCTTTGCCTCTACCACCCAGCGCAACGGCTGGCGCAACATCGTAAATACGACCCTAAGTTCCGAGGTGACCTCTCGTCAAGCGGTCAACCAGCGCAAAGCCATGGTCTATGACGGCCTCTCACAGTTGACTGAAACCACGGTGGCCACGGCTGGAGGCAGCAGTGTTCAAACCAGCTTCCGCTATGATGGCGCTGCTAATGTTCTTTGCAAGACCATTGACGGAACATCGCTGAACTTTAGTTACAACGCACTCAATCAGATCACCTCGGGAAGCGTGCGCTACGACGCCAATGGGCGCATGGTGCGCGACGCTGACGACAACGTCTATACCTATGATGCCGTTGACCGACTATTACAGGTCCAGCTAGCTTCCGGCACCAGCTTATCTAACATGTACGGCCCACAAGGTGCTTTATCCACAGTCACCGAAGACGGAAAGACGGATGCGTTCTATCCGTTAACCGGTTCTGTTGTCAGCGTCGCCCAAGATGCAAAGTCCGATACACCACACTGGCACAGCCTGCTTTGGGCAGGTGGGGCTCCAGTCGGGGAGGTCAGTGGTGGCGAGGCAACAGCGTTTCTGTCCTCAGACGCCTCAGTCCGGCTACATGTGGCGACCAGCGATACCACGACGGTGGAAATTTCGTCCTATGGCCGGGTAGTGTCGGAAACCAAGCTCAAACGGTCCAACAGCTTTAACTGGAATTCCCAATACACTGACCCGACCAGTGGGCTGACCTACCTGCGGACTCGTTGGTACGCCCCAACCAGCATGCAATTCCTCACATTGGATCCGCTGCTCACCGCCAATCGGTACGCTTACGGCATGGGCAACCCGATCGCCGAAATTGATCCACTGGGGCAAGATGGAGCTGAGATCGCAGCCATCGTCATCGGCGCAGTGGTTGGCATTGCAGCCACCGTATTAACCGGGGGGGCCGCTGGTGCTGCGGCAGCGGCAGTGTTCGGTACCGAGTGTGTTGCAGCAAGTGTAACAGCTGGTGCCTTGTCAGGTGCGGTAGGCAGCGTGGCTGGCGACGTGACCGGCGCACTTATCAGCGGGCAGAAGATTACCGGATCGCGCATCGGTATTGATCTGTTGAGCGGTGTGGTCGGCGGAGCAGTCGGCGCGGGCCTCGGTGGGAGCGCTGGCCAGGTGGCAATGCGCTCCGCATTAAACACGGAACTGTCACAGGCTGCGATCACGCGGATCGGTCTGATCACATCCGGAGCAGTGGGAGGATTAACCGGGGCGGCAGCTGCCGGCGGTATCACCTCTCTTGCCCACCGCCAGCCCTACTTTTCCTCCGAAAACATCATCGGCATGGTGGTAGGCTTCACCGCCGGTGTCGGAGGGGGCTTCCTCACCTCCGGTGCCTATCTGGGCAAGGTCAATTCCAAGATCATCCCAGTACCCATTGCTGATAATGAGTTGCATCTGATCACTCCCGCGGTGGACACACGAAACGCCGTCGCTGCCAATGAGCGCCTTCTCGTTATGGCGCCCCAACCCGAGGCCGAGGAGAGCGCCACAGGGTTCAGGGATGGTCCCGGTGGATACAAATACGCCATGCGCCTCGACTTTGGAAACGATCCCCGACCAGCCGGCGCGCCCGGTGCGACGCAATCGGTGGACACCATCGCCGGCCACGGCGCGGGTAACACCATTTTCGCCAGTGTAGATGTGGCAGGAAATGGGCAACCAGATTTCGTTCGTCCAATCACAGGTAAACGGTTCGCCAAATATCTGTTGCAACACACCGACTTCGGCACGCGGGGGGGGGCAGTGAAGTTAATGTCGTGTTTCGGTGCCTACCGGAATGCCCAGGTGATTTCAAATGCGTTGCAGCGGGAAGTCTGGGCCGGTTATCCGGCACTTGATCGCTACAGCTTCACCGACTGGGTTAGGTTCCAGCCCTCCTAAAAATGAGTGTGAAGATGTACTGCATGTGACTGGCGTTGATGGATTGGATGCCCCGCCCGACGGCATAAAGATATACTATGATTGTGAGAGTGAGTTTCACACCCAAA
>CANNAV010000181.1 GCA_947502585.1 uncultured Pseudovibrio sp.
CATGAGCCTTGAGCTCTCGTGGTTTGCGCGGTTTGGCTGGCATATCAAAGAGCGTTGCTTGCATACTTTTCTCCAGAATCTGAGGGGGAAGGAAGCGGCTCAGGTGCGCCTTTCCTGAGCCGCTCTTGCCGAGGCGACGCTTTTGCGCTTGGGAGGAGTAACCTCGGCAGCTGTGTTCGGTTCAGGCAGCTAAGTGCTGCCTGACTTGCAGAGCGTGATCGCCCCATAAGTGAGCCATGGCTGCAGCTATGCCGGGAAAGAACTTGGATCTAATTTTCCAACGATCTGGAGAGGGTGGAGCCTTATGCACGTTGTCGCGGGCGCATTTTCCGTCAAGGGTTCCAGTTGGAATGAGCTTGGGTAGGTTCTCAGTCCAGAGACATGTGCGCTTGCGTTCGTTGTCGGGGCCGAGTGGATCGGTGGCGAACTGCCAAGGCTGTACTGATTGTGCTGGTGGTCGGTAGTTTGTAATCCGAGTTTTTGCATGTTTGTGCATCACTGGATTCTCGATAGCGCGGCAAGGGATGTGAGAGGCATTCCAGCACGCAGAGAACAGCTTCGCTGCTGCTTCCAGCTCGTTCCACATCTCTTCCAGGGTTCGGCCTTTAGGAGGTTGGGTGAGCCATCGAACGCCACTGTTGCACAGGCGAGTGCAAGGCGGATGCATCACAGCGAGTAAGTCCCAATCGTCATGCAGCACATTGCGGATGTCGTCTTGAATGTGGCGGTTGGTTGGGGTGTCTGCCGGAAGAAGGTCGCAGGACCAAGCGTCGTGTCCTCGGGCTAGGAATGCGTCTCGCACGATGCCACTGGTTTCACATCCTATAAGAACTTTAAGCATGCCTTAGCTCCCTGAGGTTTCGTCGTGAGATTGGTAAGCGAGAATGACCTTCGCGGTGTGCCAAGAGAGGTCCGCTTGGTTGCTTGGGGTGAGTTCGTCGAAGGGCACTTTGTTGCTCGGGGATTGTGTTTCCCAATAAGCTTGAGAAGTTGTCTTCAGGGCTGCTGGATTGAGGTCTTCAATCTGGAGGTAACCGGAGCCGTTGCAACGCTCACACTCACTCAGAGCAAGGTGATAGAAGTCATCGCGTCCGGTACCAACGCAGGTGGGGCACTTCATTACTCAGTCTCCTGCGGTAAGGTTGAGCCGTAGTGAACTGGTTGCTGACCGAACCAGTAGAGCTGCCACATGCGGATGGTGTTCACTGTGAAGATGAGAGGAAGGTAGGTCATGCGACTTCCTCCTGAGCTTCAAGCTCCCAGATCGGGAAGGGCTTTTTAGTTGGGAAGTCACCTATTTTCATTGGCATGATGAAATCAGAGGAGATGCTCTGCTTTGCTTCGATAACTGATTGATCAAGCGCCGGGGCGAGGAACAGCAGCACGATGGCAAGAGCTGTCAGAACGGCGAGTTTTGCTGCCTCACTCAAGAGGAACAGGGCCACATTGCAGTGGTCACTGAATACGTCATTGTCAATGCGGTTCACGGGTCTGTTCCTCATTTGTGAGAAGGAGGTGAGTTTAAGCCGGATGCTTGCGGGCTGTGGGGAGGCGTTCGCTGTTCTGCGCTTGTGCCTGCTCTGATCTGAGTTGTTTCAGCAGGGCAATGAGCTGGTCTGTCTGGCTGTATAAATGCCGGGAGAATTCCTGGTGCTCAATGTTGAGCTGGCTTTCTTTGCGCTTGCGTTCTTCGCAGCAAACGTCACGCACCGTCACGCGGGCAACGCGTTCTATTGCCTCATCGTCCAGTTGGCTAATGACTTGTTTAATCGTCTCAATCCGGGGTGCGAGAGAGGTATCCAGTGGCGTTTGCATCTGCTTTTCCTGTCAATGCCTGAGTTCTGTGTGGCGTATTGCAGTTATCAGCGCTTAGCTGGCTTCTGCCGGAGCGGGGATTGCATTTCCTGCAGGAGATTTGTGAGTTGCAGCTCGGCTTCTTTGAAGGTCTCGCGTAAGGCGAGGATCCGGGCTGAGATTGCTCTGCGGTCGTTAGGGGCCTGATTAAGCATGAGACGTAGATCAGAGCGAAAGATGCAGATGTCTCCGTGCGCTTCACCTGTGCGGGCAAGTGCATCGTCACCCACTTCCTGTACGGATTTGGTTGGATCTGGGCTTTGTTTGGTCGCTGGGAATTGAATGAGTTTGGCGCTATTCATCGAGAAAACTCCGATTGAAATACGCTCTTACAATATGGAGTATAATCCCTATGTCAAGTATAATATAGAGTATTATCCATATTCTGTGATATGTAATATGGAGGATAAAGGAGGTGAGAAGTGGTGGAATGAACGATATTTATATATGCAGTCTGCGAAATTCATGTGGTAAACGGATGACATGGAAAATTGTTGCGGGGGGCATCGGGCGAAAGTTTCGCTTTTGGCTGATGTTCTGCTGGAAGGTGTGCTTGAAGTTAAAGAAACAAGCGGCGCAAGTAATTATGGTGAGGTAATTGTTCTGCTTGCGGTGGCAATTGATCTGCATCCTGATAATCTACCTACGGTTGCTTCCGTGAGTAAACTCACTTCCATCTCACCCTCTACCGTACAGCGAAGTCTAGATAAATTTATTGCGACGGGTTTGCTCGAAAAAAAAATGACTTCACGCGGGTTTGCCTATGACCTTACGGAATGCTCGCTGGTCGGTGCAGGTTTTGATTGTGATATTGAGGAGCGCGTGAATCGGGTTGTGGAGAAGCTGGGACTGGCGCTAACGAAAATGGCGAAACTTTAAAATCGTTTCTTCATTTTGGTGAAGGTTTGCTCGCTTTGTTCGTCCGGCGGCGGCAGTTTTTCTAGAATTTTTCGCCCAATTTAGCTGCTTGTCACCCCAAAATGAGAAAGTAGCAAATTTGATTTAATGTTTTATATGTGTGAATTTACGCAGGGGTAGTTTCAGGGGGCGTTATGGGAAAGTGTATTGATCTGGAATTTGTAAAGCTGCTTCAGAAGCTGTCAAAGGGTGAGAAACGGGCATTCCTGGAGGTGATAAAATTGATCTCCAAAAACGGTACTGAGCGCCCTAAGTCTTGGAGAAGCCTTTGAGTATTTTTAGGGCGTATATTTTTTCTTCTTCGTTAAGCTTAGAAAACTCATCAATTAGTTGCGTTGTTAGCTCGTCGCAGGTTGGGCCGTAATAGAGCGAGACGATGCTAACGCCTAGGTGTTCCGCTATGTCCGAAAATGCCTCAATTGAAGGGGTGTTCAGCTTTAGAAGTTTTGTGACGTAATCTTCGCTCTTGCCTATAGATAGCGAAACTCGACGGGCGTTTGTGCCGCGCTCTTTCATGATATTGTTAAGGTTTTCTCGCCAATTCTGCATGGGTGGAAATTAATCCATTAGCTTATAAGTGTCCATGGGATTATTATGCGTTGACAGATATGGAGTATTTTCCTTATTCTGGCTTTGCGATCTGACTTGCGAGGCATTATGGCGAACAAAGAGTACGTAGATTGTGAGATTGAAATGTCTATTCCAAGCCAAACTCAGGTTTTGGAATATTTCGAGACGGCGTGCTCTCTGCTTGGAATTTCGCGTACTGCGCTGGGACTGGAGTCTGTTGGATATTCCAAGCTTCATAAAAACCTCTCAGATGGTTGCGACATTCGCCTATCCACACTTAGGGGACTGGTTGATTTTGTTAACGCCCGGATAGCGCAAGAGAGGAACGTGGCATAGCAACGTGGCGGCGAAGACCCGCACTTCACTTTCCGGAATTGAGAACTGCGCTGTGTTGTGTGTTCTCCGGTGAGCAGACTTCTGAGGCGGGACATTACAGGTTGTTTACACACCAATCATTGGGTTGCGCGGGGGTTTTGGATACCTATGAAATATTCAGATACTGAACATGAGCGTAAAGTCTGGGTTTGCAGAAAGACCAGAGAACTCCTTAAAGCATTTGGCGGGCAAGAATGTGCTGCTGCTTTTCTGGAGCTTGGTCTGACGACTGTCAGGAAATGGCCAGATGTTAATGAGGCTGGAAATATTACCTTAATGAGCCTTGTGGCGCTTGAGGAAGAGCTGGTTTCTATTGGCCTTGATCCTGTTTTTACTTTGGCTCATCTGCGCAGGCTTGGTTATATTGCCCGCAAGAATGAAGTTTCAACCAGTAAATCTCCGGCCGCCTGCGCCCTTGATATGGTGCAGGCGACCTGTGATGCAATCAAAGCCGCCTCGGAAGCTGCCACCGACTGGGAAATTACCCCAGCAGAACATAACCGCATTGTCGAGATGTTCGAGAAGGCTCAACGCCAGTATTCCAAATACCAAACAGCTTACAAAGCATCCATCACGGGTGATGTTGAGGCGAAGTGATGGACGGTTCCGCGCAAGAATGGGCAGAGCAAAGCCCTGCCCACAAATTGGATCGGTATAGACTGCTTATTTCTCAGAAGAATATGTTGCTAGCCTATGGTCAGACTCAAGCGAAATCCCTTTCTTCGTCAACAGCCTCTAGCCAATGTGCTTCTGAAATAATGGCTATGGGAAACCCTGCTTCTCGTAGTTCGACGGCCCTTTCAATTTTCCGCCCGAATGAAGAGTACATCCATGTCTCCGTTGCGTATTCGCCGATGACGAGATATCGGGTTTTTTGCGAAAGTCCACCGACGAGCCCGCCGTATTCCTGGACCATCCGCTCACAATCCTTCCGTTTGCCACTGAAGAAGGTGCCTGTGAACGTAAACCTGTTGTCGCTGAAAATGATAGTTGGTGCGGGTGAGCAAAGCGGAAGAGTGGAAGACTTTAACAGCTCGCCTTCCTCAAAATTGTTGCCCGTCAATGCAGTTAGAGTAGCAAAGAGATCTTCGCGCTCTTCGTCATCAATAATCCCATCCGCTAAAACTTCATTTATACGCTTATACAAGCTTACGATCAGAGGATTTTTTACTACGGCTTCACTCGCAGCCAGCCACTTCCTGAGGTACAGAATTTCATCATCTGAGAGAATGTTGTCTGCAAGAAAGCCACGGACGATTCCTATGAGTTCTGTGACTTGTCTATCGTCTAACCGATTTCTGGCGATAGCATTTTCTCTCGATAGTTTAAAAACCATGCTGGCTGTTCCTTTCCTGCCAGTGTGTGCAGAGGGCTTTGCTATGTTGGCGCATCGGGCAAGGCTCTCTGCATCTTTTTGCGATGCTGATAGCACCACGCATTGGCCTGCGCGTCGATCTGCGGAATCCCTCGGGAGGGTTATTGCATGACCTCTCCTGACATCATCCTTGTTGGATCTTTGCCTTGTGAAATCCGGTTGGGTGATGTGCTCGACCGTTTGCGTGAGATGCCAGACAACTCGGTGGATTGCGTTGTGACATCGCCAGCAGGGCGCAAGGCGGACAATGATGGGCGGATTAGGACCGGCAAGGATGACCGGACTTTCACGCAAAAGCCGTTTTCAACTATTCAGGGCAGTTTGAAGCCCAAAGACCTTTGCATGGTCCCCAACCGGCTGGCGATTGCGCGGGAGCGCATTGCGAAGGACTGGATGGGGCCGGATGAGCTGAAATCTCATAGGACGGAAACTGCTGCTGATGCAGGTCCGTTGTTCTCTCTCCTAGAGCCAATGGAGGTTTGTAGTGCGTGATTTTCAGAATGTTGAAGAGTGGCATCGCGGGGTTTCGCAGAGCGACCTGGCGGCGAATACGCGGCTTGTGTTATTTGCGCTGAGCCTTTTCGCAAACCGTGTTGGTGAGGGTGTCAGGGCATCTGTTGGGACTCTGGCAGATCGAACAGGATTGAGCAAACCTTCGGTGGTTAAGCACCTGAAGCTGGCGGAGGATGCCGACTGGATCAGCGTCAAACGCTTTGATGCCAACGGGACCCGGCTCAAGCGAAACGAATATTCGCTCAAATCTCCTGAGGGGGGGATGCGGCATGAGCGGTGACCGTAGGGCCTGGAGTTGGCGGCAAGCCTTCTGCCAGTCTGATCTTCCAGCGACCACAAAGCACGTGCTGCAAACCTTGAGTATGTTCATGAACACGATGGGGGAGAGCTGCTACCCGTCTATCGAAGATTTGGCGGAATATAGCGGGCTGAGCAAGCGGGCTGTTCTCACCCATATTGAGGCTGCTCGCAAAGCGAACTGGATCACTGTTAGCCAGCATGGATACCGAGGGCAACGGTGGAAGCGGAACGAGTATGTAGCGCGATGGCCTGAGCGAGATTTGGTTGCTCCAGGCACTTTTGAGCGGATTGATAAAAATGCCGATTTTGAGGAGGAAGGCGGTGCACCAGATGCACCACCTCCCTCAAAAAAGGTGGTGAACGAGGTTCATGAAGGTGGTGAACGTCGTGCACCTAAGGTGGTGAACGTCGTGCACCTAAGGTGGTGAACGTCGTGCACCAAGATAAGAACAGTCCATTAAACAATCCAATACCAGTCCAAAAGAGA
>CANNAV010000182.1 GCA_947502585.1 uncultured Pseudovibrio sp.
AGAGCAAAATCAATGCGCTCTTTCCCTGGAATTTTACAGAAGTATGATGTCAAGGTGGGGGCAAAACATCGCTTACGTTTTTCGCACCTCCTGCCTCTGTAGATTGATGGTGGATGCATTCTCTGCTAATGCAAATCGTACTTGAATCTTATTGGGGGCCTGTGTATCAAGCTTCCACTCTCCGGCACACCCCTTGTGCCAGTTGGAACGCCGCTGTAGCTCAGATGGTAGAGCACGTCATTCGTAATGATGGGGTCGAAGGTTCGAGTCCTTTCAGCGGCACCAGTAATTTCAATGGGTTAGCGCAAGCTCTTGGAGATTATCTTCGAGGGCTTTTTTGTTGGGGTGTACCTCAGGGTATACCTTTTGAAGGTGCTGGGACACTCAAGCAATTTCTGGCTTTGGTTAGCGATCTGCGGCCTTTTCTTTGCTGAAGTATGCAACTGATTGCTTTCTTCGTCAGTTGGTCACGCTCACTTGGCATCGTACTGCGTGCTTGGAGCAGGTATGATTCTGCTACTCATTCATTCTCGGAGTAGTGCTCATGCCCGCAGTAAAGGCCCTTGATCATTCAGCAGCTGAAGTCCTATGCAGTTCCTTTGGAATTGAGATTGTGCCCTACAATGTTCGCTTCCGTACCGGAGCAGATGCACCGCCTCAAATATGCGGCTCAGCACGTCTTCAGCGCCTTATAGAGCGTCATGGGGAAGATGTTGTATGGAAGGCTCTATATGCCTTGCTGAATACCACCTACGACAGCAAGCAGCTGCAATCAGCTGTTGTCAGTGCTCTGGTTGATCTGCTTCTGCAGTACCCGAGCTGGGGTGAACGCTTGGGCGAATTTTGCGATGCCTTGGATAAGATCAAGATTGGCGAGCTTTACGACATGTGCCGGAAGGCTCCCGGCATTGATGGGGGAGCGCCGAAGCGCAGGGTGATCTTTGCTGCTTATTTGGAAGTCTTGCTCTTGCCAGAGATGGAAGCCAGAAGCCTGCTGTATGCGCCTGAGGAGCTTCAGAAGGCGGCTTAGCTGTGCCGGGGGAAAGGCCTTCGTAGGCCCAGCGAAAGGGTAGCTTAATCCTTTAGATGGTGCCTAAACTTCCAGTGTTCATGGTCCTTGCCCCTTGGCTGCCGCGATAGCGCTGGTATAGCCACGCCCCTACCGCGATACAGCAACAGGGGCGAAAAGCCTGCCTGGGTGGTGTTCTGGTTAGTTCTTAACCAAAACCAACGTTGCACATCCCATCGTAAATTGTGATCTCCTCACCGCTTACGCTTATCAGTTTCCCTTCAACGCCCATGTCTCCGCCCATGAGGTAGACTCTGCCACGCTTAACTTCACCCGCTAGAAATGGCTGCTTCGTGTCAAGGTTCCCGAGAACGGAGTTTTTGAGTGGCAACTCCAACCCATCGCCAAACATCTCCATCAATTTCATGAAGTCAGTTTCAGTCTTCACCCATTCACCTGACTTGCTGATGGTTGTCTCGGACATGAACATGCATTTCACAGTAGCGGCTGTAGCTCCGCTGCAAATGGATAGGGTCAAGCAAAACGCTGCTGAGGCTAACAAAGTAGATTTGTGAAACATAAATAATTCCCATTAGAATATTGGTTTGCGGATCATCGCACTTGAAATAAATAAAGCAACTCCGCTGTCGAAGACTGGCACACCTTTGCTGTAAGGTAAGTGATGAGCACTACGCGCATTGTGTTTGAGAGGTGCGGAGCCAGATTAGCCGCGTATAGAATGCAGTCTGGCTTTTGCGGTGGAAGAGGGCCTCAGAAGGGTAGTTCGCCTCCTGACGGTGCCTCTATTGCCCTTCTGACTGGGTTCCAGCACGTATTACCATGGCTGTTGACAGTTACAACAAATCACACCATGTTATTTCGCAGCTGGCCTAAGGTCGGTGAGCGCATCAAACAGAGGTGTGCGGGGATTGGAACCCCTAACTGTCAAAAGGCGTTTCCACCACGCCACGCTTCTTTGTGAGCGTGGTTTTCTATGGTCGGGCGAATGAGAGCACGTATGTGCGCCGTTTCCTTTTGAGCGGTAGTTCCAATCTTGTTCTGCCCGACCGCCAGAGATTGGAACCTCTGTCGTCGGGTTTTCAGATCAAAAGGAAACCGACTATGCATACTTCAAGCAATTTCTCAGACCAGACAAACAGCTTCCTCCAAGTGGCCGTAGACTTCGTTGCCCAGCGTTGTGAGGTCAACCCTGTTGGAGAGATGATCCATCTACATGTGATCCTCACCCAAGACGAAATGGACCGTCTTGCGCTCTTTGGTGCGAAGGTTGATGAGCTTGAGGGGGAAGAAACGCTATGAGTAGGTGGCTTCTGCTTGCCCTGCGGCTGCCTTGCGATGAGATGGATGGGCTCGCGGCCTTTGCAGCTGAAGTGATTTTCGATGGTCCCAAAAGCGGTTGTTGACTGGCCCGAGTTTGTCCCACCCAGCCTGCCTCACCACGACAAGAGGCAGGCATTACTTATTGAAAGTGCAATCTTAATCCATCTGTGGAGGTGGTCTTTCTTTGTCCCGTTTGTTGTCTCATTATTGTCTCAGTTCTCTGAGGTTGAAGCCTCTTAGTTCTTGAAACTGAAGAGGTAAAACCGGTTCTGCTTTGTCGCGATATTTGGTGAGTGCCTGTCGCACTTCCAATTTGGAGCTTAAAGGGACTGAAAGCTGGGTTGATTTGGCTGGTTGCGTTTGGTTACTGACCTGCCAGACACCTACAGCTCTTCCATCACTGGTGTAAGAGCCTTGCCCTTTTTCACTTCCGCAATTATGATCTTTTCGGAGCTTCAGAGTGCCAAGAGCACCAGAGAGCCGTTTTAAGCCTGTTCTAGGCGCTTTCTCATCCTTGCTTTGATAAGCCTTTAAGGCGCCTCATCATGGCTTCTAGCGCTTGTGCTGTGCCTTGATGGGGGAGAGGCGTTGCAGTGCTGCGCTGGGCGTTTTCGAGCGTGCTGCAGTTCGATTTAGATCTCTGCCTATGGTTGTGGCATCTGAGGGCGCTTCCTGCTCTACACGCGCTTCTAAGCCTCAGGGCGCATAGTCCTGCTTCTCTCTTTGCCTAAGAGCTCTTGAAGGGCAAAATGGAGCGGATGCTGTTATGGAGCTGAACTCTGTCGTTTTTTAGCTTTAAAGGCCTTGCTTACTTTCCTCTTTTCAAAAACCCTTGGAAGCAGGAAAAGGATATGCAATCAATCTCTTAAGCCTGTTTTGGTGAAGGTGTTGTCCTCTGCTTCTCAGTCGCTTTCTGGAGCAGTTGGAAAGCAACGCCAAGCGAACAAGGGGGAGATCGACCAAATGCAGCCCAAATGTGAAACTGAGCGAGTACGTTAAAAGGGGCGATTTTACA
This sequence comes from uncultured Pseudovibrio sp., assembly GCA_947502585.1. Classification (GTDB taxonomy): domain Bacteria; phylum Pseudomonadota; class Alphaproteobacteria; order Rhizobiales; family Stappiaceae; genus Pseudovibrio. The sequence goes on from CANNAV010000182.1 coordinate 3,366, forward strand.
TGTTCGTGCACGTTTCAAAGTTGCGAAACATTGATTTTATTGGCTTTTTTAGGGTCGATCGTAAGAAAAACGTGACAAGTAAAACGGCGGTTTTTGAAATTAAAACGCTCCATAATGCGGGCTCCGCCACCGCAGCGAACTGAAAAAAGCGAAATACGGTCCCTAAGTAGGGGGGGCTAGAGCGCCGTGCAAATGCATCATAATTTAGCGAGAGCAACCTCTTTGTATCCAAGTGGTCAAACCAACCTCACAAAGCCTGTCATCATAATCTAGAGTCATCATTTGGCTTGGTGGTTCAGACCACATCCAAGAAACAATCTGTTTTGAGGTGGCCCCCATAAGATCAATGTATTGTGCAACTTTTTGGTATATCGGATCGTTAAACGGCGCTGGATCACCCGCTTCGTTGCTTATTTGGTGGAAACCGAACTCTTGATATGGTGAACTGGTAAAGCGCTCTACACCGCCTAGGAAAACAAGCGGACATGCAGAATAGCATTGGTCCCACAATGTGGTGTCCAGCCGACGCTTGCGAATTATAATACCCGCTTTGAATGCCTCAATAACATTGCCACCACCGCTTCCGAGTGCCACAGTGGTTACCTGCTGGTTCTGGTTTAAAGCAGTTTCCAAACGAGCGCTGTATCCGATAGTTACAGGGCCCAAGATTTGCAAAATGTCGTCATGAACAACAAAGAACGCATCAGCGTGCTTATCCTCGATCCATTCTGAAGAAGGGATCTCCAGTTTACCTGCACACTCAAAGTTCCATGTTCGAACTTTCCAAGCTTTCGATCTCTTGATTAATCGCTCAGCCGCATAGACCCAGTTACCTAAGTTGTTTGCCTCAATAAGGTACTCATATGCATCGTCGGAACCTTCAAAAGGCTCCTCTTCCAAGTGACGGATAGCTTCTGTCTTGCCTAACATCCTTCCCAGTATGGAGCATCTGTGTTCTTGCATGTTGTAGGTGCCGTAGATTGAGCCTAAATGACCGGTATCTTCAGTTCTCAATTCTTCCGCTTTTTCGTATAGCTCGGCTTCTCGTTTCTTTACACTTTCAATTGCACGCTCCCAACTCATCGACATTGCAATAGTTGGTAATGCGAGAGTGAATGAGAAAAGAGCGAGTACGAGTAGAGGACGAAAGGTAAGTAGATTCATTGTTGATCGCCGTTCATTCAATCTTTGGCCAACTTTTAATCTGATTAGTGAAACTTCTCAAGGCGAGTAGTCGGCTCCCCTCCGCTAAGCGCTATCAATCGAATGATATCGGCTTCAGCTTAGGCCTGTGCTTCGCTAGCCAATGCCTCGCATTCCATCTTACTAGAAACTCTATGCCTCCTTCAGACAGGAAAAGGATCTGAAGCTGCTTTAACGAAACATTTGAGATGTTTCGTAACTCTTCTGTCCAACTTTCACATGCGCTGCGTGTCGTCGTCCTTCTTTGGGTAACCAACACAACAAAACAAAGGAGACGGTTATATGAATAAGAAAAATCTAGCAGCAGGTTTGGTTCTAGCATTTGCAACTTCTGTCAGCGCAGTACACGCAGCGCCAGCTGTTGTGAATGAAATGTGTCATTCGCAAACAAAAGACGGCAAAACGTACATTATGATCTCGACAGAGGTTACGCCTAATCCGGCAGTCCAAACTCCAGAGAGCATGGCGGGTTACATTCTGGATGCCAACGGTGACCCTGTTGCTTATGTGTTAGATGCACCCTGCTACCAAGTGCCGAACTCTCAAAACTACACCTGCGGTAGATCATTTGAGATGGAAGGCCAATTCTATCCAGCTACTGCAAACTACACCTTATTTGATGCAAATTTAGACGAGCTGATTACTAGAGGGCTTGTTTGTACTCACTAGTAAACACTACAGCCTGTAGCTGCTATGGCTTCTCCGGCAGCTACAGGAGTAACTTCCTGATTTCAGCCTCTACTTCCGGTTGGAAGCCCCTGTACCAGTCGCTTTCTTTTGCTTGAGTGCTAGACCTAATCAGAATGGAACGCCAAGCACCATGTAGGCAGCTACTCCAAGCATTGCAGCCGAAGCTAGCCCAAACGCCAAACCCAACCAATGCGTTAAATCTAGTTTCCAGTTGTTGATTGGATCATTGAGCCAAGCTTCTCTGTTGATCAGCATCTCATAGTTGGCCATTTGATCATAGTTTTCTGAATGATAAGACCAGTTTAGCCAAACACACAAACCAGCTAACAGAGCTAAGAGCAAACCAGCCACTAAACACCATCCAAGTTCAGAAAATTGAACTAACAGATCTGCGATTGATGCCTTTTTGTCCTTCCCCAAACTGCTAGCCAAGGTAAAAAGCCCTGCCAGAGCTCCCGCATGAAGTAGGACCAAAATAGACATTAGCCAGCGCCCACATTGGGCAGCAACATCAAAAGTTATTTGCTGACGAGTTCTATACTCAGTGAAAACTATTCGCTTGAGATCTGCAGAATGTTCGTCGGAATCTTGATGTTGTCGCATCTACTGTTACCGTGGGTGTTTGAGTTTTCTGTCGCTTTGCAATTTAGTGCTAACGAGATGAAAAAGGTGCTTGAAATCAAAAAGTCTCTTTCTGCTAATCGTGCAGCACATTTAATGAGTAATATTTTTAATAGCAGTAGCTTTCTACCTTTTGCCAATTTCTCGTAAATTGGCTATAGATTTAGATATCCTCTCTATATCCTTACTATCTATCAATATATATCTGTACCCCGCTGTGGGGCTACCAATGTGTCAGAGTGGGGTATACCCCCACCCCACAGTGGGGCTACCCCATACCACAGTGGGGCTACCCTATCCCGCGAGCTATAACTGAATCTGGTGTATGGGGCTTTTGAAATGGCAGCGCATCTGGTTGAATGTTTGACGAGCAAATCAGC
>CANNAV010000183.1 GCA_947502585.1 uncultured Pseudovibrio sp.
ACTTCAATAGGCAATCACAAGTAACACCAAAAGGAAACAAATAAACACGAGTCAATGATTGGGACGGTTGGTATAAGTTGCATAACCAACCTTAACAAAACTGGTGTGTTCAGATAATTAGCGTCTTCATCAGATTTGAGAAGATAACGTAGGTAAGGGCAATGCGAATTTTTTTTCTAACAGGGGGGTTTGGCGTAACCTCTGAAACGTTTATCTATGACCGCGTTCTGTCATGGGTAAGACAAGGCCATAACCTGCAAGTTGTTACTCTGAGACGACGGCAGCCTGATCTCTTTCCATTCGATCATGTCATTGAATTACACCGCCCCAACTTTAACGACCGCCTACAAGAGAAAGTAGCACGCTGCCTTGGCAAAGCCGATGTTGTTAAATATGCACGTGTTTATCAAAGACAGCTTGATGTGGAGATTACACGGTTTAAGCCGGAAAAAATTCATGCAGAATTTGGCAATATGGGAGCAATGGTAACCCCACTGTGTCGTAAGCACAGGGTTCCGCTTAGTGTCTTTATGCATGCTTTCGATATCACCGAATTACCCCGCAAGGATGTTCGTTGGTCTCAGGCCTACGAGATCATGTTCGATACTGCCGAAGCCATTCTTACCCCGTCCGAATTTATGCGACAGAAGGTGATAGAACTTGGAGCACCGGAGCGGCTCGTTCGCGTCACTCACAACGGTATTGATGTCTCGAAGTGGAAGTATTCAGATCCTTCCCGGCGCTTTGATGGTAAAACCGTTAGATTTCTATTTGTTGGTCGCCTTGTTGAAAAAAAAGGCCCCATTCAACTTCTTAATGCATTCCGGAAATGCGTATCGAGCCTCCCTCCTTCGCTCTCTGCACATTTGATAGTCTGCGGAGCCGGTCCATTGGAGAAGCAGATCGTCGAAACAGTCAAGGCTTTGAAGCTGGAAGACCAGGTTGATCTCATGGGTAGCTGTAGTCATGAGCAAGTGCGAAATCACATGTTCCAAGCCCACATCCTGGTCCAGCACAGTGTTACGACCGCTGATGGCGACATGGAGGGGCTTCCGGTTTCCTTAACCGAGGCCGCTGCAACCGGCCTTCCGATAATCTCCACTCGTCATAGCGGTATTCCGGAGGTCGTGAGACACGGGATCAACGGGTATCTGGTGGAAGAAAACGACGTTGAGGGCATGGCCAAATATATGTGTGAACTTGCCCAAAATCCGGAACTTTGGTCTCGCTTTGGCCAAATTGGCTGTAAAATGATTCAAGAAGAATTCGCTCCGTAGTAAAAGTAAGTTGATCAGTAAATGCCGAGCCTTGCGACAAAAATCTATAATCACTTCCTCGAAGGATATCGAGCGAGGCGGTTTAAAAACCGCGAATGGAAATGTGAAAGAAAGCTAGTTTGGGATCCCCTTTACGAGCTGAGACGGAAGGAAATTAAATCGGCGCAGGAGTATGAGGCAACAGACAATTCTTTGCTTCATAACCTATACAAGGGCGAACGATGCGTCATCGTTGGTTCCGCTCCCTCCATAAATAACATACCTTTGGAGCGGATCACTGATGACTATATTTTTCTTCTAAATAACACATATCTGCTTAAAGATAGGTTCGGGAAAGATCCTGACGCGTGGGTCTTGGGGGATCCAGCAGCCTATAACGACTATGCTAGGCATTACGATCCGATGGTATTCAAGGGTGTGTTTCTGAGCTCTACTATTCCCACCCATTGGGCTGGTAAGAACATTCATAGATACTCATACTACCAGTTTCCGACAATCTACGATGGCTTTTGTCAGTTCGATCTGAACAAGCCTTTATATCAGGCACATACGGTTGCTTTGTTTGCGAGCCAGATTGCTGTCGCAATGGGCTTTAATGAAATTGTCCTGATCGGCATAGATTTCAATTTTTCTACAGACCAAACGCATTTTTATAATAGTAGTGATAGGGAGAAGAATTGGGCGCTGGCCGTCTCGATACAGCGCCGCGATAAGATGCTTTCAGGGTTCCGAGTATTCGCTGAGCACGCAGAAAATCAAGGCGTAGAAGTCATAAACGCCTCACCTGTGAAAGGAATAGAAGGCGTAAAGAAAAGCGATTTCTCTCTCTTGTTCTAACACGGAAAACATGTTTGTTAAGGTCGCTTTGGTCTGGTCTACCGCAGCTGCCTTGTTAATCTCTTGAATTTTCTCCGTAAGGATTGCTCAAGGCGCTTTAAGAGTTTACGGGGAGTATTTTTATAGCGATGGTACAAGGGTTGGCGTCTTTGCCAAGCAACGTCAGACATCCGGCTAGCTTTCCAAATGTCTACGCTTGTCGTTGGACGTGGAGAAACGGATTTTATTGTAAAATATAATTTATTTTCAAGAATATCTATATAAGCATCAGCATAATGGGCAGATAGTCTTTCAGGACAGAAGTATTTTTCCATCCATGCACGCGAGGAGTTTCCTAACTCTTTGATCAACTCCCGTTCGCCAATCAGGTTTTCGAGAATTCCGGCCGCATCATCGATATGCGTATTGATGAAAGGCAACCTATTGGCCCCGGTAATGTCCCTTAAAACATCTTGTGCTCTATCGTCAGTATAGCATAAAACGGGCACGCCTTGCGACAGACTTTCAAGTGCCGAAAGGTGATAGCTGCCGGTGACCAGATCATCAATTGCTAGCATAGACTTTTGTTTCAGAGCCATACATTCTTGATGGGGCATATTTTGCGCGATATTCAGTTCTATACCTGTCTTTTTCCTGAGACGTCGGAGCATGCGCAGAACTTCAGGAGTGCCTTTAGTCTCCCAACGATCAGCCCAACGGCTTCGATTACTGGAGGGGGAAAACGATATCGATGTAGCCTTTTGGGCAAAGTCCACCGGCTGATAATCCTGATCATTAATGGGGATTATGTTTGGCACAACTCTGGCCTGAGGAAAATACCTCTCCGCACTATGTGGGACGACTAGCTCAAAAAGATCAACACTTTCATCATGGTGTCTTTTATAAGCCGTATTCCGTACAGAATGATGATGTCGCACAAAGCGGCAACTCTTTGGTGCGTGACTTTTGAAGTTGAAACAGAAGGGATTATTCTCTTCATCTACCGGAAACGGATGATGGAAATGCAGAATGTCCGCTTTCCCAATCAACTCGATAGCTTCTTCGTGGTCTGCAGACCACAAAAGATCCTCAGGAAAGGTTCTTGTGCCATAAGCATTAGGCTTCAGATTTACCAGTCTAGCAGTGACCTCTGTATGAGCGTTGAGAGCCTTGACTATCCTGATTGGAGACCCAGCCAAAGGCGTCATTGTGATATGAACGACGCGCATATGTTTAAATTTCTCCTATCGCCCGTGTATCTCACCATAAAGGCTTGGCATGGTCTGAAAGGAGCCTTTCACGGTTCCTGTCGCAAACCGTATTTTTTTCAATGCCTTCAAGAAGGCAATACGGCCTCGACGCTGGCTAATCAACCAAATAGAACCACTTAACAACAGGCCGCCAACACCCGAAATCAATCGCCCTGCTGCTTTTGGCAGGAGGCGCTGCAACGCCTTCCCGGTTCCCAGCCTCTGGCGAGCAACATAAGCCTGAACTGCTGCAACTGCGTGGGCGCGTTTCACCTGATAGGAGAGGGTAAGTCGGCTTGCTGGAATTGTCTCGCGAGTGATCGCCTCAGGAACCCAGACAATCTTTCCACCACCATCTGTCACTTGATAGAAGAATTCAAGATCGGTTCCACCACTAAATCTCATGTTTTCGTTAAAGCGAAGGCTCGATTTTGTTCCATCTGCCAGAGCCGATGCAAATATAACATTGTCCGTTCCCGCAGACTGCATGTAAGTTCCCGCAGATCTTTTATTGCGGGGCACCTTAAATACCCAGGTCTTTGGTGCATGCTGATCTGGTGTGGATTGGGTCCAGCCGTGGTAGACATCCGCTTCCCAACGCTCCATTGCCCGTGTCATTTCCAACAGCCAGTTCGGATCAACTTCTTCATCGTCGTCAATAAAACCAATCCATTCTGGTCTCTGTGAAATTGCCGTTTCTAGTGCCTTGTTACGTGCAAATGGAATGCCAGCCTGTGGCTGATGTACGTGCTTGACAGGAATTGTTCGCGGAAGAATGTTTGACAGGCCCTTTCGAACCTCTTCTTCCAGTCGCACTTCGTTATTGTCACAAATCACAAGGGAAAGCCGAAAGCCTTCCACTTCCTGCAGGTTAGCAACCGAACTTAGGCAGCGGCGTAACATGTCGGGCCGCCCACGAGTGCATATAGCCAACACCAAATGCTTTTGAGTGAATTGATCGTGAGAAATGCGACCGGAGTTTTTATTGGTAGCCACAGTTAACCCGCCAGTATTCATACGTTTTTCAATCATTTTTAAAATACGCATGAAGCGAGAAAACGATTGCGTAGCAGCGAAGGCGATACCTTTCCAGCCAGCAAATATAAAGCGGCGAACAAAGAGATACTTGAACATCTCTACCGGCATCTCGGTCACCAAACGGAGGCGTAAGAGCCAAAGTGGCTTCTCCTTTTGCGTTCTGGCGGCAAGGTCCGACGTATAGGTCAATTTGGAGATGGTGTGCCCCCAGTTTCGAAAAGAAAAGTGATACTGTCGGCTTTTCAAGATGCCGGTAGAATGCCCTTCGTCCACTTCGATCCTGTCGTATGAGGGATCCTGCCTTACTCTGGCAAAGCGCAAATCATAAAGCCGTGGCACTTTACGGAAGTCGGCAAAGAGTCGTGGCTTCCGGTCACCGGGCAGAACCATTGTGTTGCGAATGAGAAAGCATGCCTCTTTGGGTTCACCGTCTTCAAAAAGGGATAAGATCTCTTCTCGTAATTCGGGCGTTACCACCTCATCGGCATCAATATAGAATACCCAGTGATTTCGGCATTTCTTTTCGCCAAATCTGCGCTGCGGGCCGAACCCCTCCCAAGGATTATAGATTACTCGTGCGCCGTGATTGTCAGCAATCTCGACTGTATTGTCCGTGGATCCAGAATCGATCACAACAATCTCCCGCCCGAGACCCATTACAGACTCTAGGGTTCTACCAATGCGATCCCCTTCGTTCAGGGTACGAATCAAGACAGAAAGCGGGGCTGATTGTGCCACCATGTAAATATGCTCTTTTTACCAGTAATATTTAGAGTTAAGTATCGCGGAAAATCTTGACCGGATCAAGGACGTTAACTGCCGATACCCGGCGATAAACAAGGAATAATGGCCAGCATGGCGCAGAAAAACGACATCACACTTTGCATTACAAGTTGCGGACGACATGACCTTTTGGCTAGAACACTGGACAGCTTTCTGCCTGATCATGCGGCACAGTTTTCAAAGATGCTGGTCATTGACGATGCTGGAAGCCGCGCAGTTAAGGACTGGCTTGACGCTAACTACCCAGATGTGCAGGTTATTTTGAATGATGAGCGGTTGGGCCAGATGGGGTCGATCGATAAGCTCTATTCCCAAGTGCAGAGTGAACTGATTTTCCATGGCGAGGATGACTGGCTGTTCGAATCTGGTAATACAATCCCTGCCTGCCTCAAAGTTTTGGAAGTTGAACCGGATATCAGTGTGGTTTGTGTACGCAAGCTCTCCGACCTCCAGGAACGATTCCAGAAAAATTGCATTCGCAAGGAGGTTGACGGGGTTCGTTATGCTTTGATGCCGCTGGACATCCATCCAGAGTGGCTGAGCTTTTCTTTCAACCCAGGCATTGCCCGGAAAAGCCTTTGGGAGAAATATGGTCCTTATGAGCAACACAAAACCGAAGAACGCATTTCCATTGTCATGAAGCGCGATGGATTGATGGTGGCCTTTCTTGACCCTGGAGCTTGTCACCACATTGGAGGTGGCCAACATGTGGATGATCCAAACCAGCCTGTGCGTGCTAAGACATTTTCCCAGCGCATGAAACGGTCAGTAATGAAGCGGGTGAAGCGGGTGGCGAGAAAATTGGGGTATGATATTTAGCCTTAAACAATACGGCTCTCCCGCCAATCGGTAGAAGCAGTACAGACGAACAGTGCATAACCCTGAAGGTGGCCCAAAAATAACCGCTGGAATGGCGTTGTTGCATTATTGCAGCTCAGCTTACAGTACGCCCTTACCCGCTCGAACGCGGGCGTCCGAGGGGCGTTGATGGATTGGATGCCCCGCCCGACGGCATAAAGATATACTATGATTGTGAGAGTGAGTTTCGCACCCAAA
>CANNAV010000184.1 GCA_947502585.1 uncultured Pseudovibrio sp.
TAATTTGTCATGAAACCATAGATTCAGAATTCAAACAAAAAATCAATATGTTAATTAACATTAATAAATCGCCCTGTGTCCATATAGTGTTCAATCTGGGAGACATCCAGATCAGCATTGCCGATTTTGGCCTCTACCAGAGCTGACCGGATTTTAAAACCTGTTTTGACGACAATCAGCCCATCTGGTCTGAGGTTGCTCTCATTTTTCCGTAGGGAAACACCACTTCGCTGCAAGTCTCGATCTTTGTGTAGGCGCCAATTCGTACACCAGGGTCAGCCAACATAGCCTGCCCAAATTCCGGTATGTCTGAAGGCATGAGGGAAGAATAGACAACGCTCGTTCTTCTTTTGAATTTTCCGAAAGAACTGGGAAAAGACGAGCTTTGACTCCAGATTTGACGTATCTGCAGGATTAAACATATTGCCCACATGAAATAATAAAATCTGAATTTAATAGTAAGTAAATGGTGTTAGTGATTACAATTGCTATCTGAAATCAATTATTTGAATTAATTAATGTATTTGGATATTCAGGTGAGGCGTATTAATGTAACTCTGTACTTGGGTGCACTCATTGGGCTCAATGCCTGGAAGCTACGCGTTGCGGAGTGAAAGAGTTTGCATTCAGGCTACACTCAATCCCCCACTTGCAGTAACTCCCCATTGGCACCGCTTGCATCTGCGGTGATCCTGACAATGAGGCTTCACAACCTCTTGTCAGCTGTTACCGCTCCCGTCAACCAGAGGATTTTTGTGCTTTTTTTCTGAGGGCGTAAACCCTTTGCTATGAGGGAGGGGGGAGAATACAACACCTCCTTTGGGGGGAATAAACCTGCCTGTCTTTTCCGCGTTGTGAACCTCCCGTTCGCCAGCGTCCGTCACAAGCCCATGTCGTGCGGACATTCTACAGCCAGGTCTGAAAGGCTTTGATTATGGACGACGCTGCATGGCCTGTGGTGCTGCAAATACTCTTCAGTTAAAGCTTGTCTATCTGATCTTCCGGCCCACTGATCAGCAGGGTTACACCATCTTCTGTGAAGGTGCGTTCGATGACTTCCAGCTGTAGCAAGGTGACCTGGCGTTCCAGTTCGGCACTGCTGGCGAAACTGGCGGAGACACTGCGAGTTTTAACGCGCAGCCATGGCACAATTTCAGCTTCGCGAATGGCGAGACTGGTAGCGCCGGAGTAAGCCCGTGCCAATCCGCCGGTGCCCAGTTTTGTGCCGCCGAAGTAACGGACAATGATGACGCCCACATCAACCAGATCTGCACCAATGAGCGTTCTGAGTGTGGGCATGCCGGAGGTGCCGGCCGGTTCTCCATCGTCTTTACCGCCTTCATCAATGCGTCCTTCCGGGAGCATTCTGCGGAAAGCAGTAACGTGGTGGTTGGCTTTTTTGTGCTCATCCCGAAGTTCCGCAAGCCGTTCAGCAAAGTCTGCATGAGGAACCAGAAAGGCGAGAAAGCGTGACTTCTTTTCTTCCAGTATGGCGTAACTTTCCTGCTCAACGGTGAAGAGGGGCATCAGATCATGCTCCTGCCGTTTCTTTGCTTCTGAAGTGCTTGGAAAGCTTCAGAGCCTGACCCTGATAGTTGGAGCCAATGCCTTCGCCGTAAAGGGTTTCCGGTACTTCCTCCATGTGTTCGTAAACAAGGCGGCCAACGGTCTGGCCGTGTTCCACGATAAAGGGAACGTCGTGAGAGCGGACTTCGAGAACGGCTCTTGAGCCTGTGCCACCAGCGGTGGAGTGGCCGAACCCAGGGTCGAAGAAGCCTGCGTAGTGGACACGGAATTCGCCAACGAGCGGGTCGAACGGCACCATCTCAGCGGCGTATAGCGGCGGGACGTGGATGGCTTCCTGCGAGACCAGAATATAGAACTCATTGGGATCGAGGATGAGTGTTGCATCGCCGCGATTGTACAGCGGCTCCCAGAAGTCTTCCGGGCCCTGCGCGTCTTTACGGTCGACGTCGATAACACCTGTATGGCGCTTGGCACGGTAGCCGATGAGGCTGTTTTTGCCAGCGCCTTTCAGGTCGATGGAAACCTGCACGCCGTTGTTGATGGCGTCTTCGTCCTTGCCGCCAGACACCAGCGTGTGCTGGATGTGCACTTCGGTCAGGTCTTCATCATTGATGGCGGTGTCGCCATTGCGGAAGCGGATCTGGGAGAGGCGGGAGCCTTCGCGGACGAGTACCGGGAAAGTCTTTGGAGAGATTTCGGCGTAGAGCGGGCCTGTATAACCGGCTTCCACACGGTCAAACGCGCGGCCATGATCTGTGATGACGCGGGTGAAGACGTCGATGCGGCCCGTGGAGCTTTTCGGATTGGCGGTTGCGGACAGATCCTCCTGCAGGTTGAGAACTTCCTGAAGTTTTACAATGTAAACGCAGTTGGTTTCCAGAACGGCGCCCATGGAAAGGTCGATCTCGTGCAGGATGAGTTTCTCCAGCTTGTCTTCCACTTTCGCGTCGGGGCCAGGGAGAAAGGAGGCGCGGACACGCCATGCTTTTACGCCGAGGCGCAGGTCTAGACTGGCAGGCTGAATCTGGTCCCCATCGGGCTCTTTGTCTGCTTTAATTGCCCTGCTGGCAAACATAGCTTTAATTGCTTTTGCCGGAAGAATGCCTGTCATTACTGGTTCCGCCCCACTGGTCCTCAAATTGTTCTGACACTGATTAACGTAAGTTTGATCTCTCGCCAAGTCTGCAAGCTAAGCTGATTGATTGACCCTACTGTATTTTGAAGGTAAAACAGAGGTCTGTTCCGTGGTGATTTGTTCGACCGGCTTGCAACCACGTAAAACAAGTAGCTAAAGGGTTGGGTTCTTGAACAGACCTCGGCTCGCGCCGGGGTTTTTTATTGAGGGGGTAGAGCAATATCTCTTCGGGCAGGAATGAGAGATGACAGAGGCAAAGAACTGGAAGCCAGCAACCCGGCTTGTTCATGGGGGCACAACGCGCTCCGGCTTTGGTGAAACATCCGAAGCAATCTTCCTTACACAAGGATATGTTTACGATAGCTCAGAAGCGGCAGAAGCGCGCTTTCTGGGCGAAAGTCCGGGCTATATTTACTCCCGGTACGCAAACCCGACTGTGGGAATGTTCGAGCGGCGAATGTGCGAGTTGGAAGGTGCTGAGGCGGCACGCGGTACGGCTTCTGGTATGGCCGCTGTTAACTCTGCGGTGATGGCCTGCGTTAAAGCTGGCGATCACGTGATTGCCCCTAAGGCACTGTTTGGTTCCTGCAGATACATTATTGAAAAACTACTGCCGCGATACGGCGTCGAGTTTACGCTGATTGATGGCACTGACATTGAGCAATGGAAAGCAGCTGTTCGCCCGAATACCACAGCAGCTTTTCTTGAAAGCCCAACCAATCCGATGCTTGAAGTGATCGATATTCCTGCTGTAGCAGATATTATTCACGAAGCTGGCGGAAGGCTTATTGTAGACAACGTGTTTGCAACGGCTATCTGGCAGAGCCCGCTGGCACTTGGTGCTGATGTGGTGATCTACTCTGCGACCAAGCATATTGACGGGCAGGGCCGATGCCTTGGCGGTATCGTGCTTTCTGATGAAAAGTGGATTGTGGATGAGTTCCATGACCCGTTCAAGCATACCGGACCTGCAATGAGTCCGTTCAACGCCTGGGTTCTGCTGAAGGGTCTGGAGACATTGTCTCTGCGTGTTGAGCGTCAGACTACGAATGCCGGCAAACTGGCAGACTCCCTTGCGGGTCACTCTGCAGTGTCTCGTCTGATTTACCCAGGCCGCGCTGATCATCCGCAGGCAGATATTGTAGCCAGGCAAATGCAGGGTGGGTCTACCATGCTGGCATTTGATCTTGCAGGTGGTAAGGAAGCAGCTTTCAGGTTCTCCAATGCGCTGGAGATTGTCTGCCTTTCCAACAACCTGGGTGATGCAAAGAGCCTGATCACCCATCCGGCTACAACAACGCACCAGAGTGTAGCGGAGGATGCGCGTCTGGAGTTGGGCATAACAGATAAGACGCTTCGTCTTTCTGTTGGTCTGGAAGACGCAGATGATCTGCTGGAAGACGTTGCTAAGGCACTGGCCACGCTTTAAGCGCATTGTATATTATGACTGGCGTGAGGGCATTCAACCGGGTGCCCTTTATGCACTAAAGCGCAATGCAGAAGACTGGTTGCCGCCTTTAGAGCGATGCTGTTGCTAGTTGTTGTTAGTTGCCACAACCACATCTCGTCGTGCCCCGGATATGGTGATGATGAACCCGGCGATGACATCCAGAAAGGTTATGGTCATGAGCAGCAGGAAGAGTGGAGTAGCAGCTTCCTGTACCGAGAGGAACTCAATGAGGTAAGCTACGAGGATCAACAGAGACAGGCTGTGATCCACCAGCGAGAGTGTGCTGGTTCTGGTGGCTTTGATGATTTCGACGAAGAGCAGGACCAGAGTGCCTGCAAGCAAGAGAGTGGCGACATCCAGAGGGACGAGTAGCCCGGATGGCAGCGGTATCCGGAATACAATCGCAGCCCACGGAGTAACGTTGTAGCCCTGATCAAGCACAGGCTCCAGATCTTCAAACCACCGAAATGCCACAGCGTTGTATAACAAGAACGGAATAAGCGTGAGTGGAATAGACCTCATGTGGTTTTCTCCGGAAGAGCTGGAAGCGGTATCCTTTAGAAAGAGATTAACATTAATGCGGGGGGTCTGTGATGCCCTGAAACCGGGAGGGGTAACGCTTCGGGGAGTGACTGGCGCTGATATGTAATTATGCAGGATGATTCAGGGAGTATGACGCGTGCGGTTGTGAATGGTGAGAGGGCGTCTCACACATTCTGTTTGCTTTAGAGGGTTGGGCTTGCTTAGGTTTCTGACAGCCTTGCCTTCAAACGGGTTATCCTTGCCAGGTTGGAAGGAATTGAAGATCGTCACAGCCAGCGAACCGGGTGCATCGCTCCAGCTCAGATTTCAACCGTTGGTGGCGGCCTTTGCCCATACGAATACCAGCCTCGGGCCAGAACCGCTTTACGGCCAATGCATTGGAGGCTTTTTCGCGTTTCATATCGATACGGCCAATCAACTTCCCCCCCTCCATAACCGGGAAGACATAATATCCGTATTGTCGTTTTGGTTCAGGGACGAAGATTTCAATACGGTAATGGAAGTCAAAGAGAAACTCCGTACGTTTGCGGTCTCTTAATGCCGGGTCAAAAGGGCTGAGGATGCGTATCCGCCGGGAAGGAGCGTCGAGGGGTTTCAGTTCGCTCTCAATTGTCGGGCGTGTGAGGCATAGTTTTGGTTTGGCATCTTTGGCAGCTTGTATCTCGACTGGGATCAGTTCGTGACGGTTCAAGGCTTGCTCACACCATGCTTTTACATCGGCAAAGTCGAGTTTGTCCCAATAGGCTGCAATTTCGGTGGGCGTCGCGAAGCCAAGACGATCAATTGCAGATTTGCATGCCCATTCTAACGTTTCTGCATGGCTGGGCTTGGTGGCACGATGTTCAGCAGGGATAACGCGTTCTGTCAGGTCATAGAGTTTCTGGAAGTTTTCACGCCGGGAGACGGAGAGCCGTCCGGTACGCCAGAGGTATTCAAGCGCTGTTTTGGACGGGTTCCATTCCCACCATCCGCCCTTGCTGCGTTTCTCACCCTTGCCGACATCAGAGGTGCCCGCTGGGCCGTTTTCTTCGATATGCCGGAGGATGAGGTTGAGCTTTTCCTGATACTCGGCGCCCCGCCCGACTTTCCAGCGGGACTGCAGGCTCTCTGCGCTCTTTTGGAAGCGGTAGTGCCAGTGGGGAAAGAACTCGGTTGGAATGATGGAGGCGTCATGCGTCCAGTGCTCAAAGAGGCTTCTGTCATGCTCCAGCAGCTTCCCGAGGTGTTTTGGACGGTAACTTTGGCGGCGTGACCATAGGATCATGTAGTGTGCGCGCTCTACTGTGTTGATGCTATCAACCTGCACAAAGCCAATGCGGTGAATGAGATTGAGAAGGGCATCTTCATTTGTCGAGCCTGTTGGCACTTCGAGAAGGGCATGTTTATGCAAAAACAGGCGCCGCGCAGCGGCGTTATCAACTTTTAAAACTAACTGCGCTTCCATAGTCATCAAAGTCTCCTGGTTTGTAACCGCCCGCTCAATGCGCCCCGATTTTCTCTTGACTGTGCGATTTTGACAGAGGTTTCCAGTTCCATG
>CANNAV010000185.1 GCA_947502585.1 uncultured Pseudovibrio sp.
CCAAAAAGGCCCTGTCTGCGAGCGCTCGCAGACATGGCCTTTTTCGCCCACAGGGTGGGTCAGTTTTGGATGCAAAAGGTGGATCAATTTTCAATGCTGATTGACACTGTAGGGATGAATGGGCTTCGATGGGGCGGTTGTAGCTGATAGCCATCAGTCTCACGGTACTGTGCCCAGTCTCAGCAATCTGCGCCTGTCTCACATAACTTGCGCTCATTCTCAGATAATTTGAGCCGAAGGGAAATTACAGTCTCAAACAATCTGAGCCCAAAACCGCGATGATCTCAAGCCCAACCCCCGATAATCTCAAGTCCCTACAGTTATCGCCTACGCCGTCTGGGCGTACTACCGGTTTTCAATGAGCGCAGCTGATGTTGAGGATCTTCTTGCCGAACGTGGCATTCTTGTGAGCCGAGAAACTGTTCGGCTCTGGGTCAATCGCTTTGGAGCTCATTTTGCAAATTGCATCCGCAGGGATAGACCGAGACCAAACAACAAGTGCTACCTTGATGAGGTTGTCATCACCATCTGTGGGGTGAAATATTGGCTTTGGCGCGCAATTGACGCCGATGGCAATGTGCTCGACATTCTCGTTCAGCAGCACCGGAACGCCAAGGCTGCCAAGCGTCTTTCCAAGAATCTGATCAACCAATTCGGCGAACCTCAGGTCGTGGTAACAGACAAATTGCGCAGCTACATCAAACCGATCAAAACACTGGCTCCTGACGCGGACCGCCGAGCCCACAAAGGGCTAAACAACAACATCGAAAATTCTCATCGATCGACAAGGAAGTGAGAAAAATAATGTGGCGTTGCAAGTCGCCGCGCTAGGCACAACGCTTCCTGTGCGCTCACGACCAGATCAACGTAATTTTCCGCCCTCGTCGTTACCAACTTCCCTCTCACTCTTATCGTCATGCAAGATCAGATGCTTTTGCCCTTTGGGCAGACTACACCGCTGAAATGGCAGCGTAAAACTTGCTTGAAGCGGGTTTTTGCAACCTCCGCCAATTAATTTGGCAATGCCAGGTTATTGAGCAGGGATGGACACTGGACGACAATCCGCGCGCATTTGTCGTGCGCGAGGAAAAGGACCATGAAGTTTCCTATGATGTGATTTTTTCCGGAACCCGTGCGCTCGACCGGGTTCGCCTTGCTCATTTTTGGAACAACGTTGAGGCTATTGAATGCCCGGTTGGTGAGCACAAGAGCGCTTTGGAGTATGAAAAGAACCTGGCTGCCGACTATGTGGCTTCACTGCGCTTGAACGGTTAGAGCACTATTTTAAGTGGCCGGGTATTGATGACCTCCTAAACGCTGATTTTCACATCTCGTCCTTCGCACGGCGATGGGCACTATTGCTTTTTAAAAAAGCACACTGATGTGGCTACAAGTGGTTCTGTGGCGCGCAATTGAGTGGCTCTTATTTCGGAAATGGCAGGTGTGTACCTTGATGAAGTTACATACAAGCTATGGAGAAATGAATGCCAGATACCGTCATAGAGGGGGTATTGCCGGTCGTCATCCTTCCCTACAGCCAGGATTACACGGTTGATTACGTGGATCTGCGCCGACAGATTGATCATGTGTTGGCCACTGGTTGTGATGGGATGGTGATGGGCCAGGTGTCGGAAGTGTCCCGCTTGACAACAAGTGAGCGCTTTGAGGTGGCCGAAGTGTTGGCTGACCAGATTGGGGACCGCGGCACGTCCATCATGAGCACCGGGGGGGAAAGCCTCGCTCAGGCCTTGGAGTTCTCGAGGCAAGCTGAATCGGTTGGGATTGATGGGTTGTTGCTCATGCACCCGTCCATGCCGGCGCTTGGCGATGAGGAAATGTATCGCTATTTCTCGACGGTAATCGAGGCGGTAGACATTCCGGTTCTTATTCACCACGCGAAATCTTTGGCCAAACGCCCACTGTCAATTTCCGTACAAGCCAAGTTGCTTGAAGCATACGGGCCGGACAAGGTCCAGTTTAAGCCGGAGGCCGCTCCGACACCACCGCGTGTCAGCGAGCTTCTGGCGGCCTCCAACGGCCAGGCCCGAATATTTGAGGGTGATGGCGGCATGATGCTGGTAGACACTTACCAGCGTGGTCTTGCCGGGGTAATTCCGGCGACTGAGATCGCCGAGATTACCCATGCGCTTTGGCATGCTTTGAAGGCTGACGATATTAGGCGTGCACGTCAGATTGGTTACCCGTTGGCCTATCTCATGTGCCATATGATGAACAGCATCGATTGCTACCTGCAAATCTCTAAGCACCTGTTGCATCGCCGTGGTTTGATCAATCGCACGCTGTGCCGTCCTCCACATGATTTCCGCGTAGATCCGCATACCTTGAAAGAGGTTGAGACGGTGTATCACGAGCTCCTGGCTCTATGCACCACGTCGGAAGTACAAATGGAGGCGGTCGCTTGAAACGTTTTGGTTTTGTAATCCAGGCCAAATCGGCCGCCGCCATGGAGCGTTACAAAGAGCTTCATAAAAATGTGCCGGAGGAAATTTCCGGCCCTGATGGGGCACTGGCGGCCATCGGCCTACATCGCATGTCCATACTGTGCTGGCCTCCTTATACGCTGTTTATGCTTGTAGAGGCGGACGAGAATTTCGATCCCGCTCGCGACTTCGGGCGGGCGTTGAAAATGCATCCCGCCGTACAGGCGTGGGACGATGTCATGCATGGTCCGGACCCTCTTTTGCAGCCGGTCGCGGGCAATGACACCGATCTACAGTGGTTCCGCCTTGAAGAGGCGTATGCCTGGGATGTGCCACCGGGATCGGAGCGTGCGTCCCTTACGGAGGATGAGAATGTCGAGGCATGAGTTTCATCTGCTCGACTGTACGTTCAGGGATGGGGGGTACCACACTGGCTGGCAGTTTTCAGATAGGCTCTTGAGCGCCTATCTGGAGACCGCTGGAGTGGTAGCCCCATTTGGAGCCGAGATCGGGTATCTCGGCTTATCCTGCCACGAACGTGGTCTGTCGGGCAATTTTCGTGATTTGCCATTCTCGCTATCACAAAAGCAGAAAGACATCTTGGCTGGTAATGAGCAGACCCGATTGGGTGTGATGATTGACGCCAAGACCGTTGCGGACATGGCGGTTGGTGCGTCCGTTAATGAGATCCGCAGGGCAATCGAGGCCTTCCCCGTGCCTGTCGCATTCTTGCGTATCGCGGCTACAGCTGGCGAATTGGAAAGAGCCTGCCAAGTAGCCGATACGCTTCGCGAGCGCAGTCCGGATTTGGATGTGTTCGTCAATTTGATGCGTATTGGTATGGTCGATCCTGCCGACCTTGAGCGGCTGATCACCGGCTCACTGGATAAAACTGACTTGTCAGGTTTTTACCTCGCGGACAGTTTTGGTCATATGGAACCGGCACAGGTCACGCGGATTGTCACGCAGATCCGCAACCTAACAGACATCCCTGTTGGGTTCCATGCCCATGACAATTTGGGATTGGGTGCGCTCAACGCTGCGGCGGCTCTGGATGCGGGCGCGCAGTACCTTGACGGGACCTTTAGCGGTCTGGGTCGGGGGGCTGGCAACGTGGCAACCGAAACACTGGCTCTTTTGAACCGAGCCTTGTCGGGCAATTGGCATGAGCGCTGTGATCGTTTTCTTGCCCATCATATCCATGAGTTGCGGGGTCAGTATGTTTGGGGAACCTCCCCATCCTATCGTGTCCAGGCATTGCTGGGGGTTCATCCGTCCTATGTTCAACGGTTGACGGACATGGCGGAGTTGAGTGAAGCGGATCGTATTGAGCGTATCTGCCAGATCTCTGCCCATGCCAAGTCAGCATCTTTTGACGAGATGGTTCTGTCTGAGGTGGTGGGTTGATGTTCACGGTCAATGCAGGTCTGTGGGAGACCTTGTTACAGGCCCGCTTGGTTATGTTTGATTGCGACGGGGTGCTGTTGCAATCAAACAACGTCAAGACAGATGCCATCGCCCATGTTTTCGCCGACGTAGACGCGCGGTTGCGCCAACGTTGCTTGCAAACGTTTAAGCAGCATTTCGGGCAGCCGCGGGACAGCCATTTTGAGCGATTTCCCGACATCCTTCAGGTAGCTTCGGGGGACCGTGGCAAATTCATTGCAGAGAAAACTGCCCAGTATAGGGACTATTTGGAGGCCAACTATCCCTTGTCGATCCCGGTTCCGGGAGCTCTTGGTTTATGCGATGCCCTGTCCAGCAAAGGGGTCAGCACTTGCGTCATTACGGGAGGCGTCTCCCAGGAGGCCTGTCGGGCTTTGCGCCACAACGGATTTAACGGGATCACAGAAGCGGTTTTTGGGGCTCCGGTCTCCAAAAACGACCATATGGCCCAGCAACTTCGAACATTCGGTGTGAGTGCTGATGAGGCGGTATATGTGGGTGATGCTTTATCGGATCTGGAGGCCTGTATAAGGGCCGACATCCCGTTCCTGTTTGTGCGCGATTATGCCATCGGAGATCTGGATACCATTCGCTCGAAAGCGGTGGAGGGACGGTCATCTGCTGTAACGGTCGCCAACCTTGAGGCAGATCAGCAAATTACCTCTCTTCACGACTGAGTAGGGGTAGATTTCCAAATAAAGGAATAGATAGGTGCGAGAAGACAAACGTTTAAACGTCGTTATTACCGGTATCTCTCGTGGGTTGGGCCATGCCATGTCGCGTTCATTCTCCAAACGGGAGGTGCAGGTGTTTGGGTGTTGCCTGTCCCTAGAAGGGTTTGATTTTTCCGGAACGGATTATGCCGCGGGACAGCCTCGCGTTTTTCAAGCTTCTGTTTGCGATGGGCAGGAGATGCAGGAGTTCGCCCGTCAGGTACAGGATTTTGGGGCGCCCGACATCGTGATTGCCAATGCGGGTACCATCAATATTCGCCGACCACTATGGGAAATCGGCGATGAGGAATGGGATCAGGTTCTTGATGTGAATGTTAAAGGGGTGCTTGAGACAGCGCGCAGTTTCCTTCCCGCGATGCTCTCGCGCGGTTCGGGTTTGTTTGTGGCCATGAGCTCGGGCTGGGGGCGCTATACCTCTGCAGGTTTGGGTCCATATTGTGCGAGCAAATTTGCGGTTGAAGGAATTGTCGGGGTGCTGAACGACGATCTACCTGAGGGGGTACGAGCCATCGCGCTGGACCCTGGCAACGGCATCAATACGCAGATGCTGAAGACGTGCCTGCCTGACGAGCATATGGACTACATCGATCCGCAAATATGGGCCGAATATGCAGTTAAGGATATTCTGGCCATGTATGACAGCAACGCGGCGGGCAGTCTCACCGTGGCTCATCCGGGGGTTGCGGCATGAACACGTCAATGTTGGAGGGCAAGCGGGCCGTTGTTACCGGCGGTGGCAGGGATTTCGGACGGGCAGTGGCCATTTGGCTTGCGCGGGAGGGCGTTAAAGTCGACCTGTGTGCCCGATCGTTAGAGGATGCGCGGCAAACCTGTGACGACATTCGCTCTGAAGGGCATGTCGCTCGGCCCCATCACTGCGACCTGACCGAACCCGAAACCATAACCAGTTTCGTCGCCGCCCTAAGGCAGGACGAGACGCCAGTGGACTTTCTCATCCTCAGCGCGGCGCAGTGGCTGGAGGGGGACCTTGGCGATGGAAAATCGCATGAGGAGATCGTCAGTACGATCACATCAGGGCTGACAGGTTCGATCTTGTTGACGGACATGCTGTTGCCGTATCTCAAGGAAGGCAGCAATCCGGCGATAATAGCAATGGTGTCGTCCTGCGGTCGGCCGGGCTACACCGGCTCGGTTGCTCATCCGGCCTTTTATGCCGCCAAGCACGGTCTTTCCGGATTTGTCGGGATTTTGGCTGAACGTCTGGTTGGCGACGGGATTAAGGTGTGTGGTTTTTATCCGCCTGACTTTGAGACACGTGATCCGATCACCGAAACAGAGGCCGCGCCAACTGCCTTACTCCAGGCCGATACAATCTGGCAGGCCATTCGCTTGACTTTATTGTCAACTGGTGTTGCCGGTCCAGACGCGGTCTATTTCAATGGTCCGACTAGGGCGGAACTGGAGAAATGACACATGCAGAGCTAAACGGGATTGTGCCCGGTCAAGTCCCAGGTCTGCTGTAAATTCTGATTTCAGGTTTGGCGGGTTGATCAGATCTGGATGATGTTTTTGTCT
>CANNAV010000186.1 GCA_947502585.1 uncultured Pseudovibrio sp.
CAGGAATTCAACTCCAAGCCTGTCCTTGCATAGGTTTAACTATGTATGGACAGATTTGGATAAGTTTGAAGGAACGGCAGCGCGTTTAATAGCTCCTGATGCTTCGGTTTTGGTGGTTTGAACAATATCATTTGCCATTGCCAGATTCTGGCTGGCAATCATCTGCGGCGTCAGTTTGCGGAACGACGCAACGTTACAACTCGTAGTCATGGTTTCTCTCATTTTTGAGCAGAAACCCGTGACCTTGAAAAAAGGCCGCAAAAAACCAGTCGCATAAATGCGTTTTTTGTCTTGCAGCAATTTTTCGGGAGTGCTAGAAAATAGGTGCGAGTTATTTTCTTAGCACTTCCCTGGTGGCCACCGGCTTCCGGGGTTTTGTGTTTTCAGGGTCTGGCTTTCGCCTGTCTCCAAATAGTTCAAATAAAAATTATATAACTTGCAAC
The DNA here is from genome assembly GCA_947502585.1 of uncultured Pseudovibrio sp. GTDB lineage: Bacteria > Pseudomonadota > Alphaproteobacteria > Rhizobiales > Stappiaceae > Pseudovibrio. The sequence continues at coordinate 444 of CANNAV010000186.1, forward strand.
GCTAATCATGTGCCTTTCATTATTCAAGCCTTTCGCGTGCCAGACTGCACAGATTACTCAAGGTATTAGGCTCAAAAATTCACTTAATGCCCTCCAGAAGCCTTTGCAGTCGCGCTCCGTCAGGACTATCCAGAAGCGTCACCATTTCCTGATTTGATTTTCCCGGATTGAGAATCATATCGTAGGTGCTTGTGATCTGCGTTCCGCCCTCAACCGGGGCAAAACGCACAACGGCTCGCCCTTTAGGGATACCATCGCTTACGGAGGCGTGCAGCTTGCGTTCGCTGCTGTTTGGAACAAGCACCTGCTCAACCACAACCACATCACCATTGCTGCGAACAACCTTGAAGCCGCGCTCTGTGAATTCAGAAATCACCGCCTGCTTTGCAGCCGGCAGCGGGATTTGTTTAACCACCAGCGGTGGGTTGTCCGATGAAACCGTGCTCTGGCATCCCGCCAATAACAATGCGGCAAGAGCACAAAAAATCTTTTTCAAAACAGCCTCCCCTTCTGATTGCTTCGTATCTACGCAAATGCACATGTAATGTTTCATTTGTAACATAACGCCCTTAAGTATATAAATATATTTTATGCGTAATATGTGTTTTTTGTGGGTAACTTTAACTTTCCCCTGCGTATATTTGAAGTTTAAATACGGTTTTATTATAATAAAGACATGGTGAGGTACTATGTATGAGAACATTATTCAGACACATAATCATCGACATTAGCTGGTTTATTTCATGGATTGCCATTACCGGGCCTGTGTTCGTTATTTTATACTATAGCTTGCTCCCGATAACTGGTATCATCAATCATTTCGACTTACTTCCCTTCAAAGTCCCGCACGCCAATCCATTGTTTGTTCTGGCCGTCCAGGTCGCACTTACCCTGCTGTGGTCAGCTCTGCCTGAAGTCAGAGAGTTTCTTGCAGATATCAGGATGGGTGCCCGCAAGCCCTCGCTGCGCGAACTGGACCAGATTGAAACTGCCTTTGAGTTCCTGCAAAGCAATGCCGATGCCAAAAACATCAAACTGCCGCACATTGTCTGGCGCGTAATCGACAACAAGGATTACAACGCCTGCGCGTATGGGAAAAACCGCATCGCGATTCATAAAGGCGCACTTTACGAGACAAAGTTTCTTGACAATGGTCTTGAAGAACTGGCGGCATTGATGGCCCACGAAACAGGCCACTTGCGGTATTGGGACACCCGTCACGCCGCAATCAGTTCCGCTATTTTCATGCCGCTCAACCTTTATGTGAGCTGCATGAAGCTGTTGATGTGGGTTCCTGTCCTGAACCTCCTCATGGCGCTGATCGTGCTGCCGTGCAGCCTGATTGTGTACATTGGAAACAAAATCCCGGAACTGACTTCTCGCCTTGCTGAATACCGCGCTGATGAGTTCGCGCAAATGCTGCTTGGCAAAGAGTGTATGTCCCTGGTCTTTGAAAGCATTGACGATGAACGGCAAGGGAGCAGCCTTATGGCCCACTACCTGACGTCCCATCCGCCAACTGAATTGCGTCATAACAATCTGCAACTGCAATCTGATTACCGGCCTCATTTCAATAATCCTCCAACTCCTGATCTCATTTCCCGGTTTCGTGCCTGGGATCGCTCTTCCAAAAAGGCAAAAACCAGATATAGTAAGGCTGTTTGAAAACCTTTTGCGCTCTCCCCTCTTGCCGCTCGCACCAGACAGCATGACGGGCAGGGCGCTTTTTTCCTATCTGTCGCGTCCTTTATCCATTTCTTTGTCCTTGCTTTGCCGGGGTGTTTTTGGCTTCTGCTTTTGCAGCTTCAGCCCAAAATGTTTTTCCAGAATTCCTGGTTGCCGTCTTGAGCCAAGTCCCATCAGGGACAACATGGCTTCCTCGCCTTTCAGCATTTCAATTGCAGCCCGGTCCAGATGAGCCTGTCCTGTCAAGAACGATTTCCAGCTGTGCTTGCTTCCAGGCTTGCCGAGCTGCTTCTTGTAATTGACCCACTGATCGCTCTTCCGGTGCCGGTCATAAAGCGGCCTGCGCTCATAGCGATCCCTGCGCCCGGAACGCTCAGGTTCCATTGCCGGAGCCTGATAGGGGCCGAACCTGCCCTCCATTGCTGCCCTCGAAAAGTCACGGTGAACCGTGCTGGCTTTTTCCATACGCGGGCCGTCCATCTCCTTGAACACCAGACCATTGCCGCGCTTTTTCAGCTCCAGCGAATACTCTGCAAGACCTTCATGGAACTCAGGCCATGTCTTTGCGTTCTCGCGGATCTTTAAAAGCTCGTCCGCATAGTCCTTCACATAGGTGGAGAACGAGACCTCAAAGGTATTGGCCTCATAATCGCGGGCCTTCGGATTCTGCCTGTCCAGTACCTCACCCCTGGCACTGGTGCGGATCAGTCCGTATTTCACTTCCATTTCAAGACGGGTTTTTTCCAACGCATCAAAGTCATAATACGGCGTGTGAACCTTGTAGGTTCGCGGGTGTATCCGATTGATCGCCACATGCATGTGGTAGTTGTCTGTGTTGGTATGAGTGCCGATGATGCGCTCGTGGTCTTCAAAGCCAAGCGCCGTGGCGAAGGACTTTTCAATGTCCTTCATTGCCTCCTGGTCGGGCACTTCCCCTTCCGCAAACGAGATCACCAGATGATAGGAGCGGTCGCCCTTCACACGGGTGTTGTGTTTTTGCGTGTTTTCAATCTCGACAATGGCAAGCTCCAGATCCTCAATGGTGCTTGCCAGCTCGCAATTCTCAATCCAAAGATCGCCCAGCTTCTCATTGTCTTCCTTGGCAGCGGCCACATAACGCGCCAGCGCCTTGAAAGAGTTCTGGCCGGATTTACGGTCTATCTTGTGTGCAATCATGGATCAGAGCGCCATTACTTTTGCTTTGAGTTCTGTTTGCGTGTCGCGAATTGCGTGCAGGAGCTTTTCCATTTCGCCATGATTGGCCCTGACCGCCATATCAGCCAGTCCAGCGTTTAACAGGTTGCCCAAACGCGCCTGGTCGTGATTGATCTTCTTCAGCTCATCAATGGCCGTGATTTTTGCAGGGTCCGGGTGGGCAACGTTTTCATAAACGTAGGCAACGTAATGGCCGTATTTCCAGTTGAGCTTTTCGGCCCGCCTTTTGATATCTTTGATAACACTGAGCGGCATATAAAGGTTGAACGCTGCCGTTCGCTCGTTCTTTCCTCTTCCGTATTTAAAACCTGTCCTGTCTATTTTCATAAGCTCATCTCCTGCTCGCTGCCTTGCTGTTTAGATTTTGTGTGTTCCGGCTCCTGCTCGCGTCCGTTTCCCAGATTTAACGCCGCCCGGGTGCGCATGAGGAACTGGAAGACGGCTTTGTCATGCCCGCGCTGTGTGCACAGATCATTCCAGTCGGTCAGACCTTGCGCTTTTTCAGTCCTGTTAAGGGGAGGGGCCACCACATACCCGCCAACTGCCGCTGCTGCCTCACTGGCTTTTTCCAGCCCCTTGTTGGGCAGTGGAGTTTCGCGAAGCGGCAAATGATGGTCATCATCTGCTGCAAACAGCATGGTCACGTCCGGGAATTTCCCGCGCAGCGCCCTGGCAACCTTGACCAGATTGTCACTATCAAACGTCACTATGACAGGCTTGTTTATGAGTTCGTGAACGCTCGCACCGCTCGCATAGCCTTCTGCAAAGACAAGCGTATCACCCTGCCCCAGCTTGCCCGCATCGTTTAAGCAGCGCTTTGGATCAATTGCATGAAACAGCCCCTCTTTACGGCCATGTCTGAGGAAGTGCTTTTCCTCGCCAACGAACTGTAGCGAGTGGATTTTAAAATCGCTATCGCGCAGCGGCACGACCATGCGAGCGTCTTTATCCAGCTTCACGCCATAGCCAGGAACGTTCTTTCGTTTCAAGTACTCACAGTTTGATGGCCTGGCCCAGTCGGTAAGGTTGGCCCAGATCCCGTAGGCCGTCTTCGCGGCCCTTTCCTGTTCCAGTCTGCGCTCGTGCGCCCGCTCATTTGAAGCCTTCCTCCCCGCCTCAACCGCCCGTGCAACTCCATCCTTTGAAAGCTGCCTGCCATCAAATATCCAGCTCTCCTGACTTCCCTTGAAATTGTGCAGCATCCCGTTTGGCACAACGCCATCAAGAAAGGCGCGATACGATGCGTTCTTTTCTTTCTCGCCCGCAATGGCAATGCGGTGCCATTTGCCATCCATCTGCGCCATACCTTGCAGATCCATGCCCTGTGAGCGTATCCAGTCGCTGAACTCCCCTTGCGGGTCACGCGAGGGCTGAGTGGCTGACGCTTTGCCTTTCACCGACCATTTTAACGTGGCTTTTGCCACGTCAGCATCCGGTGCAAACCAGCTTTTGGCATTGCGATCAAACCTGGCACCAAGCTTTTTAGCCTCCTCGCGTTCCTCAAAAGGAACGGCCAGATATGTCCGCTCTCGCGTGTTTGAGTTTGCAGCCTCGCTCGGCGTTCCTTCATTAGCTTGGCGAGCAGATGGGCGGGCATTCTGACGGGCAGGGGTAATGGTTTCACTCTGTGCCATGGTGGATCTCCTCAGGGTTTAAAACGACAAAGAAATGAGAATGACTGCAACTCATGGCCGTTCTGCCCTGCTGCGCGATGCCATGCCTTCAGCAACCTGAGTGAGAGGGGCAAGAAATGGATTGCTCTGAGCTGCGCTCTCAGCTTCACAAGCCTCCTGGATCACTTCTGGCGCGGCCTGTTGATCTGCAACCGGTCCAGGTGAGGGGGCTGGTGTTCCAGCTTGCGCGGGCGAAACCGGCACACCTTCAGCAGGGCGGCGCTTGTTACTGCTCTCAATCTGAACCCCGGCTTTGACATTGCCTGAAGGCTTGATTTTGGAGCGGGCGTTCAGATCCTCATCCTGAAAATAAAGGTATTGCTGACCCTTGATGGTGGGTTTGCCTGCGGTGAACACCAGTACCTCGCCTGGGGCAATAACCCTGCCGTCCTCATCGTACTGCAAGCCCGGCATCATCATGCATTCATCGGGCGTCATCAAAGGCCGCGAGGTCTCGGAAACACTTTCTGAAAGACTGGCTCCGCCCCGTTCCAGATTCTTTGACACCGAACGCCTGCGCTGTACGACCGTTGTCTTGCCGGTCATGTCAGAGAGAACACGAGCCGTCTCGATCTTGTTGGGCGCGTAGGCAATGCGCACATGGCAGTTGGAGATGATGCTCTCATCGCGGGTATAGGCGCTTTGAAGCTGGGTGATATCCTGCGTGATCAGGAAGGCTTTGAGGCCATAGCCTGCCATGAAGGCCAGCGAGCTTTCAAAAATGTCCAGCTTGCCGAGCTGGGGAAACTCATCGAGCATCAAAAGCATACGGTGCCTGTAAAGGGTCTCGCCGTCATTGTGAGACATTTTGGCTGTCAGGCGCGTGAGCATCTGGTTGAGGATGATGCGAATGAGCGCTTTCATGCGCCCGATCTCGGCAGGCGAGAGGACCAGATAGACATTGGTCGGCTGATCCGCGTTCATCAGATCATTAATGGTAAGGCTCTTTATGGGTTCCGGGGAGTTAGTTCAAAAGTAGTCCAATCAGCCCTGAAATGGCAGCTTTTCCTCTGCGC
>CANNAV010000187.1 GCA_947502585.1 uncultured Pseudovibrio sp.
GAAGGCCCTGCTTGCCACGTGGATCAGGGACTTCTCTCAGTAAAGCTCTCAGAGATTTTATCGGTTTCTTACAATGATTTGTCATGAAACCATAGATTCAGAATTCAAACAAAAAATCAATATGTTAATTAACATTAATAAATCGCCCTGGGACGGCGTATGACGCCGCCACATCAAGCTGCGACATTGCTAATGAAACCCTGAATAACCAACAAAGCAGCCAGGACCGTAAAACAGAACCGAAAACCAAAATCAGCGCTTGAAAAAAGTGCCTGTCATCGGCACTTTAAAAAACGGCATCTCCAACCACCTTCAATGTCGCGCTACACTGTCTGGTGAATTACCAGAAAAGGCAGGCAGAAGGGGTGTACTTTACCAGTACCTTAGCTGAAGTAACGCTCGTCAATATAATCAACAGTCGTCAGACAAAAACTCAGAAAATGCAGGGGCCGCGAAGGAGCTCATGATGTCTTGCAACTAAGAGCGTTTCTGTTCAGTAAAATATGGGCTCAGGACTGGTCAGATATACAATCTGTAATCTACAAAAAATGCAGCACAGTCATCCACATATGCGATGCTTACTCTCCAGCCTCGGCTGCCGGGAGCTGTGCATTCGTTGTTTCCTGATCCGGTCCTGTCACATTTACGCCTAACCTTAGGACCTTGCTGGCTTGTTGCTGCACTTCAGCACACTCATCCATCAGCATAATCAGTAGCTCACCTTCCCGGTCTTCGGAGAGATTATTGGGGTTTCGCATGGATGGTTCTCCGTAAACGCATGCAAGCCCCGGGAAGACGGGCTTGCATGCGTTTACATTTAATTCTGACAGCGCTTACCGGAGGCGCTGCATCACTGACACGTAGTTGGCAACGGCTGCACCACCCATGTTAAAGATGCCGCCCAGCTCTGCACCTTCGATCTGATTACCGCCCGCCTCGCCCGTGAGCTGCATGGATGTGAGCACGTGCATGGAGACACCGGTTGCGCCGATTGGGTGGCCTTTGGCTTTCAGGCCCCCGGATGGGTTGACTGGCAGCTTACCGTTCTTTTGGGTCCAGCCTTCAAGAACGGCTTTTGCGCCCTGCCCTTCCGGTACAAGGCCCATGGCTTCGTACTCGATCAGCTCAGCGATGGTGAAGCAGTCGTGGGTTTCGACGAAGGACAGGTCTTCAACAGTAATGTTGGCCATGGAGAGCGCACGCTTCCAGGCTTCGGTACACCCTTCGAACCTGAGGATGTCGCGCTTAGACATTGGCAGGAAGTCCTGCGCGTGGCCCATGCCACGGAAAGCGACCGCCTTTTTCATGGAAAGTGCTGTTGTGGTGTCTGTGAGGACGATGGCTGCTGCGCCGTCAGACACGAGCGAACAGTCTGTGCGTTTCAGCGGGCCAGCCACGTACGGGTTCTTCTCGCTCTCATTGAGGCAGAACTCCACACCCAGGTCCTTGCGCATCTGCGCATATGGGTTTTCGACGCCGTTCCTGTGGTTTTTCGCGGCGATGTGGGCCAGCGCTTCACTCTGGTTGCCGTATTTTTGGAAGTACATACCTGCGATTTTGCCGAAGAGGCCTGCAAAACCAGCCGGGGTGTCGCCATCTTCCGGAAGGTAGGAGGCTTTGAGCAAGTTCGCTCCGATTTCACGGCCTGGCGTTGTGGTCATCTGCTCAACACCTACGACGAGCACAAACCTGGCGTCGCCTGCCTTGATGGATTTGACGCCCTGGTGAACTGCAGCCGAGCCGGTTGCACATGCGTTTTCAACGCGGGTAGTCGGCTTGAAGCGCAGTTTGTCATCCGCCTGAAGCACAAGGCTTGCAGTGAAATCCTGCCTGGAAAAACCTGCATTGAAGTGGCCCAGAACGATCTCATCAATATCTTCAGCGGCGAGACCGGCATCGGCAATCGCTTGTCTTGCAACCTTTGTGACAAGGGTCTCTATGGTCTCATCTGCCAGTTTGCCAAACGGTGTGTGTGCCCAACCAATAATTGCGGCCATTTTCTTCTCCCAAAGAACTTAAAACAGATGCCGAAAGTCTCGCCTCAAACCCGGCTTTCAGATGCACCCAAATCGTTTCACCCCTGCACGCGAGATGCAATCATACGGAAGTTGTAATGAACAGGGCTATCAGAGGGACTTTATGCCAGGTTTTGTTGATCTGGTAGTCATTTCCACCTAGGCGAAGTGATGGTTACTGGTTTGCTCTCACTGCATGGGCAGGACTTGACGGGCAATGCGTGACAGCACTCTCATACATCTCCCGTTGTTTGATATTGATGGATTTTTATTGGGTGAAAACAGTCCTTCATATTAACCGAATTTCGGAATGTAGATGAGAGACTAAACTCTAGGGTATTGCGGATAGTCCAAGAGTTTGAGGCCCGATATCTCCAGCCAGAGCAAAATCATCGAAATTGCAGCTAATCGAGCCCGGCAAGGTAAGTCAGCCGCTGATGAACGTTCTGAGGAGACCCGCATTCCAATCTCCGTTTTCATCATCGCGCAGAATGAGGAAGACCGGATTGGGCAGGCGATTGCCAGCTGCATTCACTGGGCTGATGAAGTCATTGTGATAGATAGTGGGTCTACGGACCAAACCATAACAGTTGCCCAATGTTCGGGCGCTCGTGTGCTGCACAATGACTGGAACGGGTATGGCTTGCAAAAGCGGTTTGGCGAGGACCAGTGCCGAAATGACTGGATCCTTAACATTGATGCCGATGAGGTGGTTACTCCGGAGCTGCGTGATGAGATACTGGGCCTGTTCCAGACCTCGGTTTTTACTCAAAACGATTTTTGGGAGGTGGATATCTGCGATGTGTGGCCCCACGAAAAGACCGCTGCAAAGCACGCTTATTCTCATAAGCAAATCCGACTTTACCGCAGGAGTATTGGTCGTTTTTCTGCCAGCCCGGTGCATGATACTGTCCGTCCGCCCAGTGATGCCAGGGTGGGTATGCTGAAAGGGCATATGGACCACCGCAGTAACCCCAGCGTCGCATTCCATATTGAGAAGATGAACCGCTACTCTACCCTGCAAGTGCGTGAGATGCGCGGACGGGGCCGCAGGATACCAAAGTTACGCCTTTTCTTTGAGTTTCCTGCAGCCTTTCTGAAAGGCTACCTGGTGCGCGGGTACTGCCGATATGGCTGGTGGGGTCTGATTGCCTCGACCAACTACGCAGTCGGCCGATATCTGCGGGTCGCGAAATCTATTGAAGCAGATCTTCTGGAGCAGGCTCTGACAACCCGGAAAGACCCGGTTGCTGCGCAGCCGGAAAAGACTGAACCAGCTTCCACCCAATGTCCCTGATTTTCAAAAGGACGACGTGACACAACAAACGCTTAGCACACTTTGCAGCATCGCTTGAAGGCAAAAGAGCCTGAGCAGACAGGTGGCTTATTCAATGGCTGAAAAGCAACCGCAGGATTCCCCCCCTCTTGTCAGCGTACTGATTCCTGCGCGCAATGCCGAAAACACGCTTGGAGAGACACTCAGCAGCCTGTTGGCACAAAGCTACACAGATTTTGCTGTTGTGTTGGTGGATGATGCCTCGACTGACCGGACCAGGCAGATTGCTATGCATTACGCTGATTTATTTCCAAAGGGCTGCCTTCAGGTTATCGATGGACCTGCACAAGGTATACCGGCAGTCAGAAATAAAGGACTACACCACATTGAAAGCCAGTTTATTGCCAACTTAGATGCGGATGATTTGTGTGAGCCCGACAGATTAGCTCATCAAGTAAAAACATTATTGAATAATCCTAAGTACGTAGCAGTCGGTAGCCCAGTGTCAGTAATCGACGAAAGTGGGAAAAAGATAAATGAGCTTGGGTGCCCCGAAAGCCCGGCAGACGTACGAGCAATGCTTTTTCAAAAGTGTTGCCTTTACCACTCATCAATGATGTTCAGGCGATCTGCGTTGCTGAAAGTAGGCGGCTACCGACAAAAATTCCCGGTAGCAGAAGACTATGACTTGTACTTGCGTCTCCTCGCTCACGGAGAAATTGGCACATTAACAGATACTCTCGTAAGATATCGACGCCATGCAACACAGACTACAAATGCACTAAGCAACACCCACCGTTTGACTGCCGATATGGTATTGCTTTCCGCCGTTGCGCGCCTGCATGAAGAAGAAGAACCGGATTTCAGCAATGAGACACTGGCAGCGGATGTGGGCGTAGCACTGCGGACAGAACTTCGGGAACATGGGCTCTCGCATATCTCTCCCAAGGTGGCGCGGCACATGACCCGACGGGTAAAAAAGGCCAAGGCTCGGCCAGGTTACCTGAAAGGCCTGCTGTTTGCTGAAAATGCAAAGGCACGAAATTACAAAGAAGCAGCCAAAGCGTTGTTGATATGAGGTTTTGTATTCAGACCTATCAGCAATGCATGTTTAACAACTGGGCACTTCTAAGAATTACAAATTTGATTTTTATGTTATATTATTAATAGGTTGATGCGTCAGGGCTTGAGGGATCACGGGACAACCTGGATTTTTTGATATTGCCACTCGCTATCAGGACCCTGACGCGAGCAAGGATCGACAAAGTGGTTCCCTGGGAGAGTTTTCGCGATCGGTTTGAAAAGACCTGGCGTGTGCGCCGGGAAGATCGAAAGTCCAAAGCGGGCCGTAAACCCCGGATGCGGTTTTAATGTTCAAATCGACCCTCTTGTACGCGCTTTATAACCTGTCGGATGATCAGGCCGAATACCAGATCCTTGATCGGCTTTCGTTTTTGCGCTTTCCGGGGTTAGATTTAGAAGACCGCGTTCCGGACGCCAAAACGATCTGGATGTACCGTGAACAGTTGGCACAAGCGGATGTCATCCAGTCGCTGTTCGCTGATTTTGACCGCTACCTTAAAGGGCAAGACTATCTTGCCATGGGTGGCCAGATTATTGATGCATTGATCGTTTCTGTGCCAAAGCAGCGTAACCCGCGCGACGGGAACGCAAAGATCAAATCAGGTGAAACGCCTGAGGGCTGGGCCGACGAAACGGTGAAACTCCGCCAGAAAGACACGGATGCCCGCTGGACGAAAAAGCGGGGCCAAAGCCATTTCGGCTACAAGAACCATATCAACATCGACCGGCGGCATAAGCTGGTGCGTCGGTACGAGGTGAGCGATGCAGCGGTGCATGACAGCCAGACCCTGGACGCGCTTCTGGATGAGAATAATACCTCTTCGCAAGTGTGGGCCGACAACGCCTGTCGCTCAGCTGAGATTGGGTAAAAGCTGGCAGACAAAGGCTTGAAAAGCCGGGTACACTGCAAGGGCCAGCGTAACAAGTCGCTGAGCAAGAGGCTGCAGCAGGGTAATAAAACCCGCTCATCGGTCAGAGTTCGTGTCGAACATGTCTTCGGAGCCTAAAGCAATGATATGGGTGGCACTCTTGTTCGATCAATCGGCTTGATGAGGGCCAAAGCACACATTGGACTGAAGAACCTGTGTTATAACATGCGACGGCGGGCGCAGCCTGAACACAAATCCTGCCTACTCTCCCGGTAAGTCGCCAAACAAGTCAGAAACAGCCACTTGTGCCCTTAAGAGGCAGTACGCCCACAACCTGAAACCGGAAAAGCTACACAAAAGCCCGCTCCCGCGAGGGGCACTGTGCTCCTTATTCTTCTAAATTTCTAAAAACTCTGCTTTTTCAGAGGTGGCCATATAGGCTCTTTTTCACTCAAAAAAACGGAACAGTAGCCTGCTGCAGATCGCATCGCAGCTAGATAAACGGTTACAAATCAGGGCTGGTCGAATGCTGCGGAGTACGCATCAGAGTTCGTGTCGAACACATCTTTGAAGCTCAAAGCAATGGTGTGGGCGGCACTCTCTCGTTCGATCAATCGGTTTGATAGATTGTGTCCCTATAGTGCTGTAAATTATCTGATTTAGAAATTGAGATAGCCATCGTGGGATTTCTCTTTAGGTT
>CANNAV010000188.1 GCA_947502585.1 uncultured Pseudovibrio sp.
AGCGCAGAGGAAAAGCTGCCATTTCAGGGCTGATTGGACTACTTTTGAACTAACTCCCCGGAACCCATAAAGAGCCTATCAAAAATGCTACGCACTATGCCGAGAACTTCTTGCACCATTATGATAATGGCAGCTTCTACCTTATCAGATACAAAATCGACCATAGTGTAGAAGTGACCACTTATAGTAGTGCGCTGACCAGTGCAGTTGAGTTTGGCAGACAAGAGCAACTGATTGAATGCGGACAAGATGACGCGAATGTTGTTCTCGTAGAAGTTGATAAGGTTGGAAAGCTGGTCGACACATACCCAAACTACTTCGGGGATGTATCCTTGTTTGTTACAAATTTACGCAAGTTGTGTGATGGGCAGGATGCCATTGAATACCATATGGCACCACAAAAGGTAGTAGCTCCTAAGCCGCAAGAAAAGCCTAATTTAGATGCGTTAGCTCGCAGATACACTAGGTGGGCCTAGAATAAATGGGCTGCCTGATGGCAGCCTACTTCTTTTAAGGATCAATTATGCCTTCGCCATTCGTTTTGAAGTTTGATGAGAACCTCGAAAAGTTCACCGAAGCCCTAGAGCGCCTTGGAAGCCGTAAAGAAGCAGAGCGGGCCTACAGGTCGGTCATCAACAAGACTGGCACAAGAGTGCGCAAGGGAGTGCTCGCAACACTTCCAAAACAGGTTGGCCTGAAGAAAAAGACAATCACTAAAGCACTTGGAAAGCCAAAGAAGGCCCACGGGAAGTATAAGAGTAAAGCAGCGAGCCTAGAGTACGTCCTGACCACCAAGGGCGGCTACATTGGCCTGAAGCACTTTAAGGCCAGGGAATACGCGTGGGGAGGTGTTGGTGCGACACCAAGAGGGAAACTCACCAAGTACCCAAAAGCCTTCATAAAGGGTGGGCGGTTCCCTAACAGAAAGACGCTCAATATGCCTGGGTCAGGAGCCGTATTCCGACCCAACCTCAACGCTACCAATAGATGGCGTAGAGACTTCCACTCCCTTAAGAGTGACGTTCGCATTCCAGATGAAATGGTGACTGGTCCATCAAAGAGCGTGTATGACCGTGAGGTTAAGTCATTCCAGCCAGCCATTGAGGCGGAGATTCTGAAGCGGTTGGCCAAGGCAAAAGCGTGAGAAATGCGGGCGTCGGTGGAAGGTTAGGCAAGGCAGCAGAACTCATGCGCGATGCATACCCCCCCGGTCCAGGGACCGTATCCTGTGGATAAGTACCCTTTACGGTGGCGGAGCCCGAGTTTTGGCCCGTTTTGATTTCAAAAACCGCTGTTTTACTTGTCACGTTTCCCTGCGAGCGATCCAAAAAAGGTCAATAAAATCAATGTTCGACGGTTTTGGCGCGGGTGCGAACATGTAAAATCATCACGTTTTGAGGTTCTCAGCTGCATGTCGGGCAAAATTGTAAACCAGTTAGAGCTTGCAGATCTCTTCGGGATCACGCGCCAAACGCTCAGAAACTGGGTGGTGAAGGGATGCCCGGTTCACTCTGACGAAGGCAAAGGTAAGCCCAAACTCTTCAGTACAGCTGAGGTATTTTCGTGGCGTGAGAAGTTTATCCGCTCCTCCTTGAGTGAAGACAAGATACCTGAGCGCGAGCGGGCACAAATCAGGAAAGACAATGCAGCGGCTGAGAAAGTAGAAATTGAGCTTGAGTTGCTACGTAAGAGCGCTGTCCCTATCGATCTTTTGAAGGACATGCTTTCAAAGGAATACTCAGAAATAAGAGCGAACTTTGTCGCAATGCCGGGAGAAATCGCGGCAGAACTTGAATTACAAGAGGCTCCCGAAATCGAGGAAGTTCTCTCTTCAAAAGTGAGTGAAATTCTTGAAGCATTGGCGAAAGGCAGTTTATGAGCAGGTCATTGATGTTTTCGCTAGAATTCGCTTAGACACTCTAAAGCCACCACCAAAGCTGAACCTTGTCGAATGGGCCGACACCTACCGATATGTTGCGCGTGAGAACTCAGCCAATCCGGGGCGCTGGAAAACAAGGCGGGTGCCTGTGTCTATCGGGCCTATGCTGGCAGTGACTGAGAAGGACACGACAACAATAACGGTTATGGCCTGCACTCAGTTGATGAAAACTGAGTTTCTCATGAACACCGCAAGTTATTTTATTCATCAAGACCCGTCACCAATTCTATTTATGCAGCCAACGCAAAAGCTGGCGGTGTCCTTTTCGAAAGAACGGTTTCAGAAGACCGTAGACACGACACCGGTACTGAAAGAGTTGATCCCAGATGCAAAGAGCAGGGACTCAGGCACAACCTTGGACCATAAGGAATATCCGGGCGGGGCGCTGGACTTTGTAGGCGCCAACTCACCAACTGATCTGGCCTCGCGCCCTAAGCGTATTACCCTTGCGGATGAGGTGGACCTCTACCCAGCAGATGCAGGCGGGATGGGTGATCCTTTAGCGCTAGGTGAAGAGCGCTCTTCTACGTTTTTAAAGCGCCGGCTGAACTTGAGGGTGTGCTCTCCATCCGAGGAAGAAACCTCAAAGATTTATTCTGAGTACCAAGCATCGGATCAACGCAAGTGCTTCGTGTGTTGCCCGCATTGTGAAGAGGAACAAGTTCTGTTCTGGTCCCGTGAAACTGTTGTCTGGAGCAAAGATGAAAACGGCAACCATCTACCGCACACTGTGCAATATCACTGTTCAAAGTGCGGCGCAGGGTGGAGCCCCAAAGAACACAAGTTAGCCTTGCTGAAGCTTGCTGATGTATCGCACCATGGTTGGAAGCAGACAAAGCCATTCACATGTTGCGGGGAAAAACACAAGCCCCTTGAATGGGACGGCAAAGGGCATTGGGACGATCAAGGGTGCTCACACTGCCCTGAGTGTGGCAAGGCTTCACACTATGACGGCCATGCAGGCTTTCATGTCTCAAAGCTCTATTCAACTCGGCAGGCCTTGTCTGATGTGGTGAAGGAGTATCTTGCTTCCTATAAAAAGCCCTTGATGCTTCGCAAGTGGAAGAACTCAGCCCTTGCTGAGGTGGTGAAGGGCATCAAGCTTGCACTGTCAGCCGAGGGGCTAGCGGAGAGGGTTGAGAACTACACCTATGAAGCTATCCCGGAAGGTGTGCGCTTACTTGTTGTGGGGGCAGATACTCAGGACGACCGTATCGAAATGACCATTGTTGGGTATGGCAATGACGAAGAGAATTGGGTTATCCGGCATATTGTCCTTGATGGGGACACGGCAGGCAAAAAGGTCTGGGATGAGTTCGACCGTGAGCTAAGGCGGCCGTATTACACCGAAGATGGCAGGCGGCTTTATATCAAGGCTACTTGCATTGACTCACAAGGGCATAGGGCAGGCGTTGTGCAAGCCTTTTGTGGTAAGCGAAAGTTCAGGAGAATCTATGCAACAAAGGGCATGGGCAACAAGACAGGGACACGCCAGATATGGCCTAAAACCCCGTCCAGAACCAAGAACTCAAGCCACCATGTGTATGTTGTTGGGGTAGATACAGGCAAGGACTTGGTAGCCCTGCAACTGGCTGTAGCCCTTCCTGAAGATGGCAGTCCAGCCCCCAATGCCACACACTTTCCTTGTGATGGTTTGAGCGCTGATTACTTTCAGCAAATGACCTCTGAGCAGGCTATCATCAATGAGGTAAATGGAGGAGCTGTTCGCAACTGGTCGCTCAAAGAGGATAGCGCTCGCAACGAGGCTTGGGACTGTAAAGTTCTAGCAACTGCAGCGCGGTTGTCGCTGCCTGATCGGCTCAGCAGCAAGAGCAATAAAGCCAAGCCTGCACTGCCGGAAAAGACAGAGGCCAAGAGCCCACCAGTAAAGCGACCAAGCAGCGAGAAGCCCAAAGCGGTTAAACGTCCACTGCCAAGGCCAAGGGTTAAGGGGCAGGCCGGGGCCAATAAGTTTCGGAGAAGATTTCAATGAGTAAAACCGCTTTGACGCGGCCTAAAATGCGTGTGCCTGCCCGTACTCAGCGGGTGGCCAGCACGACAGCGCCACGTTCTACAATGCGTTATTTGCGCGGCGATCCATCCGGCTTGTTGGCTAGGCGCTCTGCTCCGATCCGTGCAGGGTCGGAAGATGTGAGAGCAGCAGCGGTGCGGGCATCCAGTCTTGCAACGGACTTCATGCACAACAGCGGATGGATCGCCGGTGCGGTCGATCAGGTCATCACCGATACAATCGGGGAAGGGCTCAAGATCAACTATAAGCCAGACCTCTCAAAGCTCGGGTATGACAAGAAGGAGGAGAAGGAGTTCGCCGAACTCGTTGAAAAGCAGTTCCGCGCCTACGCCAACAATCCGCTTGAAGTTGATTTAGCAGGCCAGAAAAGGCTTGCTGAGATGGATGATGGGGTTTGCCGGATCTACGCAACAAAAGGTGAGGCATATGGTGTTTTCAGCTTTATGTCTCCCGAAGAACGCAAGAAGTACGGCATCAGGACCGGCACCAAAGTTTCGCTCGTTTCACCCCATAAACTGAAGTGGGAAACAAGCCAGTTAATTGGTTTAGAAGATGGCATCTTCAAGGATGATAACGGGCGACACCTCAAGTACAGATTTCAGCGCAAAGGCAAAATAGGCGGGTTAGTCGATCACGATGTGGACGCCTTTGATGGTCTTGGTTTGCGTCAAGTAGTGCAGCTAATGGATCGCTCAGAGAACCCTGACGCCTCTCGCGGTGTCCCTCTGATGACCGCAGTTCTAAACAACATGAGCTTTCAGGAGCAGCTGGGAAACGCGACCCTTGCTACCGCACTCGCGCAGGCGATCATGGCGGCTACAGTCAAAAGCCCCGACGCATCTGAAGATATCTTTCAAGCATTTCAGGCGCTTGATGGAAGTGACAACGAAGATATCGGCGAAGACCTTGCAAATCTATGGCGGTCACGCCTTGAGGCCCTTCAGGAAGGAACAATCAACCTTTCAGATGGAGTGAGGGTCAACCATCTAGCACCGGGAGAAGAGTTTGAGCTTCACTCAAGCAAAACGCCAAACCCGCACTATGTGTCCTTCTTCCAGAACCTCCTGAGAGAAGTTGCGCGACGGATCGGGGCAACAGCTTCATCAGTAACGATGGATCACACCGGCGCAACTTACAGCTCAGTCAGAATGGAGTATGCGACCATCTGGCCGATTGTAACTCGTCGGCGTGACCGAGTGGTAGCACCGCTTACAAAAGTGACGTTCGCCAACTGGTTGGATGAAGAGATTGCTGAAGGACGCCTCCCATTCAAAGGCGGATATACGGCATTCCGCGCAAATCGAGAACAGGTAAGCCAGGTTGATGTTCTGGGACCGGCCCAGCCTACCGCCGACGATGACAAGAAGGAAAGCGCCCGCAAAAAACGTCTTGAAAATGGCGTTTCGTCGGTCCGCCGTGAATGTTCTTTGGATGGCGTCGACTATGACCAAATCCAAAGGGAGATCGATGAAGAGATCGAGGACTTTAAGAAGCAGGGCCGCATGCATCCATCTGAAAAAGTGCAGGGAGGTAGCGGCAAATCCGAAGACGCGCCAAAGAAGCCCAAAGCCAAGCAACCTGGGGGTGATGAATGAGCAAGGACTGGTGCGCCGAAGTTGAAAAACTTGAGGCAATCTACGAGGCCGTACGGAACGGTGAGCAGGTAACAGAAAGCCGCTTTGGTGAGGACTTCGTCAAATATCGCGATGCTGATCTCAATCGAATTGAACGCGATCTAGACCAAGCTAAGGCACAGTGTGAAATCAAACAGGGTAAGCGAAAACGGAGACGCTTTGCTGCCCGCCTAAGAGCATGAGGAACCATGGGTATTTATCGAGACGTGTCAATCAGCATTGAAAATTGACCCACCTTTTGCATTCAAAACTGACCCGCCCTGTGGGCGAAAAAGGCCCTGTCTGCGAGCGCTCGCAGACAGGGCCTTTTTTGGTCTTCTGAAGTGTTATCGGGA
>CANNAV010000189.1 GCA_947502585.1 uncultured Pseudovibrio sp.
TCAGAAGGGATGCTATCGACAATCGAGCCATGGCAGCCTAAACACTATCAGATGTCTCAGAACTCCAGGGCACTACAAACACCTAAGAAATTGTTGGATGAGTTGATGTGAGGTTTGCTTCACACATGCTATGTACTATTGAAAAGCCTTGTGTATTAGCATAAACGGCTGCACAGCTGAATATATAAATTGTACAATAGAATTCACGAAATTAAGGATCATTCATGCGCGACGGTGGACGAATTGCGGCTGCGATTGAGGTGCTGACAGAAATAAACGAGCGCCGCCGTCCTGTTCAGGAAGCCCTGAAAGATTGGGGCAACAAGCATAGGTTCGCTGGATCCGGAGATCGGGTTGCAATTGGCAATCTGGTATTTGATGCATTGCGCCACAAGCTCTCACATGCCCAGGCGATGGGATCTGACAGCGCGCGCGCGCTTGTATTGGCAACATACATCTGGGGCTGGGGCAAGCAGGTGGATAAGCTGGAGCAAATGATGGAAGAAGACCGTCACGCACCGGAACCTCTGTCAGACGCTGAGCGCACAGCACTGAATGAAAACAAGCAAGTTGGCAATGACGACCAAATCTCGGCAAATGTTCCAGACTGGCTCTGGCCGCATTTTCAAGATAATTTTGGTGACGAGACGCTGGCAGTAGGTCGCTCTCTTTCTGAGCGCGCTCCAATTGATATGCGCGTAAACACTCTTAAAAGCTCGCAGGAAAAAGTCCTCAGGCGTTTGTCACATCTTCATCCTGAAGTTAGTGGCTTGTCTCCCGTAGGTGTTCGTCTTGAGCCTGTAGTGGGATCACGCAAATCTCCACACGTTCAGGCTGAAGAAAGCTTTCGCAAAGGTTGGTTTGAGTTGCAGGATGAGGCCTCTCAGATTGCGTCTATTCTGTCCGGTGCTCAGCCGGGTGAACAGGTATTGGATCTGTGTGCTGGCGGGGGCGGTAAAAGCCTTGCTCTTGCAGCACAGATGCAAAACAAAGGACAGATCTACGCCTATGATGCCCACAAAACGCGTCTGGCTCCTCTTTATGACCGTATGGCCCGTGCTGGTGTTCGAAATATCCAGACGATAGATCCTCAAACCGGATCTCTGGATATATGCGTAGGAAGGATGGACCGCGTGTTTGTGGATGCACCTTGCTCAGGGACTGGTGTATGGCGCCGTCGTCCGGATACCAAGTGGCGCGTGACAGAAAATGCTCTGAACGGCCGTGTTGAAGATCAGGCGCAAGTGCTGGAGACTGCGAAACGCTTTGTGCGTTCAGGCGGCAAACTGATCTACGCAACCTGCTCTTTGGTGCCAGCGGAAAATCAGCTACAAGTCAAGTCCTTCCTGGAAAAGCACGCTGATTTCAAGCTGGTTGATCTGGCGCCTGTTTGGGAAGAGCATTTGTGTAAAGTAGCATCTCGCCGCCCGCTGTTTAAAGACGGTGGTATGATCACTTTGACGCCTTATCATACGGGTACTGATGGTTTTTTCATCGCGATGATGGAACGCATCTGATATCAGCAAGTAGGCAGTAAAGAGAAAGCCTGTCGCATACAGAATGCGACAGGCTTTACAATGAGAAACGACTATGTATTTAGCTGGGCGCTTTCTCTTCAAGCGAGTCAGGTTTGTCAGTATTGTCTTCAACCAGTTCTGTCTGCTCTTCAGAAATGGTCTCTTCGCTCCCGGCGGCAAAGAGACTGTCATCAGGCTCTTCCCTGGCTCGGTTTTCTATGCTTTCGCTTTTTGCAGAAATTGCGGGTGCTGCCTTTTTCCCGCGAATTGGTCGCTCATAGCCTTGCTCAGCCAGATATTCGATCTCCTTGATCGCAGCTTCGGTTGCTTCAAGAAACTGGCTGTTTCTGGACATTGAAGTTAAGACATCACGAGCTGCATCGCTTGCACCAGCTGCAGCCAGAGCCGTGCCGAGTGCGTTGCTGACTTGCTTGTTGCCCGGTGCAAGCCGCCATGCAGCAGCTGCGTGATAAACCCCGGCATATACAAGACCAAGCTTGCGCTTACCGATACTAAGGTGAACGAGCGCTGCCGCGTTTTCAGGTTCACACGCATGGGCCAGCTCAAAGCTCTCAACGGCACTGGAGGTGTTTTCCTCCAGCAAGTAAGCGCGCCCCATTGCAACAAGCACTTCGACATTACGGGGCTGAAGATCGTGGGCTTTGTACAGATGCGCCAATGCATCTTCGCTCTTCTTACGAATGATGAGTAGCTTTGCGAGGCCAACCAAGGCAGGAACATATTGAGGGTCGATCCTGAGTGCGGCCCGGTAATTCAGGGTTGCGGCTTCAGCCCTGGTCTCCGCGCTTAACGCTTCGCCAAGAAGTGAAAGGGCAGGAGCGCTGTTGGGGATCAGCTGAACAAGGCGCCGGGCGTACGGTTCTGCTTCTGCATGCCCTTGCAGCTTGATCAAAATGGTTGCCAGCCCGTAAAGCGCGTTCCGGTTCTCTGGCTCAGCTTCCACCACCGCATCAAAGGCTTCCTTTGCTTGTTCCAGATACCCCAGCAATAGCAGTGCATTACCCATGTTAGAGCGTGCAGCCAGGTGTTCTGGCTTCATGAATAACACTTTACGCAAATGGGCGACGGACCCGCGCAAGTCTCCGTTACGCAGCATGATTGTTGCCATCTTGAAAAGAAGCTCAACGTCGTCAGGGTAGCGCCCAACAAGATCCTGATAGACAGGGATCACTTCATCAAAGCGCTCATCCTTTTCCAGATAGGCAATCGCATCAAGTGCAGCATTGATTTTTTCTTGCCGGGCGTTGGTGTCCGGATTGCCGCGCAGTGTCTCTGTCATCTTTTACGGACCCCCTCGTTGGGCAGTGCCGCCCGTAGATCCAATCGGATGGATCTGCTGACAGGCAATATTGCGAATCAAATTCGTATCTAGGCACTATGAAGCCTAAGCGGTTGGCAAATCAGCGTCAAAGGTGGAACGGGTTGATATTGAAGGAAGGCGTGGATAGATGATATTGATCGCATCAAAACCACATCATGGGCTAATGCTTGGGAAAAAACACTGCGGATTCAATTAGCCAGTGCAACTTTACGCGCGGTATATGGCGCCAATATTCAACACAGCTTAACTATTTTCCGTTCTCTTACCGGTCAATGGAGTGAAGCAAAGTATTCGACGCAGGGTAAAGGATTATGGCGGAGAAATACCGGACCAGAATGACGACACAGGCAAGTTTGTTTGAAGACGAACATAACGTCGAATTGCTAAACTATTTGCCTCTGCGCATCATCGCTACAGGTCGCTTTATCGAGCACCGCCTTTCCGATCATTTGCAGACGCAATACGGCTTGTCGCTTCCCTCCTGGCTTGTGCTGAGTGCACTGGAGCGGATGGGGGCCGTGTCAGTACGCGAACTGGGGCCTGTTGTTGGTCTGGATACGGTGGAAGTATACCGTGCTGTAAAGCGTCTGTCTGAAGCAAATTTCATCAAAAAACACGAGCATCCCAGAGATCGCCGTATGGTCCGTCTGAACCTGGCAGAAGACGGACGCGTTGTTTTGCGAGCCCTTGAAGCCCAGCTTGAACACCTAGAGAAGAATTTGCTGCCGCAGCTGGACGTGCAGGAGCGCATCAGGCTGGGGCAAATGATGCGCAGTATCGAAGAACACGAACAGTCGATCCTTTAAAGCATGGTGCGTTCATATACATTCACGCATCATGCCCTAACTCCTTATATTTACGCGAATTCTTTTCCGAAACCGGAGTCACTTTCCAGGATTATGTTCTGGCGGGCACCCCACCTGACAAAGCACACAGAAAAACAGCCTCCGCTCGTACGGAACTGCTACTTTTCGGCGTAAAAGATCTTTCCAAATCAAAGCGCACAGAGTAGAAGCTGCGCATGACTGACCGCATCCTCATTATTGATTTTGGTTCTCAGGTCACTCAGTTGATCGCGCGCCGTGTGCGCGAGTCTGGTGTGTACTCCGAGATCGTTCCGTTCCAGTCTGCAGAAGCTGCTTTTAAGGAGATGAATCCAAAGGCGGTGATCCTGTCAGGTGGTCCGGCATCCACGACTGAAATGGGGAGCCCACGCGCACCCCAGATCGTATTTGAGGCAGGCATCCCTGTTCTCGGAATTTGTTATGGGCAGATGACCCTTTGTGTCCAGAATGGCGGCAAAGCGGAAGGCTCTGACCATCGCGAGTTTGGCCGTGCATTCCTTGAGATTAAAGGAAAAAGCCCCTTATTCGATGGGATTTGGGACGAAATTGGCTCCAGACATCAGGTCTGGATGAGCCATGGCGACCGTGTTGTTGAGCTGCCTGAAGGTTTTGAGGCAATTGCAACCTCTGAAGGTGCACCATTTGCAGCTTATGCAAATGAAGCAAAAAAACAATATGGTGTAATGTTCCACCCCGAAGTGATTCATACTCCAGATGGCGCGAAACTCATCGAGAACTTCACTCACAGGATTGCAGGGTGTTCAGGCGACTGGACAATGGCCGAATATCGACAGCAGGCAGTAGAGAGCATTCGCGAGCAAGTTGGCGATAAAAAAGTCATTTGCGGCCTGTCCGGCGGCGTTGACAGTTCTGTTGCAGCTGTGTTGATCCATGAAGCAGTCGGTGAGCAACTGACCTGTATCTATGTTGATCACGGCTTGATGCGTATGGGGGAAACGGAACAAGTTCTGTCCATGTTCCGCGATCACTACAACATCCCGCTGGTACACGTAGATGCCGCTGATCTGTTCATTGGTCAGCTGGAAGGTGAGAGCGATCCGGAAGTAAAGCGCAAAACCATTGGCAAGCTCTTTATTGAAGTTTTCGAAGAAGAAGCGAAAAAGCTCGGAGGTGCAGACTTCCTCGCACAGGGAACTTTATATCCTGATGTGATTGAGAGTGTCTCTTTCACGGGCGGTCCATCCGTGACCATTAAATCTCACCACAATGTGGGCGGCTTGCCTGACCGCATGAATATGCAGCTGGTTGAGCCTCTTCGTGAACTCTTCAAAGACGAAGTGCGTGATCTTGGTCGCGAACTGGGCTTGCCAGACAGTTTCATCGGACGCCACCCATTCCCAGGTCCAGGTCTTGCGATCCGTTGTCCAGGCGGTGTCACTCGCGACAAGCTGGAGATTCTCCGTCAGGCGGATGCGATTTATCTGGATGAAATCCGCAAAGCTGGTCTTTACGATTCTATCTGGCAGGCATTCGCTGTCTTGTTGCCCGTTCAAACCGTTGGTGTTATGGGCGACGGTCGCACCTACGAGTTCGTCTGCGCACTGCGCGCGGTGACCTCAGTAGATGGTATGACTGCGGATTTCTACCACTACGACATGGAATTCCTTGGCCGGGCTGCAACACGCATCATCAACGAAGTCCGCGGTATCAACCGCGTCGTCTATGATGTGACGTCAAAGCCTCCAGGAACCATTGAGTGGGAATAGTGCTTCAATATATCTCCGCGGGTGTCCATAAATCGACGATTTGCCGTGAGCTTAGGCGTAACAAAGGTCTGCGCGGATATCGTCCAAAGCAAGCTCATCGTCTGGCTTGTTCCCGCCAGTCTTCTATTTCCCGTACCCGTATTTCAGAGGCGAGATGGGCCCAGATTGGAAACATGCTCCGCGAGGATTGGAGCCCGGAGCAAATTAGTGGTTACCTGCAAGCCAACAATAAGCCAGGCGTCAGCCCCGAGTGGATTTATCAGCATATCTATACTGATAAGCGTAACGGGGGCACTCTTCACAGCCAGCTGAGGTGTCAGAAGAAACGGCGCAAGCGTTACGGAAGCACTGAACGGCGAGGCCAGATTAAGACCAGGGTTTCCATTGAAGAACGCCCTGAAATTGTTGACTTGCGCACTCGTGTTGGAGATTGGGAAGCTGATACCGT
>CANNAV010000190.1 GCA_947502585.1 uncultured Pseudovibrio sp.
ATTTGAATAGATTTGTTGTTTGCAAACTCAATCTACCGGAAAACATCAATGGCCACTCAGGTGATATCCACCACGCCAGATCCACCTGAGCCAAGCAGCGTGCAGCCCAGCACCCGCTCCATCCGAATTTACACCACCTCTCGGGACACTATCCCTGAAGGCTATACCGTATGAAGATGGATGTTTGAGACCAGACCTATGGAAAATCAACTGCTAACAAAACAGATGGTACAGCCGCAGGCTCCGGATCGGCAACAACAACTGCTACAAAAATCGGGGACGCCTCATTGCTGCGTGAGACCGGGCTGAGCTGCCTGCCCCATCGCTTCACAAGATAAGAAACAATGTTATGTCTGCGTGATACATCAGGAACAGTGCTACCCTCAACTCCAATCTCCGCAATGATCGCTGACTTTTCTTCCCGCACCCATGTACGTGCACCTGCTTACTCTTGGACAAATTACCTTACTTAAAAACAAAGAAGAAGGAATCCCATCAAAAACAAACAGGTAAGACGGTCATGTGCGGGCGATTGCGAATAACCATGTGGTGTCAGACGTTCGTGTTTGGCCGGGTCACCATGCCCCAGTACCTGATGGTAAAGAGAACAAACGCACCGACCCAGCATACTGCTGAAAGCCCCAGAACCAGGAAGTAGCCCTGCGGGTAAAGGAGAAGGCCAAACACTCGCACCGCTGCACTCATCACAATGAAATAGTAGATTGCAATTTCAACCCATGTTGGCTGAAGTGGTCTGCCGGAGTGACCCAGAGCACTTCGGGTCATCATTGCCAGCATCATACCAGCAATGGAGCCAACGGTGATTGCGTGGATGGCAAGGACCTGATCCCAGGGAGCATCCAGTAAAGCCCCTGCCCGCAACAGCAATGCAATTGGCAGCCATGCGTAGGAGACTGGCAAGATCCACAGGATAGGCTTGCCCCATGTGATCTGCGGGCGCCAGAGGCCCATCTTGACAATGTGCAGTCCGGCAAGTACCAGCAGGGCAACCGCGCGCAGTGTTGCCGCATCATAACTCATGCCAAAGCAGATGTCGCTGACCAGCAGCAACACCATGCCAAAACCAATAATATCCTCAAGGCGCTGGTTGCGCACTGCGCGTTTCACGCCGAGTGCATTATTGGTGAAAAGCGGAATGATACGGCCACCAATGACCGTTATGAAGATCGCGAAGACATCAACAGCCAAAAGGAAAATATCCGCAGATTCGTAACTGATCAGATCCAGCGCAGCGGCGTGGAACAGGCCGTTTGCTACGGCTAATACCAACAACAAGGCAACTGCAAAGTAATTGCGTTTGTTCTTTGCCTGATACAGTGGAATAGTAATGCCAAGAGTTGCAAGAGGCAGGAAGAGAAGATCGAGGATCTGTCCGAGAGAGCCAAGTTGCCCACCACCCGCAACCAAGAGCACTCGCGCGGCAAGCCATATGGCAATCAAGCCGCCCAGAACCAGGCCGTTCGGCGTGCGACGGCCAGTCCAGTTCTGGACAGCGGTGTAAAGAAAACCGATAAGAATGGCGACCGCAAAGCCGAAGATCAGCTCATGAGCATGCCACAGCACACCTTCGAGTGGGCCTTTGATCTCGACAAACCCGATGACGGAGGCAACCCAAAGCGGAACGCTGATTGCCGCATACGCTGAACCAGCAATATAGAACGGTCGAAAGCCAACAGACAAAAACGCTTCCCAGGAAAATGGCGTGTTCGCACTGATATGCTTCGGCATAGGTTGTGTTTGCTGCATGTATACGGTCTCGGTCGGCGAAGGGTCAACCTTTGCTCAATTTACTATGAAGGCACAGGAAACGCATTCGACCAAAAGTGCCGGAGCGCCGGCCGAACTCTTCCACTACTAACTCCTTATAAATATGACATTAATACTCATATTTGTGCTATATCAACTAATTCTGAGTTAGCCGCCCATGCCTGCCTGTGACAACGCCCCAATGGAGAGTTTTTTCGCCTCACTGAAAAAGGAACTGGTTCACCTCACAGTGTTTGCGACAAGGCAGCAGGCAAAAGCTGCGATCTTCAAGTACATAGAGGTATTTTACAACCGTCAGCGCCGTCATTCAGCAATTCAGTATAAAACGCCTTGCCAAGTTTATCAGAAAGGACCTGGAAAATGGCTGCATACGAACATAACGAAATTGTCCGGGATCAGGAAGGAACTCCAGTTTAGCCCACGCAAAAACCCGGGACAGCCATTTTGGTGAACAGGTGAGGTCGCACGATAGCGCTTTCGGGGTACTGGCCGATGCGAGCCTGGAACTCGGGGTTAGTGAAGGCGGCACGGAAAGACGCCACGTCTTCCCATATTGCATAGTTCATATAAGCACCACTGCCTGCCAGACCCTTATGCATCTGAGTCGAAATATACCCAGGTTGCATTTTCATAAAACCGGCATCATGCGCCCATGCTTCGACCAATGCTTCTTCGTCCTTCGGATCAATCGAGAACACGTTCACCAGAACAACAGGGCCCTCATTGCTGGCAAGCTGTTCAGCCAGTGTTACAACCTCATCGAGTTCTACAAGTTTAGCCATAATCTTCTCCTGGTTGGTGGGCTTGCTAAGTGTCGCGGGTTAAGCATTAGTCCAAACCCCTTGATTCCCGGTACGCTTTCTTGCTGTCCCAAAGCCAACGTTCGGACACGCTTAGTGTAAGTCATTTAACATAGCCAACTATGATTCTGTACCGGGTCTTTTTGAATTGCACCAAATCCACCCTACGAACATCGTACAAACATTGGCGCTATTTCTACAATATGTGCAATTGGACCTTCAGATCAGTTTCACCTTCTTTTGTAAATATCAAAAACACATATCGAATTACAATATCATATTTCCCACTTGTTGGGAAAAACGCATTGTATATCATTCAATAATCCTATAAAAAGATAAAAGCAATAGGAGGTCACCATAAAATGACGACTGCGCCCGATACGGAAAATCAGCCAAAACTTGATCGCAGAGTCCACCTGAACTTCACGGGTGACTGGGGGCAAGCGAATTTCCACCGCATCTGCTCCTGGCTGTGCCAGGAGGTCTGCGACCGCACCGCAAAGGGCTCGCGGGTTGCAATATGGAATCTCCTTGCCGGCGCGGACTCTCCGATCGCAGTTTCAAATGGTAAGGTTGATCTTTGTATTGCCACACCTGTGCAGATGCTGCCGGGCGCGCTGACCGGAAACGGAATCTTCGAAGGAAATCCGCTTCCCCGGCTGCGCACGCTCGCAATTCTTCCTCAAACAGATCGGATGGTATTCGCCATTGACCCGAAATTTGGCGTTTCAACCTTTGAAGAACTGCGTAAGAAAAAGCCGCCGATCACGCTTGCGACTTCGGAAGATGACGGTATGAATCTGATCGGCTATACGGCAGCCCGCTATCTTGAGGCCCACGGCATCGACCGTGACACCCTGGGGTCCTGGGGCGGAAAGCTGATTGCCGATACCAGACCCGAACAATCGGTGTTCCGCATGCGCGATGGTGAAGTCGATGCCCTGCTGCAAGAAGCCTGTATGACGCCCTGGTGGCGGGATGCTGTGGCGAACCGATCATTGGTGTTCCTACCAGCAGAAGATGCCGCCCTTACTAAGCTGGAGGCCCAATACGGATGGCCCCGGGCCGTTATTCCCGCGAATTTCTGGGAAGGTCAGACAGAAGATCTGACTGCGCTTAACTTCTCTGATTTTGCTGTGCTGGTGCGCGATGATATGCCCGAAGATCTTGCGCATTTGTTGACATGGTGTCTGGTTGAAACCCGCGAGGTGATCGAGCAGCAATTTAGCCACATTCCGTCTCATCATAGCCCCCTGAGCTATCCGCTCGTTCCAGAACGTATGGCGGATTCTCCCATACCCCTGCATCCCGGTGCTGTGCGCTATTACAAAGAAGCGGGCATCATTGGGTAAACTCCCCCTCACTCTGCCACCCCCCCTCACCACTCACAAACCCCTCGAACTTGTTCCCCTTAGCGTTCAACACGGAGCACAACACATGGCTATTGATAGTAAGACAATCGCTATTAATGCAGCTGACGGCCAATCCTTTTCATCTTACCGCAGCCGACCCGCATCGGGCGACATTATTGGCGGGATCGTTCTGATCCAGGAAATTTTCGGTGTGAACGATAATATCCGAGCAGCATCTGATTGGTTCGCTGAACAAGGATATGATGTTATCGCACCGGATATGTTCTGGCGTCAGGAACGCGATATTGAACTGAACGCTGCTCTGGAGGCAGACCGCGAAAAGGCCATGGGCCTGATGCATGGATTTGACCTTGAGGCAAGCCTTGGTGATATGGACGCGGCCGTTTCACTTCTCCGCAAGAGTTCCAATCTGCAAGGTAAGATCGGTGTTGTCGGCTATTGTTTGGGTGGGCGCGTTGCCTACCGGATGTCGACGTCAAATTCAGCTGATGCCGTGGTTTGCTTCTACCCGGTCGCAATCAGTCAGGATCTTGGAAACAGCTGCGGTCCTCAAACTCCGCTCTTGATCCATTTGGGCGCCGAAGACCACCTGTGCCCACCAGAAGCTCAGGCTGCAATCACCGAACATGTCGAGCAATCGAAAGACGGCACTGTCAAGGTGCATGCCGGTGTCGGACACGCATTTGCACGTTTGGGTCGTTCTGGCCGTGCGGAAGAAGCCGCTGTCGCAGCAGAATCTGCTACGCTGGAATTCTTCAAAAAGCATTTGGGCGCTTAGGCCCAATGTGAACCAGCAATTTATCAAACAACAAGAGTACCGGATTTTGCTAATCCGGTACTCTTTGCATTACACAAATGTCAGCCCAGGTTGCCAGGCCTAATTCGTGGGCGTTGCGCACTGCACAGAAACGCCAGCAAAAGGGGAAAGCAAATGAGCACAATGCCACAGAAAATAATATCCGGGATACCACGAGTGGCTTTGCTGATGTGTGGGCTTATCATGTGTCTGGCCGGGATCACGGGCGTAATAGGCCCAACTGTCATCAGCGGAACAGCAGTTCTAGCACCAGATGGTATCACCAGTATTCGAGTTGATTTTGGCGGCTTCCATCTAGGGTTGGGACTGTTTGCCCTTTATGGTGTATTCTTCCGCTCGTTTCTAAAGCCGGGGTTGGTGGCAGTTGCCAACACGCTGACTCTTGTCGTCATAACCAGACTAACCGGAATCAATCTGGACGGGCTGAACGACGCCCAGATCACCATCCTATCCAGAGAATTAATGCCCTTTGCTCTTTCTGTCGCAGGGTTGGTTTTCCTTGTGCTCGCGGGCAGGTCGAATTCAAACGCATGAAGTTCATTTGGACCAACCTTGGCTCTCCTGTCATTTGTGTTGGAGCTCTAATCCCGCGATTCAGCTTATTTTGGGGGTAAAGATGAGCCAGTTTGATACGGGCCTCCTTAGTTGAGAAGCGCCGGTTTACCTTTCCCTTTGTGGTGTTTCGTTCGATTTCCCATGCCTTGATTTCAGCTTCCAGAGTGTCGTTGCCGGGGATGCGCCTGGGAGCTATTGTCAATTCTGGTGTATGAGCTTTTTCTTAAGCAGCTTTTTGATCGGGTTCTGGCTGTTCAATTCCATCCTTGAAATTGATGCCTGTGATGACATTGCCAGGATCGGCAAAGCCGCGTAATTTTCGCCAGCTCACCTGTGCGCACTGGCCGATTTTGAACATCATGTGCAGCATACCGTCCCGGTTGAGACATCCCTTTGAGCGTTTTGTGCGGTGCCTGATGGTGGCGAACGTGGATTCAATCGGGTTGGAGGTGCGGATCGACTGCCAGTGCATCTGCGGAAAGTCATAGAAGTTCAGAAGATCATGCTGATCTTTGAGCAGGCATTCCG
>CANNAV010000191.1 GCA_947502585.1 uncultured Pseudovibrio sp.
CTTCAATAGGCAATCACAAGTAACACCAAAAGGAAACAAATAAACACGAGTCAATGATTGGGACGGTTGGTATAAGTGCCTATAAAACCACAATTCCTGAGTGCTTGGCGTGGTTTTCAGGCTCAACATGGATAGTTACAAGTGCTCCCGGCATTTTTTCGGCGATGCCTTCCTCAATGCGATCACAAATCGCATGAGCATCCAGAACGCTCATCTCACCTGGCACAACCAGATGAAAATCAACGAAGGTCACATGGCCGGCATGGCGGGTTCTCAGGTCATGAGCTTCCAACGCCCCATTACCAAACCTGGAAATCAGTGCCCGGATTTCCACCTGTTCCTCTTCGGGTGCCGCCTCATCCATCAGCCCACCGACGGACTCACGCACCAGCTTCCAGCCGGACCACATGATGTTGACTGCCACAACCCCCGCAAGAATCAAGTCAAACATCTGCCAGCCTGTAGCCCACACAGCAGCGATACCGGCAAACACTCCCAGAGATGTATAAACATCCGTCATGATATGTCGGGCATCTGCCTGCAGAGCAGGAGAGCGGTTCGTCCTGCCGATGCGCATCAAGGCCATTGCCCAGAACAAGTTGATAACGGAAGACAGGAAGTTCAGCGCAATACCCTGAAAATTGACCTCAAGCTCATACGGCTCAGTCAAACCCATATAGGCCTTGCGGAGAATCAGGATTGCCGCCAGAACAATCAGAACCCCTTCAAGAACAGCAGCAAAATACTCTGCCTTGTAGTGTCCATATGGATGGTTCTGATCAGCGGGTTTGCGCGCCAGATACAAAGCACCGGCAGCAGCAGAAGCACTCGCGATATTGATGGAGGTTTCAAGAGCGTCAGAATAGAACGCGATGGAGCCAGTCAACGCAAAGGCGAAGTACTTGAGCACAAATACCAGTATGCCAATGACGATGCTGCCCAGCGCAAAGCGCATGCTCTGGTCCATGTGCCACATCCACCCTAATTCAAACTCGACGACTGCTTAGAAAGTTATCGTCCTCTATCAGGTTTCAGTGGCATATTAAACAATGGAACAGGTTCAAATAGCCAGTTTTTATGCTTATTTGCACTCTATGTTTGCAAATGAAAATCACTCGCAAATTATCAGGCAGTTCTACTTATCGTAAAAGGCTGCGCCGATGATTTCACCCGGCATCTCACCAGAGTTGGTCTGAACCAAAACGGCCCAGTTCTTGGAGTCGAACATCTTCAAAGCGGTCCGCGGCAAACGGAACACTTCAGCAGTACCCGACCACATGCCAATCGGCATAATACTACGCACCACGTTCTTATAAGTCTGCGTTGTACCAGCATTTTCGCCACGCTGGATCTCCACTACCGCTTCCTTGTCAATTCCAAGAAGATAAACGTCAGCCTTCTTACCTGACTGTTTCAACGAACCGGAGAGCTGAACTTCGAGCGCACTGTCATCAAGCATCGCTTCAACCTGAACGCTCATACCAGAAGATTTGCGGATCGCATTCCTCACAGAACCACGATCACTGCCAACCATATGCCCACGACCATTCACCACAACCTGAGGCGTATAGATCTGCGCATCACCACGGCTCCTAGCATAATCCTTCTGGCGCTGAGTGAACATAGGCGAACCCAAAGTGTCCTTCCAGCCGAAGTAATTCCAATAATCTACATGGTAAGAGAGGGTGACCACATCCTTCTGGTCGGAGACAAGCTCCTCCAGAAACTGGTCAGCAGGTGGACATGACGAGCAGCCCTGGCTGGTAAACAGCTCAACCACAGCCTTTGGTGTTTCCGCCTGAGCTGAGAGAGAGGTCGCAAAACCAATTCCCGCTGCGAGAATAATACCCGTCAATCTATTTACAGAAAACCACCGCATTTCGGCCCTTCGCTATTGTTCAAGTCATCGCTGATGCAGCGCTAATCTAAACAATAACCAGATAACTGTAGAATCACATCCCAGTGAGCCCCTGAAAACCTTAGGCATTAGAGGCACTGGTTCTATTTGGACTCAGTCAGCACTTTTTCAAGTTCTGGCAAGAAGACATCCCGATAGCTGGCTTCACTCAATGGCCCGATAAACTTATAGCGGATCTGAGCCTTCTCATCGACGATGAAAGTCTCAGGAACCCCGTAAACGCCCCATTCAATGCCAGCCCGGCCGGTGTCAAACCCAACGCGGTCATAAGGATTGCCCAGCTCCGCAAGGAACCGGTTCGCCTTAACGTCAGTGTCCTTGTAGTTCAGGCCAGCAATCTCAAAACGGTCGTCCTTAGCAAGATCCATCAAGTATTTGTGTTCGGCGCGGCACGGTGCACACCAGGACGCAAAGATATTCACGACGGTAACTTGACCAAGCAGATCACTGCGCTGGAACCCTGGAACCTGCACACCATCACGCTCCAATCCGGCAACTGGAGGCAGTGCAAATTCAGGTGCAGGCTTATCAATCAACGCAGAAGGCAGTTCCTTGGAGTCATGGCCTGACAGCATCATGAAACCCATCAGAACCGCGAGAGCACCAAAAACAATCAGCGGAAGAAGAAACAGCGGAGAAACGCCAGACTTCTTTTCCTCATCCATATCACTAGCCATTCCTGTTAGCTCTCACTCTTATCATCAGCACTTGAGGAAACCACATGGCTGACGGAAGGGTCAGCACGACGTGTGGAACGACGGCGAATACCGCTGGCTTCCAGCGCCTGCATTTCTTTGTCCAACTGAGATTTGTCTGAGCGCACCCAGATAATCAGCACAGCGATAACAAGTGCAGCCATTGCATAAGCAGCAATCACATACTCAGCGTGACGACCAAACTCTGAAAAATCCATTATACTTACCTCGCACCGGCAGGAGCTGCTTTCGTGACTGTGCTGCTGGAAGCAGCTGGAGCAACAGATGCTGCACGCATCCGCATTGCTCTGATCCGACGGCGCATAATCTCGTTACGCATGCTCATCAGATGCAAAGTCACAAACAAAAGCACAAAAGCCAACGCCATCAAACCAAGCGGAATAAGAATAGAAGAATGAATGGCAGGGCCATCAGCACGGATAATGCTTGGCGGCTGATGCAGTGTGTTCCACCACTCAACAGAGAACTTAATGATGATAACGTTGATCATGCCAACCAGCGTGATAATCGCGTTCACTTTCGCAGCCTTGATAGGATCTTCAATCGCCTTCCACAGCGCGATAATGCCAAGATACATAATCAGCAGCACAAGGAAGGAGGTCAATCTTGCGTCCCAGACCCAGAATGTGCCCCACATTGGCTTGCCCCAGACAGCGCCGGAAAACAGAGCCAGAAATGTGAATGCAGCACCAATAGGTGCAGACGCCTTGGCCGAAACATCAGCCAGCGGATGCTTCCAAACCAGAGAACCAATCGAAGAAAGTGCCATCATTGCATAACACATCAATGCAAGCTGGGCAGCAGGGACATGCACAAACATAATGCGCACTGTCTGGCCTTGCTGATAATCTTCAGGCGCAACAAAAAACGCGAAGTACAAGCCAACTGCAAACGCAGCGACCGTCGCAACGATAATCCAGGGAAGCACAGCTTTCACAAGCTTCAGGAACCGGGTTGGGTTTGCAAGATCGTATAAGGTCATAGAGCCGTTCTAAACTGAGATTGACGAAGCATCAATGTGAACATAGTGTCACGGACCGGTCACAGTCATTGATTATCCGCAATTTGACGCATCACTTCTTTGGGATTTCGCGCATTTTATACGGTTTTTCATAGACTTAACGCTTCCTGAAATTTCAGCAGGGTCTGAGTGGCCGTCGTCAGTCACCAGAAACACGAAGCGCTGCAGCAGCTGCCAGAGGTCCAACAACAAGACCAAAAAGTGTCAGCGCACACAAAAACAGGAATGGGACGAAGAAGTTATTGGAGTCGATCGCTCCTGCTGTCGCGGCACTCACGCCAAAGATCAAAATTGGAATTGCCAGCGGAATAACCAAAATGGAGAGCAGCACTCCCCCCCGCCGCATGGACACGGTTACACCAGCACCAACTGCACCAACAAGCGTCAGTGCAGGGGCGCCAACAAGCAAGGTCAGGGTCACCAGAACAACGCTCCGGAAGTCAAGCCCCACAAACAGAGACAGAATCGGCGTTGCCAGCACCAGCGGAAGACCCGTCGCCGCCCAGTGAGCCGCGCACTTGATCAGAACAACCAACTCCAGAGAACGCCCGGACATTACCAACAGTTCAAGACTGCCGTCCTCACGGTCTGCCTGAAACAGGCGGTCGAGTCCAAGCAGTGTTGCCAGCAGTGCGCCAATCCAAAGGATCGCAGCACCAATGCGGGACAGCAGGATCATGTCCGGCCCAACACCGAACGGAAAAATTGTAACAACAGCCAGAAAGAACAGAACGCCAATCAACGCACCACCGCCAACGCGGTTCGCCAATTGATACTCACGGATAAAAAGAACCTTCATCCAATTCATGATCAGCCCTCGTCCTACTCGTCTTCGTCGAAGTAATCGTCCAGATCCGTTCCGGCAAACATATACTCACTCTCGCTCGTCACAGGCAACAGTTTGAGGAACCTAGTGTTTGGCAGGTTGAGCGGAAGGTGCGTTGCAGCTACCACAAGGCCACCAACCTGGATATGCTCGGCAATCAGCTCCAGCAACACGTCTTCAGAGGCCTTATCAAGCGCTGAGGTCGGCTCATCAAGTAACCAGATCGGGCGTGGCACCACCAGCAAGCGCGCCACCGAAAGGCGTCGGCGCTGACCGGCACTCAAGTAACCCGCAGGCAAACTTGCGGTATGCGCAATACCAAGCGTATCCAGCGCTTCCAGCTCACTCATGCTCTCACGCACTTTGCCGCCACCAAAAACAGCAGGCTCAAAGAAATCGCGCCAGAAACTCAGGTTTTCAAGGACAGATTGCAGCGGCTTCAATGCATCAAGGTGGCCAAAGTAATGCGAATGCTCGGCAACAGAGCGCTCATGCACCCCACCTTCCAGCTCGATCGTGCCGTTCGCTTTCGCAACCAATCCTGCAATCACGCGCAACAGACTGGATTTACCTACACCATTGGGACCCTGCACGATCAAAGCTTCGCCTGAACCAACCTCAAAGTCAACATGGTTCAAAACTCTGCGGCCACCGCGATCACATGCAACGCTCAGACAGACTAACTTCAATTGGGTCATCGCGCCCGAAACCACCACCGCAGCTCACACTGCTTGCCAAACTGACAGCGTATCCCGAAAAATGGATCCGATTTCCGGGTAAGGTACGCTCCAACAAAGAATTAAAGCAGTTTGCAGGATCCCGTCTTTGCGCAAACCACTTTATTCAGGAGGCACTATCACACCTGGCAAATCCTTACACCCATAAACACGGCTGGGACTCGCGTTTGCACTGTTGGGTATTTTTGCCGTAGTGCCAGGTATTGACGGCCTCAATAGACACCTCCCCTTTGTAAAGGTCAGAGGAACCTCTTTCTCATAGGTGATCCTCAGCTCACCATCAAGTATATATCCGAAAAGAGGAATGGGATGCATGTGCTCTTTAACAACCTGTCCCGTTGCCAACGTAATGATGAGGGAGGCCACTTGGTTTGCCGGCCTGTCGGGCAGAACAGAGATACTGCGTGATCGTCGTTCCGCTCTTATCCAGCAAACCTGAGTATAGGGACAGGCATTTCCATTCTCCTGATCCAAAGACTGACGGCAAATCCACTCAATACCGGACAACAGACACTGTAGTGCCCTGGAGTTCTGAGACATCTGATAGTGTTTAGGCTGCCATGGCTCGATTGTCGATAGCATCCCTTCTG
>CANNAV010000192.1 GCA_947502585.1 uncultured Pseudovibrio sp.
ACCCTGTGTTTGCCTTAAGCCCAAACCGAAGACTGACCTGATCCTCAAACAGGTTTCTATGGCCAGATCAGAGTACGCGGCCGGCTTCCCACGGCGGTTGCTCGCCGGGGTGGACCCACGCATCTGCAACGCTATCATCAATCCAGATTGTGATGTCACCGCGTCGACGCAGGCTTTCATTATACTCAGACCAGTACTTCACTTTGAATTGGGCTTTGTCGAACTTGTGACGCCGATCATCTGTGTGTTTAAATGGCATAAAGATAATCTTCAGAATAGGAAATTTCGAAGAAGATACACCAGGTCAGTCGAATACTGCAACAACGCCTCGGAGAGCCGACAGAAAGTCAAGGTGGGGCTTAAGCAGCGCTTACGTCCAAGGAGAAAGTAATGGAAAAAGTTGACTTTAAGAAGATGCTGAAACCTCTCTATGTGCCGTCGGCCAAAGAGATAGTGATTGCTAAAGTGCCAAGGATGAATTTCGTGATGATAGGTGGTGCGGGCCCCCCTGGGGCAGGCAATGTTGAATACGACAACGCTATATCTTGGCTTTATTCGGTTAGCTACGGCCTCAAATTCTTGTCCAAGGGCACTCTAGAAAAGGACTATGTTGTAGCGCCTCTTGAAGGTTTATGGTGGGCAGAAGATATGACGGCCTTCACCGCAGACCGGAAAGACGAATGGCTGTGGACAATGATGATCATGCAGCCAGACTGGATTACCACTGAGATGTTTGAACAATGCGCCGAGAAAGCCGCCAAGAAGTTGGGTGAGCGTCCAAAAACGCTACGTCTTGAGGCGTTCGAAGAAGGCCTGAGTGTGCAAATTCTTCATATTGGATCATACAGCGATGAAGGTCCTACTATAGCGCGAATGCACCACGAGTTCATGCCGGAGCATGGTTTGGTAGGAAACGGGCACCACCACGAAATCTATTTGAATGACCCGCGCAAGACACCGCCTGAAAAACTGAGGACTGTTCTTCGTCAGCCCGCTAAATATGTAAAAAGCTGACTTTCGTCGGTAAGCGGCGTATATATGGATGATATGTGCTATAGTTTAGTCAAACCATTCTCAGAGCAGGTCATTGGATGGTTCCTCTCGTTTAGTAGGTGATTGCCAAGTCCCCACTATGGCGCATTCGACGCCGCAGGGAAGGAGCCGTCCATTCCATTACCTTTGTTGGAACGAACCCATGATTGCCAAACACCGGGAACGGAAATTTCGGCGGTTCCGGCTTACACCCCCGAACTGGATTGAAGTGCGAAGATTAGGGGACACAGGTTCAGTTAACGCATACATCATCAACAACAGGGTTGCTTGGTACGGTAAACGAGATGGCATCCGGTACAGCACATTCAATGCAGCCGTTTATGTCTCAGAGCGCGAACAACCTGATCGGAGTGAGCTGGATACCCTTCCTCCTCTTCACAAAGTCCCTCACGCAGAAGTAGGAGAGCAACTTCTACCTATCGGAGAAGGGCTTCCACCGCCTTCAGAGCCAGCTTTACCAGGGCTCGAACCTGAGATGCCCTCAAAACATCGTTCAGAGCAAGTCGATAGCAAAAACGTAAACGTAAATGGCGATTTCAATGATTAGGGTTATAATTAGCTTTATAAGTATTATAACGATATACTTTATTCTAACAGTAGTTGGATTAGGACTTATTTTGGCTTTTTGGGAAACACTAGGCGGACCAAGTCATGTTCGCAGGTTCGTCGAGACGATGGTCCTAGTATTTTGCGTATTTTTCTCTCCGGGTTTTTTCACCGCTCTTTTCTCACCTATATACCTAATTAAACTGATCCGAGACAAAAAGCGGCTGAAATTATTTGAGCCGATCTCTTTCCTAGCCGCAATGTACACACTGTTTTTCTATCAAATATATCAAGGGGTATAAAAGCTTAATATGTCCAGCGAAGAACCTATGATCTATCAAGATAAAGTATTGAGCGTTGTCGATATGTACAGTGATACCGCTCTAAATATACAGAACATAACAGGAGTAAGCTCATCTGTAGTATTAGGATCTATTCTTGAAGAATACAATGATAGACATGAAACACTACCTGACCTTTTAAGTCAAAAATTTGCAGACTATTGGTCTACAGCCCTCAACAATAGCCATGAAGCAATCTTAGAGAATTACAACTACGTTCAATCTAAAGGTGCTGATTGGCGAACAAATCTAAGTACAGCGAACAAACTGCTAAACCCTGTAATGATTGATGTTGGAGTGGGAAACATCCAACTATACACTGCAATTGGTTTGCTTGATGAATACAATCAAAAGTATCAAAACTCAGACCCATTAGAGCTAAAGCAATACAACTCAGACTATAATAATCTAGTAAATGCACTTAGTAATACATTTAACAACGCGACTGTTAAATTCGCATCACTAATGATCGAAAAAGGGTTATCTTGGGGGGCACATAATATCTCTAACTGGGATACACTTAGCGGCTTAGAACAAGAAGCTTTTGCCGTGTATTTTTACAACGTTGGTGAAGAATATGTGGAAGATCGGCGCGCTACAGCAATAGCGGAAAACGGTGCTTACAACGTAGACATCGATAACACAGATATCGCTCAAGAATACCTCCAAAACTACTCCTCTATTGTTGAAAGGATGCTGCCCGGAAATGAACGTTTATCAGGGCTAAGAGAACTTATTGCATCTGGTCAATTAAATGATGACACAGGCTATTGCTTCCTCGCAGGCACCCAAATTTCCATGTGGGACGGCAGCAAGAAACCGATTGAGGACATCCGCCCCGACGACATCGTCACCTCCTACGACGAAAACGGCAACCTGGTTCCAGGCCGGGTCAAACGTACCAAGACCAATCGGGCAAAGCACATCCTCGACTTCCACGGTCTGATGGTCACTCCCGGCCACGCCTTCTACTGCGCCGATGGCAAGTTCAAGGGCCAGCACGTGCCGGTCCTCGACATCCTGCGCTCGGACGGCGCAATCCAGAAGGAAGACGGCACCATCATCCGGGCGGCGACCAACTGCCGTGTTGGCTCCCTCGAAGATCAGTTCGTCTGGGTTCTGGCAGGACCCGATAACGGGAACACCATTACAGTCACAGACAAAGCTCAGCTCCGGCTCGGCACCAAGGCACTGCTACCCGATGGCAGCACCAGGTCTATTCTTGACGGCCTCATCGAAATCTACGGCCCGGTTGACAAGATGGGGTTCTGTAAAGACGGCCAAAATGTATTGAACCACGTGTTCCATTGGCCGTTCGGCGACAAGTTGCCCAAGCCAGAGGATTACGTCCTGAAGATCTCCGCGCTGACCACGCAAGACATCTACCAGCATAGCGAATGGGAACAGGCCTTCCCGCCACGCCTGCCCGCTCCCCTTCAGGGTGAAGCCGGGGGCTCGTTCAAGCAAGACCCGGTTCTGCAGGCATCTGCTGCGCCCAACATCCCGCTCTCCATGCGGGACTCAGCCAATCAACCCAGCATGAGCCGCAAGCAGCGCCGCGCCCAGGAAGCCAAACAGCGCAAGGAAAGCAAGGCACGGCCTAAAACGCTGCACTAGAAACCGATCCGGCCCGCAAGCACACCGGGCTGGTCCCTCACATCCCCATTCCCCGATCAGGATCACGGCTCGACCGCCTCTGGCGCTCCAGGGCCCGTTCCTTCTGGGCCCTACTGGCTCATAGCTCCGATAGTGGCCAAAAATGGATACGAATACGGAACATTACAATGAATCGGAGCCATAACGCCTTCGGGACGGATTTGAACGCCAAAATCAGCGCACACGGCAATCTTGAAGGCTGCTGTTAAAACTCTTTACATTTCGCCACTTGGGCTAAGCCATCCGAACCCGTGTAACGTACTGATATCAAACGCTTCAAAAGCATCCACTCTTTACAATATGCGTGTTCTGTAAAGAGTGAGCAAAAGGCCGTGAGCTTGATTTGTTCTGAATTTTGGCCATTATCGGAGCTATGGGCCAGTAGGGCCAATCAGGCAAGGCGGAATTTTTTCAAGCGTGGGTAAAACCTGACCACGCGTGAGACGCTTGCGCACAATAACCGCCCCTTGCTCATCAATCGCGTGCAGCTGAAAAACAGACTTGGCCAGATCAAGACCTATCGTTACTATCGGCATTGGATGGTTCCTCTCGTCTAGTAAGTGATTGCCAAGTCCCCACTATGGCGCATTCGACGCCGCAGGGAAGGAGCCGTCCATTCCATTACCTTTGCGGGGATAGACCCAATACTCATAAATAAAGGCCTTCAATGACGAACAAACTTAGACGCATATCTATAATTATCTTAATTATAGTAGCAATATGCTCGCCGTTTTTAATATCTATTGTGAAAAACGAAGTTAAGTTAGTTAACTTCTCCAATCAACTTGATGCTGTTGATAGTATACTAGGTAAAAACGCAACAATTATTGCGGAAGGAAACCAAGTATATGTGGGAGGTAATGACGAAGAATGCTCTTACAGAGCAACAAGAGTCTATAGATATTTCACTCAAAATACTAATGAGTTAGAGAGTAAAATTAGAGACATAAAATTTCAGCATGTAACTAACAGAGATATGAAAACAGATGTTGATTCCTATATTTCAATAACGCCTTCAAGAGTGATAATTACCATTGAAGACGGCCCATACTCAGCCGGTTTTGATTTTAGGTGCTGGTAAGCAGGGGGAAATAGAGAATGACAGAATATCTTTCAAAATCTGAAGATAGAATTCAAGCGATACTAAACAACACAAATCAGAAACTTAGTTTTGAACATCAAGATGTTAATGATATTGATGCCTTTAAAAGCGGAATATTTGAAAATCGAATCGACATTAACCCATTAGGGCCGATTCCCGTTTACTTGTCCCTACAAGACAATCACGGCGCAGGCGTATTCGTTAGACAAAATAATTCATTGATTAATAGCGCTGCCAACGAATTTGGAGTAGATTCCAACTTAGTTAAGGCTGTTATATATACAGAAATGAGTAGGGGTTGGTATGATTACATAAACCCATTTGGATCCTCTACTATACTTCCTGGAAATATAAATGAAACTTGGGCTGCACTAATACCTGGAAGTGATGTTCATAACACAAGTGATAATATTAGAATTACAGCGAAACTATTATCTGAGATAGCAGAGCGGTTAGATGAACCATATCCAGAAGATATATACGCTCTATATAACAGCATGGCTCATGATAAAACATATGAGAATGCAGAGACAAAGAACACGCCATATTTTTTAAAAATGGTCCTTGATGGCAAAGCTTGGGAACATAGTAATTGGTCCCTTCCCAATATCGTCCCTGAAGACTATTGCTTCCTCGCTGGCACTCAGATTTCCATGTGGGACGGCAGCAAAAAGCCGATTGAGGAAATCCAGCCAGACGACATCGTCACCTCCTACGATGAGAACGGCAACCTGGTTCCAGGCCGGGTCAAACGTACCAAGACCAACCGGGCCAAGCACATCCTCGACTTCCACGGTCTGATGGTCACTCCCGGTCACGCTTTCTACTGCGCCGATGGCAAGTTCAAGGGTCAGCACGTGCCGGTCCTCGACATCCTGCGCTCGGACGGCGCGATCCAGAAAGAAGACGGCACCATCATCCGGGCGGCAACCAACTGCCGTGTCGGCTCCCTCGAAGATCAATTCGTCTGGGTGCTGGCCGGCCCCACCAATGGCAACACCATCACGGTAACCGACAAAGCAAAGCTCCGGCTCGGAACCAAGGCATTGCTGCCCGACGGCAGCACCAGGTCCATTCTCGACGGCCTCAT
>CANNAV010000193.1 GCA_947502585.1 uncultured Pseudovibrio sp.
GAAACAGGGCGGATCAAAACAATTGCATCACGGGACTGGGCAATAACAGGTCAATGATTATGCAGGTTGGTATTACACGCTTATCGCGCGGTTTCAGCAAGTCTTCTAAGTGATTTTGCTATTGGAATATCAAAGTAATTTTTAAGTTGTCTGGTAAGTTGTAAGTTGTCTGGTAAGATTGATCCATTTCTGAAGGTCGGTTGACAGGTAATTGACTGTTTGGTCCAATTTACCCAAAGTTTTGGGAGGGGAATATCCAGAATTGAAGCTGAGTTAAACTATTGTATAAGGGGACACCTCCGCAACCCGTATCTATCTGTTTCAGATGGGAAAATAAACCTTCGGGAAATCAGGTAGATTGAATTTTGGCATATTTTGTCTGTAATCTGCGCATGTTCTGTCAGAAAAGCGGTACAGCTTGAGCCTTGGGAAAGTCCTCATCAGTTTTATACTCCTTCGGGAAACCGGATAACTATGGCAAACCTGTTGTGTTTAATAGAATAGAAAACGGGTAAGTCGAATAAAACGACGTTGTAAAAACGTTATCGGAGAGGCTTATGAGTAAACTTGGCTCAAATCATCGTATTAATGGAGACAGACTGTGGCGTAGCCTGATGGACATGGCCCGGATCGGACCCGGTGTTCGTGGCGGCAACAACAGGCAAACGCTCACAGACGAAGATGCTGAGGGCCGCAAGCTTTTCACCAGCTGGTGTTTGGCTGAAGGCATGTCAATGCACGTCGATACCATGGGCAACATGTTTGCCCGTCTGGAAGGAGAAGACCCGGATCTTGATCCGGTCATGATCGGCTCTCATCTGGATACACAGCCGACGGGTGGTAAATATGACGGTGTGCTTGGGGTACTTGCAGGTCTGGAGGTGATCCGATCTATCCGTGAGCGTGGCATCAAAACCAAACACCCAGTTGAAGTCGTCAACTGGACCAATGAAGAGGGCACCCGCTTCGCACCCGCCATGCTGGCATCGGGTGTGTTTGCTGGCATGCACACGCAGGACTGGGCTTATGATCGCGAAGATGCTGAAGGCAAAAAATTCTCAGATGAG
Organism: uncultured Pseudovibrio sp.; assembly: GCA_947502585.1. Classification (GTDB taxonomy): domain Bacteria; phylum Pseudomonadota; class Alphaproteobacteria; order Rhizobiales; family Stappiaceae; genus Pseudovibrio. Next base: position 1,068 of record CANNAV010000193.1, read on the forward strand.
CTGAAGCGCATCGGCTATGTGGGGGAAGAACCAGTAGGTGCGCGCAAACTTCACGCAATGTTTGAACTTCATATCGAGCAAGGGCCAATCCTGGAAATTGCGAAAAAGGACATCGGTGTTGTCACCCATGGTCAGGGTCTGTGGTGGTTGCAGGTTACCCTCACAGGGAAGGACAGTCACACTGGTTCAACCCCAATGCCAATGCGCAAGAACGCCGGCCTTGGTATGGCACGGATCACAGAGCTGGTGCATCAGATCGCCATGGAAAACCAGCCGGAAGCCGTTGGCGCCATTGGTCATTGCGACGTCTACCCCAACAGCCGCAACGTGATTCCTAGTAAAACCGTCTTTACCATCGACTTCCGCTCACCACATCAGGATGTTCTGGATAGTATGAAAGCCAGGCTGGAAGTCGGCGCGCTAGGGATTGCGGAGGAACTGGGCCTGGGTATTGAGATTGAAGCTGTTGGGCACTTTGATCCGGTCACCTTTGATAAAGGCTGTGTCTCTGCCGTGCGAAATGCAGCCGAACGTCTGAGTTATTCCCATAGTGATATCATCTCCGGCGCTGGTCACGATGCCTGCTGGATCAACCGCGTTGCACCAACCGCCATGATCATGTGCCCGTGCGTGGATGGTTTGAGCCACAACGAAGACGAAGAGATTTCAAGAGAGTGGGCAACAGCAGGTGCTGATGTGTTGTTCCACGCAGTTCTGGAGTACGCAGAAATTGAGCAGGATACCACCGAGCCAGCCGAATAACCCCGGGTCCGGAAGAGTTGAGAACTACGAAATGTCTAAAGTTATTAAAGGCGGCACGATTGTAACTGCCGATAGAACATACAAGTGCGATGTGCTCGTTGAGGGTGGTAAAATCATCGAGTTAGGCGAGAACCTGTCTGGTGATGAAACGCTGGATGCATCCGGCTGTTACGTCATGCCGGGCGGAATTGATCCGCACGTGCATCTGGAAATGCCGTTCATGGGAACGCATTCCGCAGACAACTTCGAAATCGGCACCCGGGCAGGTTTGGCTGGCGGAACAACAATGGTGGTAGACTTTTGTTTGCCATCACCTGGCCAGTCCATGATGGAAGCGCTTGCAATCTGGCAACAGAAATCCGGTGCCGCATGCTCTGATTACTCCTACCACATGGCTGTCACATGGTGGGGCGAACAGGTCTTTAATGAGATGCAGGAAGTAGTTGATCGTGGTATCAACACCTTCAAGCACTTCATGGCCTACAAAGGTGCATTGATGGTGGACGATGACGAAATGTTCGCATCTTTCCAGCGTTGTGCAGCTCTGGGCGCAATGCCGCTTGTGCATGCCGAAAACGGCGATGTGATCGCGACTATGCAGCAAAAACTGCTGGCAGAAGGCAACAACGGCCCGGAAGCTCACGCCTATTCCCGCCCGCCTGAAGTGGAAGGGGAAGCAGCCAACCGCGCAATCATGATCGCCGATATGGCGGGCGTACCGCTCTACATCGTGCACACAAGCTGTGAGCAGGCACATGAAGCGATCCGGCGTGCCCGCCAAAAAGGCATGCGTGTTTATGGGGAACCGCTCATCCAGCATCTGACACTGGATGACAGCGAGTACGCTGATCCGAACTGGGACCACGCCGCACAACGCGTCATGTCGCCTCCATTTCGCAACAAACAGCATCAGGACAGTCTCTGGGCAGGCTTGCAGTCCGGCTCATTGCAGGCGGTTGCAACTGATCACTGTGCCTTCACACTGGAGCAGAAACGCTTTGGTGTCGGCGACTTTACAAAGATACCAAACGGGACTGGCGGTTTGGAAGACCGCATGCCAATGCTCTGGACAACCGGTGTGCGCACTGGCCGCCTGACTATGAACGAGTTCGTTGCGGTAACGTCAACCAATATCGCAAAGATCCTGAATATGTATCCTGAAAAGGGTGCAGTTCTGGAAGGGGCGGACGCAGATATTGTTGTCTGGGATCCAGACCGCTCAAAAACAATCACTGCTGCAAATCAGCAGTCCTGCGTCGAATACAACGTGTTCGAAGGCAGGGAGGTGATCGGTTTGCCACGCTTCACACTCACCCGCGGCAAAGTCGCAATTGAGGAAAGCACGGTCAAAACTGAGCCTGGTCATGGTGAATTTGTAGGTCGCGAGCCAAACGCTCCGGTCGGCGCCGCTTTGTCAAGGTGGAAGGAAATCACAGCGCCGCGTAAAATTGAGCGTCGGCCTGAACTGATGCCTGCTGGCGTTTAAGCCTGCCAGCAGAACTAACAGCGTATCTCCGAAAAGAGGGCACTGGCTTTTTGATAAGGATGCGCCCGAAAACACAAAATTGGGCTTGCCGCGGACCTGAAAAGACCTGCGACAGCTTTCAGGCCAGCGTGGTGTGCGCGGGCTGATCATTAAACGCAGTTGTATTTTCAGAGGGGATCTGCTGCTTTTAATCTGAGGGGGAATTACTCAATGTCGGATTCAATTCTGGGCTCAAGCGGGAATGTCGTACCGGACGAGTTTGGTATTATTCATCAGGAACTTGTGGGGATCGATGCCGATCTTTACAATGAGGATCAGCTGCCAACCGCAGCTGTTGCGCGCACATGGAACTGGGTTTCCATTTCTGCGCTCTGGGTCGGTATGGTGGTCTGTATCCCGACCTATCTGCTCGCGTCCTATCTGATTGGCGCGGGTATGAGCTGGGATCAGGCAGTTATGACGATCCTGCTGGCCAACGCGATCGTTCTTATTCCAATGGTTCTGATCGGCCATGCAGGCACCAGGTACGGTATTCCGTTCCCGGTTCTGCTCCGCTCATCCTTTGGGCCGATTGGCGCAAAGTTTCCAGCTATCGCCCGTGGTATCGTGGCCTGTGGCTGGTTTGGTATTCAGACATGGGTTGGCGGATCTGCAATCTACGTGATCCTGAACACGCTCATGAGTGGAGCACTGGCAGGGGACCCACTCCCAATTCTGGGCATTAATGCAGGTCAGTTTGTCTGCTTCATGGCGTTCTGGGCCTTGCATCTTTACTTCATCAAAAATGGCACGGAATCAATCCGCTGGCTGGAAACCTATGCGGCTCCGTTCCTGCTCGCGATGGGGCTGGCTCTACTGGCATGGGCCTATGTCAATGCGGGTGGTTTCGGCGCGATGCTGTCTACTCCAAGCCAGTTTGCTGAAGGCCAGCCCAAAGAAGGTCAGTTCTGGTATGTCTTCTGGCCAAGCCTGACTGGCATGGTCGGCTACTGGGCGACCCTTGCACTGAACATTCCTGACTTTACGCGCTATGCAAAAAGTCAGAAAGACCAGTTCATAGGGCAGGCTGTTGGCCTTCCAGTCCCTATGGCGCTGTTTGCTTTCATTGCCTCTGCGGTGACCTCCGCAACCGTGGTGATTTTCGGTGAGCCAATATGGGATCCAATCGTACTGGCTGAAAAAATGGGCGGTATGAGCATCATCATCGCTCTGTTCGCGCTTATTGTTGCAACGCTGACCACCAACCTGGCGGCAAACGTCGTGGCTCCGGCACACGGATTCTCCAATCTGGCACCTGAATCCATCAACCTGCGCACCGGCGGTTACATCACAGCAGCCATCGGTCTGGTGATGTTCCCGTGGATCCTTGTGAACCACATCATTGGTTGGTTGATTGCCTACTCAGCACTGCTGGGTCCAATCGCGGGCGTTATGCTCGCAGATTACTACCTGCTGCGTAAAACCAGGCTCAACGTGGAAGACCTGTTCAAGCACAACGGCATCTATTGCGGCTCGAACGGCTGGAACTGGGCAGGCGTACTGGCGCTGATCATCGGTATCCTGCCAAACCTTCCAGGCTTCCTGGCAGGAGTAGGCCTCACCGGTCCGGCCTCACCACTGTTTGCAACCATCTACACATATGCCTGGTTTGTTGGTCTGTTTGTGGCAGGCATTGCCTATCTTGTTCTGTCGAAAATCCTGAACAGGTAAATACAATATAAATATCGAGAGGAAGGGGCGGCGCATCAGGCGCCGCTTCCTCCTGTTTCAAAGGAAGAGAAAATGCCAAAAGCCTATTGGGTCGCTCACGTCACAGTAACAGATCCTGAGCCATACAGGCTCTACGCCGAGGGAGCCACCGCCGTTTTCAAAAAATACAACGCCAACGTTCTGGCCCGCGGCGGCAGGTTTGAGGATCTGGAAGGCACGAATCATCCCCGCAACGTGGTAATCGAGTTTCCCGACATGGAAACCGCGATGGCTTGCTACAACAGCGAAGAGTATCAGGCAGCCAAAAAACACCGCGAAAATTCCGGCATTACCAACATCATTATTGTGGAAGCCACCTGATGTTTCACACCCGTTGAAAAAAAAGGGCTATCCTGCCAACCAGGGCCGTTGCTGGTCCCATCGGACGGTTTCTGCGTAGAACCACGTTAAGAAGTGGTGTTATGCGAACGTGCTGATTTTCCCCAATCTCGTTGGCATTATGTTCAGCAGACCTGGGACTTGACCTCTGCTGCGCCAGAGTACCAGTCGAAATCTCCCGAAAGTATGATGTGCTCCCATCCGAGTGGGGATGCGAAGGGCAGCAAGGCAGCATGATAGGTAATCGCCCGCTCAGTACCGCCTTACGTATTTGTTTTGTAAGCGCTCGGTGTAGGCGACCTAACAGTGCTGGGTTTTCTTCTCTATCCTGCAGGTAGTTTTGTCTGCATGGAAA